>CAJKZP010000007.1:0-34329 GCA_905204415.1 uncultured Collinsella sp. | reverse complement strand
CGATCCGCTTTCCACTAACGGCGTCTCAGCTGTTACTCGGCCTTCTTCTTGGCGGCTGCGGCCTGGGCCATCAGCTTCTCCATGTTGTACTGATCCTTGTCCCATTGATCCTCTTCGGTCACGAGACCCTGCTCGCGCAGCTCGTCGAGCGTCACATCGCGACCGACCTCAACGCCATAGCGGAACTCGGCGCCCATCAGGCGAATGACCTCAACCTCTGCCTCGATAACGTCCTTCTGCAGCTTAAAGCTGGGAATACCGTAAGTGAGCATGCCGCCCGGGCGCTCGTTCTTCTCGAACACGACGGGCTTGTAGCCCTTCTCGGCCAGGTAGAAAGCGCAGGACAGGCCGGCCGGACCGGCACCGATGATGGCGATCTTCTGGTCGAAGCCGCCGGCTCGCGTCGGGGTCACCACAGGTGGGACATAGCGGGTCGCGGCATCCAGATCGCGCTGGGCGATGAACTTCTTGACCTCGTCGATAGCCACGGCGGCGTCCACACGGCCGCGGGTGCAGGCGTCCTCGCAGCGGCGGTTGCACACGCGGCCGCAGATAGCGGGCAGCGGGTTCTCGCGCTTGATGAGCGCCAGTGCCTCGTCATAGCGGCCCTGCGCCGCAAGCTTCAGATAGCCCTGAACGGCAACGTGCGCGGGGCAGGCCGTCTTGCAGGGCGCGGTGCCGGACTCGTGCGTCTCGATACGGTTATCGTTGCGGTAGTTGGGCGACCACTTGGTGTGGTCCCACTTGGTGGCATCGGGCAGCTCCTGGCGCGGATACTCGGGTAAGCGGCCGCCGGCCTTTTTGCTGCAGAGCTTCTGGCCCAGCTTGGCGGCGCCAGCCGGACACACCTCAACGCAGCGACCGCAGGCCACGCACTTGTCCTTCTCGACCTTGGCGACATAGGCCGAGCGCGACAGGTTGGGCGTGTTGAACAGCTGAGAGGTGCGCAGGGCGTAGCACACGTTGACGTTGCAGTTGCAGATGGCGAAGATTTTGTTCTCGCCGTCAATGTTGGTGATCTGGTGCACAAAGCCGTTGTCCTCGGCCTGGCGCAGGATGTCGTAAACCTCGTCGCGCGTCACATAGTGGCCGCGGTCGGTCTCAACCACATAGTCGGCCATATCGCCCACGGCAATGCACCAGTCGGCGGGGTCGTCGGCGCAGCCCTCGCCCATCACGCGACGGCTCGCGCGGCAGCTGCAGGTGCTGGCGGCATACTTACCCTCGTATTTGTCGAGCCAGTGCTCGATATGCTCAATAGGCACCGAGGTGCTCGAAGCATCGATAGCCTTCTCGACCGGAATGACGTGCATGCCGATACCGGCACCTCCGGGCGGCACCATCGGCGTGGCTTTGGACAGCGGCCCCTTGGAGGCCTGCTCAAAGAACTTGGCATAGACCGGATGCTCCTCGAGCTGGCTCACGCGCATGTTGAGGAACTCGGCGGAACCCGGTACCAGCATGGGCAGCACCCACTGCTTGGCGCGCTCGGGATTTTCCCAGTTGTACTCGAGCAGACCCGTGTAGCTCATGTCGTCGAGCATCTTCTCGATCATGGCCTCGGGTATGCCGGTGAGCTTGACCATCTCGGGCAGCGTATAGGGACGGCGCATCTTCATCTTGCAGAGCACCTCGGCCTGCTCGTCGGTCGCGGCCTCGGCAAACGACCAGTACTCGTAGCCCAGCAGCTCGTCGCGATGCAGCAGACGGTTAGTGCAGTGCTCGCACAGCTTGACGATTGCCTCGCGCGGATGCTCTGGCAGCGGCGGCACGAACTCCGAACCGATGTCGGGCTCGGTGTAGCTAATTCCCGGTCCGTTGAGAATCATGGTTGTCCCTTCTCTTGCCGCAGCCCGACGAGGCCGCAGCGCCCCTCTTTTTTTGCAGGTCGAGCATGCCCCATGCCGTTCACCCGCCATTGTTGACATTGTGTCAAAAATAGTATTGACGAACCGTCAACAATATTCAAGACTGTTAGGTGAACGGTCAGGCAAAAGAGGATGAAAGGCGGCAAAACATGGGCAACAACACAGCAGATACCTCTGTGGCCGATGCCGTCCCCGCGCCCGACAGCACGGCCAAACGTCTGACGGGCGACGAACGCCGTCGCGAGATCCTCGCCGCCGTGCGCACCGTGAGTTCCGAGCTGGGTGTGTCGCATCTATCTGTCTCGGCCGTGACCAAACGCGCCGGCTGCACGCGCTCATTGTTCTACCACTACTTTGCCGATATGGACGCCGCCGTCACCGCTGTCATGGACGAGGCAATCGACGGTTTTATCGCCGAGCTCGAGCAGTGGAATGCCAGCCGCATCGCCGGTGATATCGAGGGCGCACTCGACACCGTCGCCCCGCTCTTCAAGCGCCTGGTCGTCAGCGGCCACGAGCTGCCGAGTACGCTCACCTCAAGCAGCGGCGCGCTCTACGGCGGCTTTTTGCACAACGTGGTCCAGCGCGTGGCGCAGTATATCTGCGACACCACCGTGGTGGATTTTGTCGCCCATCATGAGCTACGCATCGACCATGTCTACGAGACGTTCTACACCCTCATCATGGGGTTGTTGATGTATATCCGCACGCACCCCGATGTGCCCGACGAGACGGTCAAGGAAATCATCGCCTCGACACTCCACATCGAGGGCTATACCGCCAAGTATCCGGAGCGCAAGCCCCAGAACTGACGACATTTGGCCAAACTGCCCGCGATCGGAAGAGGGGCCGCGGGCGTGTGAAAGGAGAGCAGCATGCTGTTCGACGTTTGGGGTAGCGATACCCTTATCCACTGGGCTGGCTGGGCCATGGTCTTTATTGGCCTGATCGTGCTCAACGAGGTCGGCCGCCGCACCAAGCTGGGCGCGGCAATCATCTTTGGCGTGGCTTGACTGGCCATGACCATCTACTGCGTCGCCATCGCCGTGGGCGTTTCGCAGGGTGCCGAGTGGGCGCTCACCAACCCCACCCACGTGTACCAGAACAGCTGGTTCCACTACGCCAAGGTGTACGCGGCGCTGGCCGGTTGCTGGGGCTTCATTGCCATTAAGTACCAGTGGGGCAAGATCGGCAAGGCGCATTGGTTCCGCGCGTGGCCGTTTGTGATCGTCGCCATCAACATCTTGATCGCCGTCGTGTCCGACTTCGAGAGCGCCTATCACTTCTTTGTCCTGGGCCAGTCCACCTGGGTCACCTCCGAGGGTGCCACGCAGCTTGCCGGCTGGAACAACGTGTTCAACGGCATCGCCGGTCTCATCAACATCTTCTGCATGACCGGTTGGTGGAGCGTCTACGCCTCCGAGGACAAGACCGACATGCTGTGGCCCGACATGACCTGGGTCTACATCATCGCCTACGATATCTGGAACTTCTGCTACACCTACAACTGCCTGCCCACCCACTCCTGGTTCTGCGGTTTTGCGCTACTGCTGGCGCCCACCGTCGCCGCCTTTATCTGGAACAAGGGCGGCTGGATCCAGAACCGCGCCTTTACGCTTGCTATTTGGTGCATGTTTGCCCAGGTGTTCCCGTACTTCCAGGAGGAGTCCATCTTTGTGACTCACTCCACGCTCGACCCCGGCGCCGCCACCGCGGTCTCGATCGCCGCACTGGTCGCCAATGTCGCCGCGATCATCTACATCGCCTACCGCGCCAAGAAGCTCGGCCGCAATCCCTACAAGCAGGATGTCTTTGAGGGCACCAGCGATTGGGAGAAGGCTACCGCTCGCCGCGCCAAGGTTGATTACGCGCACGCCGAGTAACATGTTGGTCGCTGTTGGCGCTTGGGCATAGGCCCGCCCGCCAGGATTTTCAATCCAATGTCTCGCAGAGCCCCCGGAAAGCGTTTCGCTCGCTTTTCGGGGGCTTTTGTCGTCGCGCCTCTATTCATCTATTCAAAAACATGCGCTTATTTAAAATCGGATTTCAAATCATGCGGCGGCTCTATGGGGTCCCGTTTTTGGGTACAGTGTTGTCCCGATATTGAGCTTGGGGGATATATGAAAGATGAGACGATGGGCCAAGAGGATGCGGCCCAAGATGCAGAAGCGTGCGCCGAGGCCCTGGAGAGCCTAGACCAGATCGCGCTGGCCGAAATTGCGTTTGACGATTCGAGCGTCGATGCGCAGGATGAGCCGGAAATCGAGGCGCAGCCCGATGATCAGGATGCAAAAGACGATGGCGCCGCGCCCACCGAAGACGAGGCGGGGCACGAGGAATCCGAATGTGAGGCCGACGACCAGACCGAATCCGATACGAGCGAGGAAACCATCTTGCTCGACAGCTTGCCGGCCGAGGATTCGCTGACCCGCGAGCTCCCCGGCCTAGGTTCTGCTCCTGTCGTCGATGAGACCATCGCCATGGGCGATATTCCCCTGCCGTCCGTTCCCTCGGCACGCGAAGCCGAGGTCCGCCATCGCAAGATGTCGCCAAAGCGCCGCAATCTGATGGTCGCCGGCGTCGTGGCCGTCGCGCTTGTCGCCGGCGGTGCAGGCTATGCTGCCTGGAACGGATATCAACAAGAGCAGGCTGCCGCTGTCGCCGCCAATGCCCACACGATGATGTCGGTGCAGATTGGCGTGCATGCCGCGGGCCTCGACTGCTCAACTGGCTCCAAGATTCCCGTGCAGGTGAGCGGGCAGGATTCCGACGGTTCTTCCGTGAGCGAAACGCTCTATGTTGACGAGCACGGTCGCGGCGTTAAGCTGCTGCCCGGCGATTACACGCTCTCCATTGCCGCCTCCCCCATCGCGGCCGACGGCACCATCTACACCGTCCCGACCACCAAGGCGCAGGTCGCCATTAAGAGCGATGGGCAGGATTTGAGTGCCCAGGCCACCTTTAAGCTCGAGGTGCCTTCGGCCGACACGGTGACCGACGACCAGATCGATGCCGCCGCCAAGTATGCCGAGGAAGGCGGGGTGAATTCCGCCGCGGTCGCAAAGGTACTCCAGCAGGCGGCAACCGCGCGACGCGACGCCGCGACCAACGCCGTGAGCTCCCGCAAGGCGCAGGCGGCCCGCGACGCCGATGCTCGACATAAGGCAACGGACCTGTATCAGCTCGATATTCCCGTTGAGTGGTACGGCAAAGTCGCGACTTGGCAAAACGGCAGCACGCTGTGCATATATCTTGCCGGCGACACGAACACGCCGCTTGTGACGCTTGTCACGGTGCGCGACGGCGAGAGCTTTACGCCCGATGAGGGCGACGCGGTTTTGGGTGCGGCAAACCTCGGCAACGGCTACACCGTCTACGCCAGCGGCCCCGTTTATCCGTATGTGGTGCCCCAGACCATCAACGGACGCACGCAAGACCCCGTGTCGACCTACCCCATGGACACTGCAGTTGAGCTTGTCGAACTTACGACCGGCAACCGCTATACCTATAGCCAGATCAAAAAAGTGCTGGTCGGCAAAGACGGCAAAGCCGACGCCGCGACCAAACTCGAGACCGACTACCTCGCCCAGATTCTCCTGCCGAGCATCAAGGCCCAGGACTAGCCGGCCCGAAGACAGCCGCCCAACACCCACACCCCTAACGCAGTTGCGGTGAAATATGGACTGTTTTTGCTGGTAAAACCGCAAAATAGTCCCTATTTCACCGCAACTTATTGGTGGCCTTTTGGATGGCACTCAGCGCCACGGATCGGCTTCGAACAGTGGCTCGCGCTCGGGGCGGCGATCGCTGTAGGGATCGTAGCCGTCATCGTCCTCGTTCTCGGCGCGGATATAGGGGTCGCGCGGCTTGGGTGCCGGCTTAGGCGCAGGCTTGGGTGCGGCGGGTGCGGCGGGCGCCGCCTCAGTCGCCGGTGCGTTCGTCTTGTTCTCGTCTTTCATCTGCGTATCTCCTTGCCGTGCAATTGTGTTCAACACCATCGATTGTCGCACGAAAAAGGGCGGCGGACCCAATTGGATCCGCCGCCCTTGGCGTTTAGAGACGGCTAGTAGTTTTTAAGGCATGGCCCAAAATCTACTCGGCGTCGGGGACCTCGTAGGTGGCCGCCGGCGTGTTGTCGCACACGACGGTAAAGCCGCCGTCCTTGTCGACATCGACCGTCACCTGATCGCCCTCGCGCACCGTACCGTCGATGATGGCGGCCGCGATGGCATCCACGACCTCGCGTTGCACCAGACGCTTGAGCGGACGGGCGCCAAAGACCGGATCCAGGCCGCCCACGGCGAGCATCTGCTTGGCCGCCGGGGTGATGGCAAGCGTCATGCGCTCCTTGGCCAGACGCGCGCGGACGTCGGCGAGCTGAATGTCGACGATCTTCTCGATCTGCGCCATGCCGAGCGGATGGAACACCACGATATCGTCGATACGGTTGAGGAACTCGGGGCGGAAGGTCTGAGCCATGGCCGCGTCGACCTGATGGCGCATCTCCTCCTCGTCCTTGCCGGAAAGCTCGGCGATAGCCTTGGAGCCCACATTAGACGTCATGATAATGATCGTGTTCTTGAAGGACACCTGGCGACCCTGACCGTCGGTCAGACGGCCGTCGTCAAGCACCTGTAGTAGCACGTTAAAGACATCCGGATGGGCCTTCTCCATCTCGTCGAGCAAGATCACGGAGTACGGACGACGGCGCACGGCCTCGGTGAGCTGGCCGCCCTCGTCGTAGCCCACGTATCCCGGGGGCGCACCGATCAGACGCTGGACGCTGAACTTCTCCATGTACTCGGACATGTCAATACGCACGAGCGCGCGCTCGTCATCGAACAGGCACTCGGCTAGCGCCTTGGCGAGCTCGGTCTTGCCCACGCCGGTGGGGCCCAGGAAGAAGAAGCTGCCGATGGGCTTGTCCGGGTCGGAGAGACCCGCACGGCTGCGACGCACAGCCGCGGCGACGGCGGAGACGGCCTCGTCCTGACCGATGACGCGCTTATGCAGCTCGCCCTCCAGGCCCTTCAGTTTGTCGAGCTCGCCCTGCATCATCTTGGACACGGGCACGCCGGTCCAGGCACTCACGACCTCGGCGATCTCGTCGGAGGTCACCTGCTCGTTGAGGCCCTCGCCGTCCTGCTGCTTTTGTGCCTCGAGCGCAGCCTCGGAATCCTGAATCTGCTGCTGCAGGCCCGGAATCACGGAGTAGCGTAACTCGGACGCACGGCCCAGGTCGCCGTTGCGCGTCGCGCGCTCCTCTTCGCTCTTGGCCTCGTCGAGCTGTCCTTTGAGCTCCTGCACGTGGTCGATGGCGTTCTTCTGGTTGAGCCAGCCGGCCTTTTGCACATTGAGCTTTTCCTGGACCTCGGCAATCTCCTGGCGCAGGGCCTCCAGACGCTCCTTGGAGGCGTCGTCGGTCTCCTTCATGAGCGCCTGTTCCTCGATCTGCAGCTGGGTGAGCTGACGCGTGGTGGCGTCGATCTCGACCGGCATGCTGTCGAGCTCCATGCGCAGGCGGCTTGCGGCCTCATCGACCAAGTCGATGGCCTTGTCGGGCAGGAAGCGGTCGGCGATGTAGCGATCGGAGAGGTCGGCGGCGGCCACGAGCGCGCTATCGGTGATGTGCACGCCGTGGAAGATCTCGTACTTCTCCTTGAGGCCACGCAGGATCGAGATGGTGTCCTCGACGGTGGGCTCGGAGACCATCACGGTCTGGAAACGACGGGCGAGCGCCGCGTCCTTCTCGATGTACTTGCGGTATTCGTCAAGCGTAGTCGCGCCGATCGCGTGCAGGTCGCCACGGGCAAGCGCCGGCTTGAGGATGTTGCCGGCGTCCATGGAGCCCTCGGTGGCACCCGCGCCCACGATGGTGTGGAGCTCATCGATGAACAGGATGACCTTGCCTTCCGATTTTTGCACCTCCTTGAGCACGGCCTTTAAGCGGTCCTCGAACTCACCACGGTACTTGGCGCCGGCGACCAGCGCGCTCATGTCGAGCTCGATGAGATCGCGGTCGCGCAGGGTGCTCGGCACGTCGCCGGCCACGATACGCTGGGCGATGCCCTCGACGATGGCCGTTTTACCGACGCCCGGCTCACCAATGAGCACGGGGTTGTTCTTGGTGCGACGGGACAGGACCTGGATGGTGCGGCGAATCTCATCGGTACGGCCGATGACCGGGTCGAGCTTGCCGGCGCGGGCGAGGTCGCAGATGTTGCGACCGTACTGCTCCAGCGCCTCAAACTGCGTTTTGTCCTCGGCAGACGTCACGCGGTCATCGCCGCGCAGCTCCTCGTAGACTTGCTCGATGCGCTCCTTGGTCACGCCGGCGTCGCGCAGAACGCGGCCGGCCTCGCCCTTGTCCTCGGCAAGCGCCATCAGCAGATGCTCGGTCACCACAAAGCTGTCGCCCATCTTGGTGGCCTTCTTCTCGGCCTTTTCGATGACGCGGACGAGCTCGTTAGACAGGCCCATCTGCTGACCCTCGCCCGAAACCTTGGGCGCGTGGTCGATGGCATCCTGCGTGGAGCGTGCGAGCTGGGCCGGGTCGGCGCCGATACGCTCGATGATCACGGAGATATTGCGCTCGCCGGCACCAAGCAGGGCGGACAGCAGGTGAATCGGCTCCACCGCGCCGGCCTGCGCGTCGGCAGCCGTGCTCATGGCGGTCTGCAGCGCCTCGCGCGACGTCATTGCTAGCTTATCGATTCTCATGGAATCACCTCTCTTGGGGCGGCCGCCCTACGGGGCGGCTTCACGTTGTTCGAGAAGTATTGTTGCCAGCTTTGTACGATCTTATACACAAATCTAAGTCTCTATATATAAGATTTTCTGAGTGATTGAGAGATAGGGGGCAGACCCGCTCACCCGCTGCGGCCTTATCCCTTTACTATCTCAATCTGTAACATCTAGCGGCTGTTTATGGCTCTAGATGTTACAGATCGAGACGAAATGACCAGCGGCACCCGTTTATCTAAATCTGTAACATCTAGTCAGCAAATAGAGCTCTATCTGTTACAAATCGAGACGAACAGAAAACACCCGGATCAAAAATCTAAATCTGTAACACTAGGCCCACTTTTAGCGGCCAAGATGTTACAAATCGAGACAAACCAAGAACTACTACAAAGGGGACGGGTACCTTTGTGGTGGTCGCGGTCTCTACTCCTTCGCCGAACCCGTACTCCCCGATTCGACGGTCCAGGGCATCTCATCCTCGAACAGCCATGTACGGGCAGACCCACTATCGCGTGCAGTCCGCGGGTCAGGCAAGCAGGTCTGTTTATAGGCATCTTGGATACACTGACCCATAAAATCGTTGAGCTCGGTCTGGTCGCCCTCCATGACATAGGCGACATCGCCGTCCATGATGTAGATGCCCGGACCCTCATTGCCCTCGTAGCCCGGATCGTACGAGACATCACATAACTTTGCGCCGTTTGCAGTGTCCAGCTCGATAGAAGAGTGGCATCCGCCAACCATGTCGTTCGCTTTTGCCCGATAGGACGCATATCCGTACCAACGCTTAAATGTTTTGCCCTTGAGTAGCTCGGACGTCCTATCGATCAGGCTTGTATCCGTGGTATAGCGCATGGCCCCAAGCTGAATATGTGGATAATTACTAATGCCAAGCGCAGCCGGTTGCTCATCAAAATCAACGGTAATGGTCTCAGGCTTGTCGTTGCCGGTCAGAAGTTCGACAGATTGAATCACAGGCTTGACCACCGGCTCCGTCACCGCAGCAGGCAGAAACGCCATGCCGACAGCGCCCATGCCAACCACGGTGATCGCAAGCGCCAAAACAATCAATCCAATACGGGCAAAACGGCTCACGGCAAAACACCCCACAATGCAAACCTTCGCCACCTGCACTAATGATACCGCCAGCTAGCACTATTACCAAAAGAAGCCGCGCGCTCCTCACCACCACAAAGGGGACAGGCACCTTTGTGGTGGTTTTCGACGCTAACGGTCGACCATCTCGCGCCATGAGATTAAACTTGAATTGTTCTCTGAACATATCCATTTCTGCCTATCCTCAACAGATCTTTGTCTCGAGGAGCGCATATGAAGCCGCCTCATTCCACCGGTCGCAACGTCATCGCCATTCTCGCCATACCCATCGCGATGTTCTTCTTTATCGTCGTCACGCCCTTTTCCCTCGGTATCGCCTCGCCCTTCGATTTATGCGGAATGGTCGACGCCGGCTCGCGTGCCACCTCGCTCTCCTTTATTTGTCGTGGCGTGTTCTACGAATATAGAATTCCCACCGGAATTTGGCAGTCAAAGTTGCCACTGCTCGGTCAGATCGACGGATGCTCCCCCTATTTCTGCCTTGGACCTCAGGCGCTAAACTATCTAATCGACGACCAGCCACTCAACTCCATCACCCTCGCCTACGACTACGCACCAAACACCGATGAGCGCCACATGAACCAAGTCCTCGACAAGATGCTTGGACAGTGCGGGCTCACCGAGGAGGCCGGTCGAACCATCTATAGCAACCAGAAATTAAAGCGAACAGAACTCCGCCGTGTCGGAAAAATCAAAGGGCGAAACGGGGCCGCCTACTGGGATGCCTGGGCAACACGCGACAAGGGTGAATTCGGACACAGCACCTATATGGTCACCGTCTACACCAAAGACGGAATTAAGGACAATGTTGACGATTTCGCGTCATCCAAACTCGGCATCCCCAAAACAACCAAACCCGCCAACCCGGATGAAATCCTGTAGAGGCGCTCATTGGAATGTCGCTCAACATGCACACCGACATTGAGCTCACCCCCACCACCGCAAAGGTACCTGCCCCTTCATGGTGGTTTTCGACAAAAAGAAGCCGCCCCATTAAGAGAGGCGGCATCAAGCAAGTCTATTTACTAGCGTCCCTCAAGACCCAACGAGAACGCAGAAATATAGCCCGGGGCTTACCCTTTCCCGAACGCGACCCTCGCGAAGCGCGTGAGCGGGCGGGAAGGGGTAAGCCCCGGGCGGACAATTAAGTGCGTTACTCGGCAGCGGCTTTGAACTTGTTGTAGTTGATCAGGCAGCCGGCCTTGACGATGGCACGCTCCTTTGCCGTCATATCGGCAATGTAGAGCTCAATCTGCTCGACCGCGCCGTCGGCGCGCACCACGTAGGCGGCGATGTCCTTTAGGTCGCCATCGAGCGCGGCGCGGATACCCGGCACAAAGACGTAGTCTCCCACCTCAAAGTTGGGCTCGGCCTCCATCTGGAAGGGCACCATGCCCCAGTTCATCACGTTGGAGCGATAACGCTTGGTGGCGTACTCGTGGACGATGTTGGCCAGGCCGCCAATTACGCGCTGGCAGCTCGCGGCCTGCTCGCGGGCAGAACCGTCACCGGGCTTCTTGGCATAGAGCATGGAGCCGTACTCAGTCGTTTTGGCATCGGCAGCGACACCCGCGCCGGCCAGCGCCTCAAACACACCAGCAAGCTCGGCATCGAGCGCGGCCAAGTCGCCCGCGGACTCACCAGCCACGCGGCGCTTCTCCACGGCGTCGACCTCCTTGGAACGGCCCACGTAAGCCGGGTCACGGCGGCTGAGCGTAAACTCGGCCAGGCCCAGCGGGTTGGAGCGGAAGGAGCTCGTCTCGCCCGAAGGAATGAGCTCGTCAGTCGTGGTGACCGGGTCCATAATCTTGGAGCACACCTTGAGCAGGATGTCGTCGCCGAGGGGCTCCATCGCGGGCCACGGCTTGATGTTGGGGCCTTCGACCAGCTCGTCGGCAGGCTCCGCCTTGCCAAAGCCCCAGTACACGCGCTTCTTGTAAGGAGCGTCGTCAAAGGTGTACTCGCAGGCCTCGTCCCAAGTCTCCTCGGGCAGGTCGGTCGCCGGCGTCAGGACGCCGCCGTTGGCAGCCGTCGCCGCAATGGAGCGGGCGTCCATCAGGGCCACGGCACTCAGCTGGCCATTACCCGGCTTGGAACCCTCGCGGTTGGGGAAATTGCGCGTGGTGTGGCGAATGGATAGGCCGTTGTTGGCAGGCGTGTCGCCGGCGCCAAAGCACGGGCCGCAGAACGCCGTGCGCACGATCGCGCCGGCCTCCATGAGGTCGTAGATATAGCCACGGCGCGTAAGTTCGAGCGCCACGGGCTGGCTCGTGGGATAGACCGACAGCGAGAACTCGCCGCAGCCGGTGTTGGCGCCCTTGAGCACGCGGGCAGCCTGAACCACGGAGTCGTAGTTGCCGCCCGAGCAGCCGGCGATAACGCCCTGCTGCACGCGCAGTTTGCCGTCGACAATCTTGTCGAGCAGGCTAAAGTGCGTCTTGCCCTCGCCGATCTTGGCGGCCTCGAGCTCCACCTCATGCAGGATGTCCTCGAGGTTCTCGTTGAGCTCGTCGATCTCAAAGCCATTGGAAGGATGGAACGGCAGCGCAATCATGGGCTTGATGCTCGACAGATCGATCTCGACGCAGCCGTCGTAGTAGGCAACATCGGCGGGCTTGAGCTCGCGGTAGTCGTCGCCGCGGCCGTGCATGGTCAAAAACGCATGCGTGTCCTCGTCGGTGGCCCAGATGCTCGACAGGCAGGTGGTCTCGGTGGTCATGACATCGACGCCGTTGCGGTAATCGGTCGTCATGCTCGCGATGCCCGGGCCCACAAACTCCATGACCTTGTTCTTGACGTAGCCCTTGGCAAAGACGGCGCGGATGATGGCGAGCGCCACATCGTGCGGGCCGACGCCGGGGCGCGGGGCACCCGTGAGGTAGATGGCCACAACGCCGGGGTAGGCGACATCGTAGGTATCGCGCAGCAGCTGCTTTGCCAGCTCGCCGCCGCCCTCGCCTACGGCCATGGTGCCCAGGGCGCCGTAGCGGGTGTGCGAGTCGGAGCCCAGGATCATCTTGCCGCAGCCGGCGAAGTTCTCGCGCATAAAGGAGTGGATGACGGCGATGTGCGGCGGGACGAAGATGCCACCGTACTTCTTGGCCGCGGAAAGGCCAAAGACGTGGTCGTCCTCATTGATGGTGCCGCCCACGGCGCACAGCGAGTTATGGCAGTTGGTGAGCACGTAAGGCAGCGGGAACTGCTCCATGCCCGAGGCGCGCGCCGTCTGGATGATGCCGACAAAGGTGATGTCATGGCTCGCCATGGCATCGAAGCGAATCTTGAGCGCCTCGGGATCTCCGGACGTATTGTGTGCCTGGAGGATCGAATACGCGATGGTGCCACGCTTGGCATCCTCGGGCGTCTGCGTAATACCGCGCTCGGCGGCCTCGGCCGCGGGCACAACCTCGCTGCCGCCGCGCAGGTAGATGCCGTCCTCGTACAGCTTGACCATACTGTCTCCCACTCTGCCCAAAAGATTTGGGCGCATAGCATACATTCGTTCAATATCGTGCCATAGAACGGTTGCAAGTGGGTTACGAATCTGCGCGTTCACTTTATCTCGGTAAAGTAAAGAACGAGCCCAGTGTGAGCCGGCAGACTTGGCGCAAGAGCGTCCCTTTCGACTAGTCATCTAAGAACGTCCCCAATGACCACCCTACCGCATCCGAAGCAAGGCAGCGCCGCAGGTAGAGGACGGACAGCGAGCGACGTCCAGAGCGAACAAGTTGGCATGAAAAAGGCAAGGCATAGACCTTCTGGTCATGCCTTGCCTTTTGAATGACAAATTGTCGCTCTGGGCGGCGCGCAGCGTCAACTGGTCCGCCGTTCGGTAGAACGGCGGAACCTACAGATCTCCGCCGGCGCCCAAAAGCTTGCGCATGACCTGTTCGGGGTTAACCGAGCCATCGCGCGGGGCCAGGGCAGTGATCTTCTTCTGCATCTTGTACTCGTGCAGCTCGTCCTCGAGCTGGCGCACGCGGGCGCGGAGCTTTTCGTTCTCGCGCTCGCGCTCCTCGGCACGCTCCTTCATATCGAGGATACGCACCACGCCGGCAAGGTTGATACCCTCGTCGGTCAGCTGGTTGATGAGCTCCAGGCGCTCGATATCGGCACGCGAATACAGGCGCGTGTTACCGCCCGAGCGCTGGGGGTTCACCAGGCCCTTGGACTCGTAGACGCGCAGGGTCTGCGGATGCATGCCGGTCAGCTCGGCCGCCACGCTGATCATGTACAGCGGTTTGTTCCTATTGTCCTCGGCCATGCTACCTGACCCCTTTCCGTCTCGTTATCGTCCATCATAAGCCCGCGGGCGCGGGCGTGCGCCACGACCGCCCTAGTACGTCGCCTTGTAACGGTTGACCTTCTCGCGGTAGTCGCGCGTGTCGGCCTCGCGCAGCTTGGTCATGGCATCGCGCTCGTCATCGGACAGGTTCGTGGGAACCTGCACCTTAATCTCGACGAGCAGCGCGCCTGTGCGGCCACGGTGCTTAACGTCGGGCGCGCCCATCTCCTTAAAGCGGAACTTCTTGCCCGTCTGGGTACCCGCGGGCACCTTCAGACGGACCGTCGCACCGCCGGGCGTGGGCACGTCCACCGTGCAGCCGAGCGCCGCCTCGTAGACCGAGACCGGTACCTCCATGGTCACGTCGGCACCCTTGCGCTTAAACAGCGGATGCTCCTCCACGTGCGTGGTCACGACCAGGTCGCCGCGCTCGCCGCCGGCAACGCCGTACTCGCCACGACGCTTGTAGCGCAGTTTGCCGCCGTCGACCGCACCCGCAGGCACCGAGACCGTAATGGTCTGCTGCTCGCCCGTCGAGGGAATGCGGTAGGTAACCTTGTGCGTCACGCCGCGAAACGCGTCCTCGGCCGTCACATCGACGGTCAGCGACAGGTCGCCGCCCTTGCGTGCGCGGTTGCGGCCCGCGCCCACACCGGCAGCACCCGCGGCACCGGCAAAGCCCGAGCCCCAGTCGCTGCCCCAGGCGCCGTTGCCGCTGAAGATGCTGTCGAAGATATCGCCCCAGCCACTGGCGCCCGCGCCGGCGCCGTAGCCACCGCTATACGCGCCGCCCGCGCCCGGCATGCCGCCGAACATGAGCATCTGGTCGTACTCTTTGCGCTTCTTCTCGTCCGAAAGCGTCTCGTAGGCCTCACTAATCTCCTTAAACTTGGCCTCGTCGCCGCCGGCATCGGGGTGATATTTTTGCGCGAGCTTGCGAAACGCGCTCTTGATCTCTTTGTCGGAGGCGCTCTTGGATACGCCCAGGATGTCATAGAAGGTTTTGCCTGCAGCCATCGTAGCTCCTCTCCTGTTATATCCGCCGCCCCTGCGGACGGCGGCTCATGCTTTCATATGGCACTAGGCCAGAAAGGGCCCCGGGTGTTGCCCCGGGGCCCTTCTCAATTACTCCTCGGCGCTCTCGGCCGTATCGGCCGCGGCATCCTCGGGCGCCGCTTCGGGCTCCGGTGCGGGGCGCTTATCGCCACCGTAGGTCACCGTCACCATCGCGGAGCGCAGGATGCGGTCCGCCATGCGGTAGCCCTTCTGGTACACGTCGTTGACGGTCTCGTCGTACTGCGATGCGTCCTCGACACGCCCCACGGCCTGGTGCTCGAGCGGATCGAACGCCTCGCCCTTGGGGTCGATGGGCTCAACGCCCTCGTGCGCAAACACATCAAGCAGCTTGGCATGCACCGCGTCAACGCCATCGACGAACTGCTTAAAATCGTCGGAAAGCTCCTGGCTACGGGCATGGTCGATTGCACGCTCGATATCGTCAACCACCGGCAGCAGCGCAGTGACGAGCTTCTCGGTCGCGCGCTCGCGCTCGGCGATGCGCTCGTTGGCGGTGCGGCGACGGAAGTTCTCCCAGTCGGCCTGCAGACGGGCGGTGCGCTCCGTGGCGTCCTTTGCCTTGTCCTCGGCGGCCTTCTGAGCCTCTGCCGCAGCATCGAGTTCGTTGCGCACGTCGGCAAGCTCCTTCTGGGCCTGCTCGAACTTGAGCTTAAAGTCGTTGTCGGCGGCTTCCTCACCGGCGCGGATAGCGGCTTCCACCATCTCGTCCTCGGTCATCGTCGCCTCCTTGTTGGAATCCTCTACCTGGTTCTCGGCAGCCTCGGCGGCCGGGGTCTCGTTGACCTCGGTATCGTCGACGGCCTCTACGGGAATCTTCACGTCCTTCTCCTCAGAGTCAACGGGGGCGGCGCCAGCGGCGGCCGCCTCCGTGCGAGCTTTACGGGCGGACATGATTACTTGTCCTCGTCGTCCACAACCTCGTAGTCGGCGTCGACAACGTCATCGTCGGCAGGCTGGGCACCGGCGGCACCGTCGGTCTGCTGCTGAGCGTCGGCGTAGACAACCTGGGCCAGCTCGTAGGCCACGGACTGCAGGGACTCGCCGGCGGCCTTGATAGCCTCGACGTCAGAGCCCTCGAGCGCCTTCTTTGCGTCGGCGATAGCGGCCTCGGCCTTGGACTTCACGTCGGCGGAAACCTTGTCACCGAGCTCGTTGAGGGTCTGCTCGGTGGAGTAGCACAGGCTGTCGGTCTGGTTGCGGACCTCGACCTCTTCCTTCTGCTTCTTGTCCTCCTCGGCATGAGCCTCGGCGTCCTTGACCATACGATCGACTTCGTCGTCAGACAGAGCGGTGGAGCCGGAGATGGTGATCTGCTGCTCCTTGCCGGTGCCCTTGTCCTTAGCGGAAACCTTGACGATGCCGTTGGCGTCGATGTCGAAGGTGACCTCGATCTGCGGCACGCCGCGGCGGGCAGCCGGAATGCCGGTCAGCTGGAACTTACCGAGCGACTTGTTGTCGCGGGCAAGCTCGCGCTCGCCCTGGAGCACGTTGATCTCGACGCTGGTCTGGTTGTCGGCAGCGGTGGAGTAGACCTCGGTCTTGGAGGTCGGGATCGTGGTGTTGCGGTCGATCATCTTGGTCATGATGCCGCCCATGGTCTCGACGCCCAGCGACAGCGGGGTAACGTCGAGCAGCAGGATGCCCTCGACGTCGCCGGTGAGCACGCCGCCCTGGACGGCAGCGCCGTCGGCAACGACCTCGTCGGGGTTCACGGACATGTTGGGCTGCTTGCCGGTCATGGTCTTGACGAGCTCCTGGACGGCGGGCATACGGGTGGAGCCGCCGACGAGGATGACCTCGGTCAGATCGGAGAGCTTAAGCTTGGCGTCGCGCAGAGCGTTGGTGACAGGCTGCTTGCAGCGCTCGAGCAGGTCGCGGGTGATCTTCTCGAACTCGGCACGGGTCAGCGTGTAGTTGAGGTGCAGCGGGCCGGACTGGTTCATGGTAATGAACGGCAGGTTGATGGTGGTCTGCTGGGCGGCGGAGAGCTCCTTCTTGGCGTTCTCGGCGGCCTCCTTCAGACGCTGCAGGGCCATGGGGTCCTGACGCAGGTCGACACCGTTCTCCTGCTGGAACTTATCGGCCATCCAGTCGATGACGCGCTGATCCCAGTCGTCGCCGCCCAGGTGGTTGTCGCCTGAGGTGGACAGAACCTCAAACACGCCATCGGCGAGGTCGAGGATGGAGACATCGAAGGTGCCGCCGCCCAGGTCGAAGACCAGGATGCGCTGGTCGGTGCCCTGCTTGTCCAGGCCATAGGCCAAAGCAGCAGCGGTCGGCTCGTTGACGATACGCTTGACGTTGAGGCCGGCGATCTTACCGGCGTCCTTGGTGGCCTGACGCTGGGCGTCGTTGAAGTAGGCCGGGACGGTGATGACGGCGTCGGTGACGGTCTCGCCCAAATACTTCTCGGCGTCGGCCTTCATCTTCGCGAGCGTCATGGCGCTCACCTGCTCGGCGGTGTAATCCTTGCCCTCGATGTCGACGACGGCACGGCCACCCTGGCCCTCCTTGACCTCATACGGCACGGTCTTGATCTCAGAGGTGCACTCGGAGTACTTGCGGCCCATGAAGCGCTTGATGGAGAACACGGTGTTCTTGGGGTTGGTGACAGCCTGGTTCTTAGCGGCCTTGCCCACAACGCGGTCGCCGTCAGCACGGAAGCCGACAACGGACGGGGTGGTGCGGTCGCCCTCGGCGTTCACGATAATGGTCGGAGAACCGCCCTCGAGAACGGCCATTGCGGAGTTAGTAGTACCAAGGTCGATACCAAGAATCTTGCCCATTAGAAATTCCCTCTCTCTTGTGCGTTTGCACCGACTCGGCGGTCTGCCGCGCGGTGTTTCGGCTTGTCTTTCAGGATGTAGTGTATCCCCTTATGGGCCGGAATATACAAAATCTAAGTCAATTCATATAAGATTTCTTATTGCTGAGAGTTTAGGTTCTTAAATGCGCAGGTAGATGCGCTGATTGAGTTCTGGGCAAATCTATCGAGATCTATGTAGAGATGGCTGAGGTTTGGGTCGGAGCCACACGGAGCGGTCTTTGGGCGGCCCCGAGGAAAGCGCGACCCGTTTTGAGCGTCGATTCCGGGACACGCTTTCCAAAAGCACGCTCAATCTCCCTATATTTCAAGTCACCTTTAGCTAACATTTACGCAGCTCAACGGCCTCACCTGCATGTTTTTTAGTAAGCCGCGGCATACTCGGCGAACGGTATGAAGATGCCGGCCAGAGGGTATTGCAAACAGTCGCTCCCGTGGTATGTTTTTGCCCGAATCAAACCGGCGCGCATCGCCTGTAGCGTCGGTCAACAGAGAGGAAACTACCATGGCTCATCCCGTAATTGATGCCGACGAGTGCATCGCTTGTGGCGTTTGCGTCGACTCCTGCCCCGCTGGCGTTCTGGAGCTCCAGGACGTCGCTACCGTCGCTGACGAGGACTCCTGCGTCGCCTGTGGCGCTTGCCAGGACGCTTGCCCCGCCGGCGCGATCACCGAGATCGTCGAGGAGTAACAACTCCCCCACTTGCACACTCAAAAGTACACCGTGCACAAAAAAGGAGGCCTCCGCATCGCCGCGGAGGCCTCCTTTTGCTTATGTGCTAGGACAAATCGTCTTCGTAGGGCATCAGGTCTGCTAGGTAGCCTTTCTCCTTGAGCATCGCCTCGATCTCGTCGAGAGTCTGCTCGTCTTCTGCCGCAATGCGGTGGAAGTGATAGCCGCTGGTCACCGTTAGCAGCGGAAAGCTCTTGCCGCTCTCGATATCGTGCAGGTAGCGCTCAACATCGCGACGATTGCGGATGTCCAGGTCGGCCGTGATCTTGCCGTACACGCGGTGATTGACGATCACGTTGAGCACGGCGCCGCCGGCGTCGACGATGCTCGTGAGTTCATCGCCTGCCTGCTCCACGCCGTGGCGAACCTTGACCAAGCGTGTGGGCACAGCGGGGCTGCTGGGGGCCTCCTGCAGCACATAACCACGGTTGGTAGCCACGATATCGTGCCCATCGGCACGTAACAGGGCAATATCTTGAACCACGACCTGACGGCTCACGCCAACCTCACGGGCAAGCGCACTGCCCGAGACGGGACCTTTGGCTCCCTCGAGCACGGCCAAGATGGCACGGCGCCGCTCGCGGGCGTCCATTATTTACCGTCCAACAGACGCAGGTGCTTGAGCGAGAGGTCGAGAATCGGCGCAGAGTGCGTCAACGCCCCCGAGCTGATAAAGTCAACGCCCAGGTCGGCGAGCGCGCGAATATTGTTGGCGTCCACGTTGCCCGAGCACTCGGTCTTGGCGCGACCGGCGATAAGCTCGATGGCGGCGGCCATGTCGTCGTGGGTCATGTTGTCGAGCATGATGATATCGGCGCCGGCCTCCACGGCCTCGCGCACCATGTCCAGGTTCTCGCACTCGATCTCGACCGTCGTGGTAAACGATGCATGGGCGCGCGCCATCTCGATCGCACGCGTCACGCCACCGGCGGCATCGATGTGGTTGTCCTTGAGCATGACGGCCGTCGACAGGTTGTAACGGTGGTTGCTGCCGCCGCCGATCTCGACCGCCGCCTTCTCGAAGACGCGCATGCCCGGCGTGGTCTTGCGCGTGTCGACGAGCACGGTCTTGGTGCCCACGAGCGCAGCCGCCATCCGATGCGTGTAAGTAGCGATGCCGCTCATGCGCTGCAGGTAGTTGAGCGCCACGCGCTCGCCCGAAAGCAGCACGCGCGCGTCGCCGCGCACCTGGCCCACGTGATCGCCGGCGTGCACTTCGTCGCCATCCGAGACATCGAACAACACGGAGCTCTGCGGATCCAGCAGCTCAAAGGTGCGAGCGAATACGTCTAGGCCGGCGATAATGCCGTCGGCCTTGGCGATGAGCTCAACGGTAGCGGGACGCGCCGTGGGGCACACGCTCGCCGTGCTCACGTCCTCAAACGTGATGTCCTCGCGCAGAGCCTGCAGAATCAGATCATCGACGACGAGCTTCATGGTAATGGGATTCATGGTCTACTCCTCCACGGCCTGCGTGCCGGCGGCACGGGCCAAATCATCGATTGCAAGGATATCGGAACTCAGGGCGCGATGGCGTCCATCGAGCGCGGGCTCGCCCGCCTGCTCCACGGCAAGCGACTCGCCGGTGCGCATACGCCAAGCAGCGCGGCGACCCCAGACTAGGGACTCGAGCAGGCTGTTAGAAGCCAGGCGGTTCTTGCCGTGAACGCCGTTGCAAGCCGTCTCGCCCGCGGCGTAGAGCTCGGGCATCGAGGTGCGGCCGTCCTTGTCAACCCACACGCCGCCCATAAAGTAGTGCTGCGTGGGCGTGACGGGAATGGGCTCGTCCAGGATGTCGCGACCGTCCTCCAGGCAGCGCGCGCGAATGTTGGCAAAGTGCCCGGTCACCACGTCGCGCTCAACGGGGGCAAAGCTCAGCCACTCGTGCTCGGTACCGTCCCGCTTCATCTGCTCGCGGATGGCAGCGGCGACCACATCGCGCGGCTGCAACTCGTCGGTAAAGCGCTCGCCGGCGGCGTTGAGCAAAATCGCGCCCTCGCCGCGGCAGCTCTCGCTGATCAGGAAGGTGCGGCCCGGCTGCGGCGAGAACAGTCCCGTGGGGTGAATCTGCACGTAGTCCAGGTGCTCCATCTTAATGCCGTGCTCCTGCGCGATGTAGCAGGCGTCACCGGTGAGCTGCGGGTAGTTGGTCGAGTGGTCGTACACGCCACCGATGCCACCCGTCGCCCACAGCGTGTGGCGAGCATGAATCTCAAACGGCTTACCGGCACGCACGCCCTCGGCGGCATTTGCCAGCTCGTCGGCGGGGCGAGCTGAATCGTCCTCGTCCACGGCAACGGCGACGACGCCGGTGCACACCGTGGCGCCATCGCGCTCGGCGGTCAAGATGTCGGTCATGGCAACGTGTTCGAGAATCTGCACGTTGTCCAGCTTGCGGACAGCCTGGAGCAGCTTGGTCGTAATCTCCTTGCCCGTAATATCGGCATGGAAGGCGATGCGCGGGCGGCTGTGCGCGCCCTCGCGGGTAAAGTCGAGGCTGCCGTCGGCCTTGCGCTCAAAGTCCACGCCTATGGCCAGCAGGTCGTTGATGACCGAGCGGCTCGAGCGAATCATGATGTCAACACTCTCGCGGCGGTTCTCGTAATGGCCGGCGTGCATGGTGTCCTCAAAGAAGGCATCGTAGTCAGAGCCCTCGGGCAGTACGCAGATGCCGCCCTGCGCGAGCATCGAATCGCACTCGTCGACAGCGCCCTTGGAGAGCATGATTACGCGCGTGCTCGTCGGCAGATTGAGGGCCGCATACAGGCCCGCCACGCCGCAACCGGCAATGACGACATCGCACTCCATGTCGGAGTATTGCTTGGTTTCCACAGGAATCCTCTCCCTTGTAATGTGACATAAGGGACCGCCCCTCATGTCACATCGTTCTAGCGCGCCGCGTACTCGAGCATGCGGTCGAGCGTGAGCTTGGCCTGATTGGCGGCCTCGTCCGACACGCCGATCTGCACCTCGCCCTCGCCCGTCTCCAGGCAGTGCACGAGCTTTTCGAGCGTGATGAGATCCATGTTGACGCAGGTGGGCTGCACCGCAGGGAAGTAGAACTTCTTGCCGGTGCCCTGGCAGCGGCGCTCGAGTTCGTAGAGCACGCCGCGGACCGTCACGATGATGAACTCGCTCGCGTCCGACTCCTCGGCGTACTTGATGATACCGGCGGTGGAGCCGATGTAGTCGGCCTCGGCAAGGACGTCGACCTTGCACTCGGGGTGCGCCAGCACGAGCGCGTCGGGGTGTGCCTCCTGCGCGTCGACGATCTGCTCGACGGCGATGATGTGATGACGCGGGCAGTAGCCGTTGTTGAGGATGACGTGCTTTTGGGGCACCTGCTCGGCCACAAAGCGGCCCAGGTTCTGGTCGGGAATGAACAAGATGTGCTGCTGCGGCAGCTCGGAGACGATCTTGACGGCGTTGGAGCTAGTAACGCACACGTCACTCCAGCTCTTGATCTCGACCGTCGAGTTGACGTAGCACACCACGGCCAGGTCGTCGCCGTACTCGGCGCGCGCCGCGTCGACCGTCTCGCGCTTGACCATGTGCGCCATGGGACAGTCCGCGCCCGGCTCGGGCAGCAGCACGGTCTTGGTGGGATTGAGCAGCTTGGCGCTCTCGCCCATAAACTCCACGCCGCACAGCACGATAGTCTGCTGCGGCAGGCTCTTGGCGAGCTTTGCCAGGTAGAAGCTGTCGCCGACGTAATCGGCAACGGCCTGGACCTCGGACGCCACATAATAGTGCGCCAGGATCACTGCGTCACGTTGGGTTTTTAGCTGATGAATGGCCTCGACGAGCTCTGCGGGCACCAGTGCCGCGCGCTCCGTTGCCGTCGTTGCCGATGCCAGGCCGGCCGCGATATCGCGTGCAAGCTCCGATGCATCCATGTTCGCGCTCTGTGCCATCAAGGCCCCTCTCTTTTGGCGAATCTTGGGGCTTTAGTATGACACCTAGGTTTACAGCTGACAAGACAGCTGTAAACCTAGGTGTAAAGTTGAAATAAAGATTCAGTCATGCGGCAGGTTCATTTTCGAACTGGCAAGCTGAGGATAGTCGAGCTCTCGATAGCGAAGGAGGCATCTTTAGGCGAGCGCCGCGCATGGTCGATGGCATGCCCGTAGCCGGGAACACCGGACACGGCTTTGGAACCAAGAACATTAAGCTTGCCGTCGAACGCATGAACGGCAACTGCCAGTTCCGCATCAACGGCGACCGATTTGAGCTGCGCGCCGTGATGTAGGGGCGCGACAAGCCGGCGCCGCGCTCGACCCGTCAGGACCGCCTTGACGGCGCCAGTCCGCTACAGCGGCGCGGCCGCCGGGGTCAGCTGTTTGATGTAGGCCCACATGCGCTGTTTGGCGGCTTTGTCAGTGAGCGCCGCCTCAAAACCGTCGAGCGCGAGCACGCGACGACCCTGAACATGGGCGACCAAGCCGGGCTTGAGCATGGCGGTATCGAAGTCGTCGATTGCCACGAGCATGTCGGCATAGGTCTCGCGCATGGTATCGGCCGCGCGATCGTCCAGCAGCAGGACTGCCTCGGGGTCCAAAGCCTCGAGCGCCTCGCGGAACAGCTCGCACGGCAGGCCCTCGCCTATCGCAACCGCTCCGTCGCCCGCGCCGGCGACGCTCGCCAGCACGCAAAAATCCTCGGGCGCGTAGCCGATGGCACCGAGCGCCTTGCGCAGCGCAGCACCGTCCGGACCGGCAGCCAGCTCACCGCCCGCACGCTCGGCATCGTCTAAATCACCTTTTACCAGTACAATCGGCGAGCACGCGTTGCCCGCGATACGCACGCCGCGACCCGCGAGCGATGCGAGCTCCTGCTCGGTCGCCTGGGCGATAGCTTCTTTTTTCTGGCTTTGTGACGTGGGCATGCGCTCTCCAATCGTTTGCGTGCCCACCATTATATAAAAGAGCCGCCCGCGAGTGGTTGCATTGCGGGCCGTTGGGTATAAGCACGGTCGTACTGAGTTTTACGCGGCCGAGCCGCGTCGCACTATGGAGGTCACCATGGCTGACATTAAGCAGATTACCCCCGAGAACTTCGATTCCGTCGTTAACAGCAGCCTTCCCGTGCTGGTTGATTTTTGGGCACCGTGGTGCGGTCCCTGTCGTTCGCTCTCGCCCATCGTTGACGAAGTGGCCGACGAGCTGGCCGGCAAACTTGCCGTCGCCAAATGCAACGTCGACGACAATCAGGACCTGGCCATGAAGTTTGGCGTTATGAGCATCCCCACGCTGGTTGTCTTTAAGAACGGCGAGGAAATCGACCGCTCCGTTGGCGCGCTGCCCAAGGCCAGGCTGCAGGCGCTGCTTGAGAAGCACCTGTAATACGCCGGTCATGTGCTGCCGTCCATGAGCGGTTTTGCGCCGCTCACCGGAGAGCCGGGCGCTGCGCCCGCGACCACGGATAGTATGGTAATCACAAACAGCCCCCAGTGAACGGGTGCGGGTCAGACGGACTCGCACCCGTTTTCTTATGCGGCGACGCGCAAAGCAGGCGTAGTAGAATCTGAACCACTGAATAGACCCGTACAAAAGGAGATTTCCCATGCATGACGTCGGAATGAACATGAGCCAGCTTGCCATGAGCGTCAAGCAGGTCGACGACACGATCGAGCTCGCCCACGAGTGGAGCCATCAGCTGCTGCATGCGACCGAGAACTTTGATATGGAGCGCATTGGCGCCAAGCTCGAGGCCGCCATGGCGGCGCTCCACGAGGCGCACGACGCACTCGAGGGCTACGAGGAGGCCATCGAGGCCGACCATAACTCCGTTGGCTCCGTAAAGCTGGTGTAGCGTGACCGAGCACGAGCACACCTGCGGGCACGAGCATTCGCACGGGCCGACCGGCGACGCAGACTGCCGTTGCAGCGGCTCCGCCTCCGAGCTGGTCCGTTTTTCGGTCACCGCGCCCGACGACCTGTTGCGCCGCTTTGACGAGCAGATCGCGCGCCGCGGCGACGTGGCCAACCGCTCCGAGGCTGTACGCGACCTGATTCGCGCATCGATTGCCAAGGAGCAGATGCGAACGCCCGACGAGCAGGTCATCGGATCGCTCACCATGATTTACGACCATCACACCGGCGACCTGACGCGCCGCCTGGACGAGGTGCAGCACGACTACACCGACGAGATCGTATCGACCATGCACGTGCACCTGGATCACCACAACTGCTTGGAGATTCTGGCGCTTAAGGGTCGCGGTGAGCGTGTCTACGAGCTGGCAGACCGTCTGCTGGGCCTGCGCGGCGTTAAACACGGCGAGCTCACCTGCGCCGCCACCGAGCAGAGCCTGGGGCTGTAACAGCACACATTTCGATGAAGGAGGGTCGCATGCGACATGCACATATCCATGTAACGGGCATTGTGCAGGGTGTCGGCATGCGACCGTTTGTGTATCGCGAGGCCATGGCGCACGGCATTTGCGGCTGGGTGCTTAACGCAGGCGATGGCGTACATATCAAGGCACACGCTCAGAGCGAGTCGCTCGACGAATTTATCGCCGCGCTTTCCGAGCATGCGCCTGCGGCGTCCCGCGTGGAGCATGTCGAGGTTGTGGACCTGGCACCCGGCGACTGGGACGCCGCTAACGAGCAGGGCTTTCGCATTGTGGCGTCGCAGGATCAAACCGCACACACGACACTCATCTCGCCCGACATCGCCACGTGCGACGACTGCCTGCGCGAGCTGTTCGACCCCGCCGACCGACGCTTTCACTATCCCTTTATCAACTGCACCAATTGCGGACCGCGCTTTACCATCATTCGCTCGCTGCCCTATGACCGAGCGGCAACCTCGATGGATCGCTTTCCCATGTGCCCCACCTGCGCCGCAGAGTATGCCGACCCACTCGATCGACGCTTTCACGCGCAGCCCGATGCCTGCTTTGATTGCGGACCGCATATTACGTGGCGCGAGGCGGATCGCGGTGTTATGCCAACGGCGGTCGACGCAACACCAGCCGTCGGCTCCACGCGCGAGGCAAGCGATGCCATCATCGAACGCTGCGTCGAGCTGCTGGCTGGCGGCGGCATCGTCGCCATCAAGGGTCTGGGCGGATTCCACCTGGCCTGCAATGCCACCAACGAACAGGCGGTGTGCGAGTTGCGCCGTCGCAAGCGTCGCAGCAACAAGCCGCTTGCCGTTATGGTACGCGGCCTTGCCGACGCCGAGCGCCTGTGTCGCATCGATGGCGTTGAGCGCGACCTGCTGGCCGGCAGCGTTCGTCCCATCGTGCTGCTGCGTCGCCGCGTGGCCGGCAACGACGCCTACGGCTTCCCCGACGCCCCTGAGCTCGCGCCATCCGTCGCGCACGACTTGCCCGAGCTTGGCGTCATGCTCCCCTACACCCCACTTCAACATTTGCTGCTCGCCGCGGCTGCAGCGCACGGTATGCGCGCAATCGTCATGACCAGCGGAAACCTGAGCGAAGAGCCCATCGAGACCGACGATACCCTTGCATGGGAGCACCTGGTTGCCGCCGGCATCGCCGATGCGCTGCTCGGTAACGACCGCGCGATTCTGTCGCGCTACGACGACTCCGTGGTACGCGTGGTCGACGGCGACGCCATGCCTGTGCGTCGCGCACGCGGATATGCGCCGCAACCGCTGTCGTTGCCGGCGCTCAACGGCACAACGCCCTGCGTACTCGCCTGCGGTCCGCAGCAAAAAGCCACGATCGCGCTCACGCGCGAGGACGCCGACGGCCATGTGGCCTGCTTTGTGTCGCAGCATATCGGCGATGTCGAAAACGGCACGACCTTCGATGCCTGGAGCGCCGCGCGCTCGCGCCTGGAAAACCTTTTTGACCTGGCGCCTGCCGCCTTGGCATGCGACATGCATCCCAGCTATCTGTCGAGCCAATGGGCGCGCGAGCAGGCACGGGAGCACAATCTGCCGCTTATCGAAGTCCAGCACCATCACGCGCATATCGCGAGCGTAATGGCAGAGGCGATTGCCGCAGGCCGGCTTGCGCCCGATGTACACGTTCTCGGCATCGCCTTCGACGGCACGGGTGCCGGCACCGATGGCACCATATGGGGCGGCGAGTTTTTTATCGCCCATCTCGCCGATTTTGAGCGCGTCGCGCATCTGCGCACTTGGGCGCTTCCCGGTGGCGCGGCATCCGTACACGATGCCCGCCGCAACGCCTTTGCCCTGCTCAGCGAGCTCGACCTGCTCGAGCACCCGGGAGCCGCGGGGCTCTTGAACAGTCTTGACGAGCAGACGCGCAGCATAACGGCAACGATGATCGAGCGCGGCATCAACAGTCCGCGCACCAGCAGCATGGGTCGCCTGTTTGATGTCGCAGCCGCGATTTTGGGCATTTGCGGCCAGGCAACCTACGAGGGCGAACCCGCCATCGAGCTCGAAGCCGCCGCCTGGCGCGCGCTCGACAGCGAAATCGCCCGTTTTCCAGACGACAGCGCCGGCTATTTCGCATCTGGCCCATCGTGGTTGGACGGCCCTTATGTTCTGGACCAGAAAGCACTCTTTGAGGCACTTTTGGAGGGAATTGAAGCCGGGGCGCCCGTCGACAGGCTCGCACTCGACTTCCATGTCTCCGTCGCGCGCTCCTCGGCACGCATCGCCAGCGATATCTGCGGGCGCGAAGGCATCGACACCGTCGCACTCTCGGGCGGCGTGTTCATGAACCGACTTCTGCTCCAGCTCCTCACCCGCGAGCTCAAAAGCGCGGGCCTTACCGTCCTCGTCCCCCATACCGTGCCCGTCAACGACGGCTGCATCGCCTACGGTCAGGCGGCGGTCGCAAGCGCTCGTCTTGCGCAGATTGCATCGCAGTAGCTCGCTCTCGCACGCCGCCGTGCCCAGCCGTCTCACAGGCGTAACGCGTTTGCCCGCGAACCCCGCGAGCGCTACCATCAACTGATGGATTATTAAGCGCCCATCCAGCGCAAAGCGTCTAAAAGGGGAACAATATGTGCCTTGCCGTTCCCGGTAAAGTAGTCAAACGCGACGACGACCTCAAGGCCACCGTCGACATGATGGGCATCGAGCGCCCCGTGTCGCTGCGACTCGTGCCGACGGCGCAGGTTGGCGACTATATTCTCGTACACGCCGGCTTTGGCATCCAGATCGTCGACGAGCAGGAAGCGCGAGAAACGCTCGAGCTCGTTAATGCCATGACCGAGTTAGTCGAGGAAGACCAACTGGCCAGCAACCCGGCCGAGGCATACTAGTGGCGGCCGGACAGCCGGCTCGCTCCGGTATCGACTTTTCGTCATTTCGCGATTCCAAGCTGGCCCGCGAGCTCATCGATCGCATTTGCGGGCTTGTCGGCGACCGCACCATCAACCTTATGGAAGTCTGCGGCACGCACACCGTAAGCATCGGCCGCTATGGCTTTCGCTCCATTATGCCGGCCGGGCTCAAGCTGCTGAGCGGACCGGGCTGCCCCGTCTGCGTTACCGCCAACCGCGACATCGACCACGCAATCGCGCTCGCCAACATAGACGGCGCCATCATCACCACCTTTGGCGACATGATGCGCGTGCCCGGATCGTCCACCTCGCTCGCTGCGCAAAAGGCGGCAGGGCGCGACATCCGCATCGTCTACTCCCCGCTCGACGCGCTCGACATTGCCGAGCAAAACCCCGATCGTCCGGTCATTTTTATGGGCGTGGGCTTTGAGACCACAACGCCCACCATCGCCGCCGCCATCTTGGAGGCCGAGGCGCGCGGGCTTTTGAACTTTTCGGTCTATTGCGCCCACAAGACCACGCCGCCGGCGTTGCGCGCCATCGCCAACGATCCCGAGACCGCCATCGACGGCTTTATCCTGCCGGGCCACGTCGCCACCATCACGGGCTTGGCGCCCTTTAGCTTTTTGGTCGATGAGTTCGATACCCCGGGTGTGGTCACGGGATTTGAACCGGTCGATATCCTGCAAGGCATCTGCATGCTGGTCCAGATGGTTGTCGAGGACAGGCCCGCAATCGACAACGCCTACCGTCGCGGCGTCAATGCCGACGGCAATCCCGTGGCGCGCCAGCTGGTCGAGCAGGTGTTTGAGCCGTGCGACACCACGTGGCGCGGGCTGGGGCCGATTGCCAACTCGGGCCTTTCCATCCGCCCCGAGTTCTCGCGCTTTGATGCCCGTACCCGCTTTAACGTGCCCGTCGAGGAGACGGTCGAGCCGCGTGGGTGCCGATGCGGCGACGTGCTGCGCGGGGCCGTTACGCCGAGCAGCTGTCCGCTCTTTGGCCGCACCTGCACGCCCGAACACCCCGTCGGCCCGTGCATGGTGAGCTCCGAGGGCAGCTGCGCGGCGTACTACCGCTACCGTAACTAGCCCGGACGCACCCGCACACTGGCACTACCCACGATTGGAGTTTTGGATATGTCCCATAGCATCACCGATAGCACCGTCCTGTTGGGCCACGGCTCTGGCGGTCAGATGATGAAACGCATCATCGATGAGGTCTTTTTGGATGCCTTTGGGTCGCCCGAGCTGCTCGAAGGCAACGATGCCGGCGTGGCCGCGCTGCCCGAGAGCGGGCGCATCGCCATGTCGACCGACAGCTTTGTGGTCTCGCCGCAGTTCTTCCCCGGTGGCAACATCGGCCGCCTCGCCGTGTGCGGAACCGTCAACGATGTCGCGACCTCGGGCGCCAACGTGCGCTACCTATCGTGCGGCTTTATCCTCGAAGAGGGCTATCCCATGGATAAGCTCCGCCAGATTGTGCAGACGATGGCCGAAACGGCGCGCGAGGCGGGCGTGTCCATAATCACGGGCGACACCAAGGTGGTCGAGCGCGGCGGGGCCGACGGCGTCTATATCAATACCGCCGGCGTGGGCGAGGTTCCCACGGGCGTGGCGCTCAGCGGCGCCAACTGCCAATCCGGTGATGTCATTCTGGTATCGGGTACGCTAGGCGACCACGGCATCGCCATCATGAGCCAACGCGAGGGCCTGGCGTTTTCGAGCACGATCGAAAGCGACGCCGCGCCGCTCAACCACCTGATTGCCGACGTTTTGGCCGCAGCGCCCGGCACGCGTTGCTTTCGCGACCCCACGCGCGGTGGCCTGGCGTCCACACTCAACGAGTTTGCCCAGGCCAGCGGTGTTGCCATGGAGGTCGACGAAGATGCCGTGCCCGTGCGTCCCGACGTGCAGGCCGCCTGCGAAATGCTCGGCTACGATGTGCTGCAGGTGGCAAACGAGGGCAAGATGGTCGCCGTCGTGCCGGCCGAGCAAGCCGATGCCGCGCTGAGCGCCATGCGCGCCGCCCGCTACGGCGAGAATGCCGCCATCATCGGTCGCGTGCTGCCGCTTGCCGAGGGCGCCCGCCCCGCCGTGCGCGTGCGCACCGGCTGGGGCTCGACCCGCATCCTCGACATGCTCGTGGGAGAGCAGCTGCCGAGAATTTGCTAGGGCGGAACCGCACGGTCGGCGCGATGCGGCTTGATATCCCTGGAGATGTTCAGATTCCAAGCACGCCCAACACGGAAGCCCAGTATTATGAGGTGCGTTTTGAAACCCAGTGACGGGAGCTTTCATGGCAGCAGCTTTTTCTCATGTGATCTTTGACTTGGACGGCACCATCCTCAACACGCTCGAGGACCTGGCGGCCGCCGGCAACCATACCTGCGAGACGCACGGCTGGCCCACGTTTGCCGTTGACGAGTACCGCTACAAGGTGGGAAACGGCATGCTCAAGCTGGTTGAGCGCTTTATGCCTGCCGAGTATGCGGGCGACGGCCGTATGTTTGAGCAGACGCTTGCCGAGTTTAGGGCTTATTACGGCGATCACAAGGAGGACCACACTGCCCCCTATGCCGGCACGATCGAGATGCTCGACCGTCTGCGCGCCGCGGGCGTGCAGCTTGCCGTGCTCACCAACAAGGACCACATCTCGGCGGCTCCGCTTATCGAGAAGTATTTTGGTTCCGAGCGCTTTGCGCTGGTACAGGGCCGTGTCGATGCGTTTCCGCCCAAGCCCGAAGCACCCGTCACGCTGCATGTGATGGAGGAGCTGGGCGCCGATCCGGCAACCACACTCTATGTGGGCGATTCCAATGTCGATATCCTGACCGGCCACAACGCCGGCCTTAAGAGCGCGGGCGTCAGCTGGGGCTTCCGCGGCCGCGCAGAGCTGGAAGCCGCCGGCGCCGACTACGTGGTGGACACCCAAGCAGAGCTCGCGGCGCTGGTGCTGGGCGAGTAACCGCTCATCCCTTCCACGGGTAGCTAATGTGGAACGGGACTCTTTTAGCTACCCCCGCAACAAAGAAATGTCCCCGACTGCCGGCAGAAAAGGAACGTCCCCAAGTTCCGCCTTCGGCAGCGATGGCAACGCCACAGGCACAAGTGCCACTTTAAGCCAGCCAAGGGAACGCCGTTGTTTTGGCAACGACAGCGAAAGCCCGCCAGAGCGAGCAAGGTGCCTTGAACCAAGGCGGCATTGACCTTCTGGTCATGCCGCCGAAGTTGAAAGGCAGATTGCCGCTCTGGCGGGTTTGCAGCGTCGAGTCGTTACGCGGTTCGTAGAACCGCGTAACTAGTTAGCTCATCATCGCATTCATCATCTCGGTGGTTGCGGAATCGTCAGCAGACCACTCGTTATCCTCGTTGGCGGAATACTTAAAGGTGACCTTGGTGTCCTTGGTCTTAGCGGCCTTGGTCACGTCGACCATGACCTGACCGGCCATCTTGTACAGGTCGTCCTCGGAAGGCATCGTATCGAGTGCGGCGATCTTCTCCTGATACTGGGTGGCGAAATCTTCGACGATTTTGTTCATGGACTTGCAGGTGATGGTAACCTCGGCAGTCGCGGTACCCTTGTCCTCGTCGACCGTCACATCGCCGATCTTGTAATCAAAGCCCTCGAGATAGCTCTTGGCATACTCCTTGGGATCGATGCCCAGCTGCTCAAACTCGTCGCCCGAAGCCTCTTCCAGGCCGGAGAGGAAGTCATCGCCGCCGTTCTTGATCTCGTCGAACTGGCTCGTAAGGTCGTTGGTGATGAGCTCCTCCACCGAAGGCCCTCCGCAGCCGGAAAGCAAAACCACGCACGCGACCAGAGCAGCCATCAGGGGCGCAAGCAGCAGCTTCTTTTTCATGACATTCCTCCAAACAATCGGCGTTGCGTTTCCCGCGCAGCGCACGTCGTGACAGTAAGTCCATATTAGCAGCTCCGTCCAAACCCCTACGTCGCAAAAGCGCAGGCGGCTCAATTTGACGAACGAATGGCCCATATAGCAAGCCCCCTGCAATAAAATGCGCCTGCTCGGCCTATTAAAAAAGGGTGGCCGGATAACCCGACCACCCTTGTGCATCTTTTGGATGCCGCAGACTACTTGCGGACGACCTTAACGATGGCGTCACCGGCGGCGACGGCAGACTCGGCCTCGACGGCGAGCTCGACATCGGCAAACTCGGCAGTGTTGGACACGGCCACGACGACGCAGTCCTTGTAACCGGCAGCAGCGATCTTGGCGCGGTCGATCTTGAGTATGGGCTGGCCAGCCTTCACGACGTCGTCGGCCTTGACGAAGCCCTCGAAGCCGTCGCCGTTCATGTTGACGGTATCGACGCCAACGTGCACCAGAACCTCGATGCCGCTATCGGACTGCAGACCCACGGCGTGACCCATGGTGACGGTCACCTTGCCGTCGCAGGGAGCGTAGACCAGGTCGTCCTCGGGCCACACGGCGCAGCCCTTGCCCAGAACCTCGCCACCAAAGACGGGATCGGGCACGTCGGCCATCTTGATGACCTTGCCCTTGACGGGCGAGCACAGCACGTCGGCACCGGCAGAAGCAGAGATGGAGGCCGGAGCAGCAGCTGCCGCGGGCTCAGCCTTCTTCTTGAACATGTCAAACAGACCCATACGTTTTCTCCTTTTGATTAAGCGCAACGTTATGCGCATGCCTATGGTGATTATAGTGCCAAATGATCAAATTGCTAAGGTGAGGGCTCGAATCGCAAGCCCTTCCAAGCCCTTCCCAAAACCTTTTACCAGTGGCACTCATATTGTCGATTAATCCAAGCCCTCGGTACCGTTGGACTTGATGATCTTCTGGTATGCGAAGAAGCTGTCCTTGCGGCGGCGCTCGTAGGTACCGGTGCCGTCGTCGTACTTATCGACGTGGATGAAGCCGTAGCGCTTGCGCATCTCGCCAGTGCCGGCGGAAACCAGGTCGATGGGACCCCACCAGGTGTAGGCGATCAGGTCAACGCCGTCGGCGATGGCCTCGCCCATAGCCTTGATGTGGCTCTGCAGATAGGCGATGCGGTACGGGTCGTGGATGGAGCCGTCCTCCTCGACCTCGTCGTAGGCACCCATGCCGTTCTCGACCACCATCAGCGGAATCTCGTAGCGGGCGTAAATCTCGTTGAGGGCGATGCGCAGGCCCAGCGGATCGATCTGCCAGCCCCAGTCGGTGGACTCCAGATAGGGATTCTTGCCGCCAAAGGTCATGTTGCCCTCGGTCATCTCGTGGTCCTTGTGGGTGCCCACGGTGCCGGACATGTAGTAGCTAAAAGTGTAGAAATCAACCTTGCCGTCGGCGATATCCTGCAGGTCGCCGTCCTCCATCACGAGCTCAACATCGTTCTCGGCCCAGAAGCGCTTGGCATAGAACGGGTACTTGCCGCGCACCTGTACGTCGGAGCAATACCAGTTCATGGTGTTCATCTCCTGCTGCGTGGCGAACACGTCGGCCGGATCGCACGTGGCGGCATAGGAGAGGATGAAGCAGTCCATGTTGCCCATCTTAAACTGCGGGTAATGCTCGTGGGCATAGCGCACGACGCGGCCGCTGGCGACAAACTGGTGATGCAGCGCCTGCATACGAGCCTGCGGCGTGGTATGGACCGCCGATGCCGGACCCTCAAAGCCCTGAATCATGCTGGTCTCAAAGAGGTTGCCCATGTCCTGAGTACCGCAGTTGATCTCGTTGAAGGTGAGCCAGAACTTGACCTTGTCCTGATAGCGGTCGAAGACGGTCTGGCAGTACTTCTCAAAGAAGCTGATGAGCTCGCGGCTCGCCCAGCCGTTGTATTTCTCGACCAGGTGATAGGGCATCTCGTAGTGCGAGAGGGTCACGAGCGGCTCGATATTGTGGGCGCGCAGGCAGTCGAAGACGCGGTCGTAGAAGGCGAGACCGGCCTCATTGGGCTCAGCGTCGTCGCCGTTGGGGAAGATACGGCTCCAGGAGATGGACATGCGGAACATATTGAAGCCCATCTCGGCGAACAGCGCGATGTCCTCCTCGTAGTGATGGTAGAAATCGATACCGTCATGATTGGGGTAGAAGCGGTTGGGGTCGATGTCGATCGTAATCTGACGTGGCTCCTTGTAGCTGCCGCCCAAGAAATGGTCGTCGACGGAAGGACCGCGGCCGTCCACGTTCCAAGCGCCCTCAAACTGGTTGGCGGCGGTGGCGCCACCCCAATAGAAACCCTTGGGGAACTTGATGTTTGCCATGAGCATCTCCTTTGCATCGCGGGTCGATAATCCGAGTATCGCCTGCGCACGGGACGCGCGGCTCCTAGCGCTCCAAACCCGACACTTCTTTTCGCAGCGGCACCCCGACGCCACCCCGCCCCTGATACTTCCTGACACCTGCCAAAAAGGGACAGGTTTATTGGCTCTTCGGTGGTTTCTGTGGGAGAGATTCCGGCATAGGCCCAGCTCAGCGG
>CAJKZP010000006.1:0-35814 GCA_905204415.1 uncultured Collinsella sp. | reverse complement strand
GGACGCCGGCGGCGTATAGGGTTCGGTCGCCTTGATGGGACGATCGGCGCCCAGGTACACCGGCACCTCGGGACGACCCAACAGATCGAGCACCGCCAGGCAGTTATGTGCCGACTGGTCGACGCGCACGTTACCAAAACATGTGGTAATGCCCACGAGTTCCACCTCGGGGCTCGCGATGGCATAGGCAAGCGCCATCGCATCGTCCACACCCATATCCAGATCAAGGATCAGCTTCTTGATTGCCATTGCTCTACTCCGCTTCTCCGTCTTGTACCAAATCGTCTAAATCAAACACGCGATCAACTTCGGCGCGCGTGGGAATCGACTGCTGTGCGCCCAGGCGCGACACCGTCACCGCCGAGGCGCGTGCACCCGCCGCCATGCACTCAAAGAGCGGCAGGCCCCCCAGACGAGCCGCGGCAAGCGCACCGATAAATGTATCGCCCGCGGCCGTCGTATCGACCAACGTGCTCGAGAGCGCGGGCATGCGCAGCGGCTCGCCGTCATCGCCGAGCGTAACCGACCCGGCGCCGCCCAACGTGATGACCGCAGCTCCGGCACCCTTGGCGAGCAGGGCATTGAGCGCCGCGACGCAGCTCGCATCATCCGCGGGCAAGATGCCCGTCAGCACCTGGCACTCAGTCTCGTTGGGACAGACCAGGTCGACCGCAGGCCAGGCCTCCGCAGGCAACTCGCAGGCAGGAGCTGGATTAAAGACCGTATAGAACCCCAGCTCGTGAGCGCAAACGAGCGCCTCGGCCGTCGCTGCAAGGTCACATTCGCCCTGGGCGATAAAGACGCTTCCGACAGCCGGGGCAATATCGCTGGCGTCTCCGTCGAGTCCATCGGCTACCAGACGCCTCAGCGCGCGGGCAACATCCTCGCCCGCGAGCGCATGGTTGGCGCCCGGTGATAGCACGATGCGGTTGTCGCCCTCGCAGCGAATGATGGTCGCCGTTCCCGTCTCCACGTCATCGCGACGCGCTACAAAGGCACAGTCCACGCCGGCGTCTTGGAGCCCCGCCACGAGCGACGTGCCAAATGCGTCGCAGCCGACCGCGCCGATCATATGCGTGTGCGCGCCCATGCGCGCAGCAGCTACGGCCTGGTTGGCGCCTTTGCCGCCGGCGTTGGTGATAAACCCGCTGCCGCCAACGGTCTCGCCCGCACGCGGCATGCGCTCGCACGCCACCGAAAGGTCCATGTTCATGCTGCCGAACACCGCAACGATGCCGCTATCTGCCATGGAAACCTCCTCGTCCGCGGGCTCTGCACCCGCCGTTGGCCGTCAATCGTGCGCTCTCGCGCCTCTATAACTTTAGTTCACTTTGATGTGGACGCGCGCTTGAGCTTGCGCCGGCAGCAAGCATTCACAGGAGCAGGCGGTTACAATGAAGACGTGCTGATTATTCTCGTCATTGGATGATGTTTTATGGAACAATTCCCGCGATCGAGTTCGCGCAGCTCACGCCACGCGAGCGATCAACAAGCGCCGCACGAACGTTCGTGCGCTAACCGACAAGCCACCGAGCCGCGCCACGCCGCAGGCTCTCATCGTGCGCCCGCCAACAAGGGTGCCCACACCAACAGCGCCGCAAAAGAACAGGCGCCCACGCGCCCCAAATCTCGTTATATCCCCGCCCTCGACGGCCTGCGCACGCTCGCCGTCGTCGCGGTAGTGCTCTATCACCTCAACCTCACATGGGCACAGGGCGGCCTGCTTGGCGTCACGATTTTCTTTGTGCTCTCGGGCTATCTGATCACGCGCCTGCTCATCAACGAAGTGTCAAAGACCGGCCGCATCGACCTCAAGAGCTTCTGGATTCGCCGCATCCGTCGCCTGTTCCCCGCCGTGGCAACCGTTGTGGTGGTGACCTGCGCGCTGTGCACCATCTTTAACCATGTGATGCTCACCAAGATGCGCCCCGACATCCTGCCGTCGCTGCTGTTTTTTAATAACTGGTGGCAGATTGCCCAAAACATCTCGTACTTCAATGCTCTGGGCGACCCCTCGCCGCTCACGCACTTTTGGTCGCTCGCCATCGAGGAACAGTTCTACCTGATTTGGCCGCCATTGCTGTTTGCCATGGTATCCATGCATGTGAGCAAGCCCAACACGCGCCGCGTGGTTCTGGGCCTTGCCGCGGTATCTGCCCTCGCCATGATGGTGCTCTACAATCCCGCCACCGACCCCAGCCGCGTGTACTACGGCACCGACACCCGCATGTTCTCGCTGCTGCTGGGCGCCTGGATGGCCTTTATCCCCGACCGCGACCTGGCGCCGGTGCGTCTCGCTCATCGTTTGGGGCTCAATCGCCTGGCTGGCGCCGCCAAGCACGGCAAGAAAGCCGAGGACAAGCCTGACAAGAAGGCCGACGAATCAGCCGATACCGCCCTGGCACAGCCGAGCGCCCTCGTGCGCTTTTGGTCCTCGCCCGCATCCATCGATGTCTTGGGCGTCGTGGGTCTGGTTGGCCTTGCCGCCATGGTCGCACTCACCAACGGCTACACCGCGTTCCAGTATCGCGGCGGCACGCTGTTATGCTCCATCCTCACGCTCATGGTCATCGCAGCCTGCGTGCAGCCCCAGGGAATGGTCGCACGGGCCTTGGCCGCCGAGCCGCTCGTATGGATCGGCAAGCGCTCCTACAGCATCTACCTGTGGCACTATCCGCTGCTGCTGCTTATGAACCCAGTCGCCAACATTAACGATACGCCCTGGTGGCTGTACATCTTGCAGGTACTTGTGGTGGTCGCCGTAGCCGAGTGCTCCTATCGCTTTATCGAGACGCCGTTTAGGAAGGGCGCCTTTGGACGCACCGTTTCCGAGCTCCGCGAAGGCACCACCACGCCCGCAAACTGGGTGCGCGCGCATATTCCCGTGTGCGCCGTTTGCGGCGTCGTGCTTGTCGTGGCGCTGGGTGGTCTGGTCTTTGTGCCCGACACATCCGCGCTGAGCGGCGAGGGCGCCGAAATCCTAAACAAGGAAGCCAAAAATGCAAAACCCCAGGACCAGCAGGCGGCCGATGACACCGACAAGGACAACGACGGCTTCCCCGACGGATCCTACGACCTGCTGATGATCGGCGACTCCGTGTCGCTGCGCGCCGTCGATTCCTTTGACGGCGTGTTCCCCCACAGTCACATCGATGCCGAAAAGGGCCGCCAGTTCGATGCGGGCCGCACAACATTTGAGGGTTATATCCAGCAGAACCTCGCCGGCAAGATCGTAGTCTTTGCGCTGGGCACCAACGGCCTGGTGACCGATGCCCAGATTGACGCCATCATGGCCGATGCCGGCAATCAGCGCACCGTCGTATTTGTAAACACGCGCAGCCCGCAGCCATGGGTCGGCGCCACCAATCAGGCCATCGCCAACGCCGCCACGCGCTATAAAAACGTGCGCGTTATCGACTGGTACGGATATAGTGCCAACCGCAACGATCTGTTCGACGGCGACGGCACGCACCTTTCGAACGCGGGCGTGGCCGAGTACCTTAAGCTCATCCACGATGCCGTCAAGAAGGACCTGCCTGTGCATCCCGAGGACCACGTTAACGATCCGCAGCCGACGGCCGTCAAGTCCGCCGCCGACGCACTCGTCAACGCGCTCGCCTACAAACCGCACAAGCTAGGCACCGACAAGTAACACACTGTCAAATCCGCTTGCACCCGGAGGGGGCGTCGGCCACAACCGACGCCCCCTCCGGCAGTTAGGGACGTTCCATATGTGCCGGCACTTAGGGACACTCCTGACGCGGTCGATGAATGCCCTTCCGCGGCCGAATTCTGAGTTCCTCGCCACCCCGAGTGTCGTCTGCAAGCCCCGCACCCGCAGCAAACACCCCAAGGTTGCTCTTTTCGAGCCGGCCCCAAGGGGCCGTGGGCAAAAAATGCCAAATATGAGTACTGATACCATTTTAGTAACAGGCAAAATGGCCCAAAATGGCGTTCTTTCGGTCACCATACCCCTTTGGACCGGCCAGAATAATCGGCTTAAAGCCTGGCTGTATCGATATTAATTAACAGATACTTTAGTTATGTTCATTATCTTCATTGTCTTAATTGTCACCGGATTAGCAACAGTACTCATATTTGGCATTTTTTGTCCCCGCGTATATAACCAACCCCCTACATCAGGCAAAAAACAGGCCGCAGCCCATGGCCACGGCCCGCTCGAAACCCAAAAGAGACGCTACGCGCTGTAGCCCATCGCCTGCAGCACAAACATGACGACCGTCAGCACCGTAATCACACCGATAGTCGCCCAGGTGAGCACATTCCACACGCGGCCGTTGCGGTTGGCGCCCATAATGTGTCGATCGGCGGCAATAACCACCTGGAACACCAAAACCACGGGCAGCAGCACGCCGTTGATGACCTGCGAGGTCATCATAATCTGGAACAGGTCAACACCGGGCATAAGCACCAGCACGGCAGAGATGCCAATGATGGCCGTAATGATGCCGCGATAGACCGGGGCCTCGTCCCAGCTGCGATCGGCACCGCGCTCCCAGCCAAATGCCTCACAGATGGCGCTGGACGTAACGCCTGGCAGCACACAGGCGGCCAAGAAGCTCGCCGCGACCAGGCCCGAGGCAAACAGCACCGTGGACCACTGGCCCGCGATAGGCTCCAATGCGCGGGCGGCATCGGCAGCGTCGCTAATCTGAATGCCTGCAGGGAACAACACCGTACCGGTCGTGATGATAATAAAGCCAGCGATGACATCGGCGGCAATCGAGCCGCTCACGGTGTCGATGCGCTGCAGCACGATATCGTCCTCGCCCGCATTCTTATCGACCACGTTGTTCTGCGCCAAGAAAATCATCCACGGTGCGATGGTGGTACCGATCGTTGCGACCACAAGCGACACGTAGCTGGGGTCATTTTGGATGTTGGGCACAACCAGGTCGACCGCCACCTCGCCCCAGCTGGGACCAGCCATAAATGCAGCGACAATGTAGGTCACAAACACGCAGCTCACCAGCAGCAGAATCTTCTCGATGCGCTGGAAGCTACCCGACATGGTAAGCATCCAAACCAGCAGTGCCACCAGCGGCACCGAGATGCTCGCCGGCACGCCAAAGAGGGCAAGGCCGCTCGCGATACCCGCAAACTCCGAAATGGTCACGGCTGTATTGGCGATCAGCAGCGCCGCCATGGCCAGCACGCTCCTGCGCACGCCAAAGCGCTCGCGGATGAGCGAGGCCAAGCCCTTGCCTGTGACGCAGCCACAACGCGCCGCAGTCTCCTGCGTCACGATGAGTAGCACGGTCATGACAGGAAGCATCCACAGCATCTTGTAACCATAGCTGGCACCGGCACTGGAATACGTGGCGATGCCGCCAGCGTCATTTCCCGAAAGCGCTGCCAGAAGGCCAGGGCCCATGGCGCCAAAGATAGCCGCGATGGTCAACTTTTGCTTGGTGCTCGCCTTTTGCTTGGTGTTTTGCACGCGACCACCTACCCCATGACCGACATGGCGAGCAGCACCGCGGCGATGCAGTACGCCACACACGAGATCATGACGGCAATGACGTTCATGGCGGTGCCCGACGTATTGAGGTCGTGCTCGTCACGCCAGAACAGCACCATCAGGTAAATCACGGCGCTCATGTTGCCGATCAGGCAGACGATGGCCGCGATGTTAAAGCAGCCGGTAAAGAGCTGCTCCTCAAACATGGGCGCGTCGGGGAACGCGGCGGTGCGCACCAGCTGGGCGCACAGGTAGGTCACAAGCGACAGGATCAGGCCCATGCCCGTGCTCTGGAAGAAAAATCCCAAATACGGCTTGGGCTCATCGTCATGGCCGTCGTACTCCAGGAAGTAATTCTTGACGAACGACACCATACGCGAGGCAGCCAGCAGCACGAGCGGCATGGCGCACATGGGAAACACCACCAGATGCGCGGAGCCCAGCGCCGTCCCCAGCACTGTTGCCATGATGCACGAGGCAATGCCCCACACGACAACCCAGTACTGGCGATGCACAAACCAGCTAAGCACATTCGTCGAGTCGTCGGACGCGCTGTCGCCCGAGCCGACGCCTGCGATCTGCAGGTCCTCCTGGTGCTCCTCGGCGATAACGTCCATGGCGTCGTCAAAGGTCACGATACCCAAAATGTGGCGGTTCTCGTCGCAAACGGGGATGGCGACCAGGTCGTACTTGGTCATCTCATCCGTTACGTCTTCCTGGTCGTCGTCGGGCGACACATAAACCAGGTCGCGATAGGCCAGCTGGCCCAGCGTGGCGTCGCGGTCGGCCACGATAAGCGTGCGTAGCGAAAGCACGCCAGTGAGCATGCCGCTCGGATCCTCGGTATAGACGTAGTAGACGCTCTCGAAGTCCTCGTCGAGCTTGCGGATCGCCTCGATGGCGTCACCGACCGTCGCCGTGGCGGGCAGGGAGACAAACTCCGAGGTCATGATGCGGCCGGCGGTGTTGTCCTCATAGCCCAGCAGGTTACGAATCGCCTTCTCCTCCTGAACGCCCATCAGGCGCAAAAGCTTCTCGGCCTTCTCGTAATCGAGCTCGTCGATCAGGTCGGCGGCGTCGTCCGGGTCCATCATGGCCAGCATCGACGATGCGTCCGTATCGGACAAGCCTTCGAGCATCTCGGTCATAAGCTCGTCGTCATCGAACTCCGAGATGGCCTCGGCGGCCTGGGCGGTATCGAGCTGCGCGAACACCTGCGCACGCAGGCGCGGGTCGAGCTGTTCGATAATGTCGGCAATGTCGGCGGGGTGCAGCTCGCCGAGCGTCTTGTGCGACACCGACAGCTGGATGTTTTTAGTCGAACGGTCGAGCAGGTCCATATAGGACCAGGCGATAATATCCTCGCCGAGCGGTTTGCCCAGGTGCTTCATAAAGCCCTCGACAACATGCTCAAGGGCGGGGCTGATCGCGCGCAGCAGACCGCGGGCGCCAACTTCGGCACCCAGCAGACGCAGCTGATTTTCGCCCGACATGGAAAACTTGATGTCGTTGACGCGCACGACCTTCATGCCCTGCGTGTCGACAATCTGCTTGTTGAGCACGTCGCGCGCGAGCAAGAGTTCGGTCGGCTGCAGGTACGAAAAACGGATTTCGGTGGCCGGCGACTTAAGGTGTACGCCCGTCTCGTCGATACGGTCGACCCATTTGCGCCAGCTGATCATAAACGGCGTCTTGCCGGGTCCGCGGAACGCGAGCGACGTTACGTGCGGAAAAACTTCGCCGGTAGCAATGCCAAAATCGTTCACAACGCCGAGCTTTTCACCATCGACGTCCAAGACCGGCAATTTGAGCATCTCACTCAGATAATTCACTGGTGCTCCCCATCATTATCCCTTCGGACTGCGGCCATGCCGGCGCGCCATCCGTGGACTATTAGATATGTATACGCATGCGCGGGCGGCACGCCGCTCGGCGCTCACACCCCGTACATGCGCAAGAAGCACCTGCATGGGGTCATCGACTGTATGGTCGAGGTTTGGATTTCACCTGCAGCCTTTCTCTTGACCCTTGTTATCCGCAGTAACTATAGCATCAGCATCGCGCCGTGGCGTCAAATTTATGCTCCAAACATCGCAGGCATATCAAACGCTGACGTATCCGTGACATAGTCATTGGGGACGTTCTTACATGACTAGTCTGTGGTGTCGTCATCTTCGGCGAGTTGGGGGAACACGGCGTTTTTGGGCATGGTGACCTTCGTCAGCGAGGTGAGCTTTTTGCTCAGCGATGTATCCGTCTTGACCAGATCGCTCAATGTCACGATTTTGTAGCCGTCGGCAATAAGCCCGTCGATAATCTGCGGCAGCGCCTCGAGCGTCTGCTCGGCGCATTCATCGTTATCGGTCAGCAACACAATGTTGCCCGGCGTCACCGAATCGAGCACCGTCGAGACCTGCTCGTCGGCACCGTTGAGCAGCCAGTCGCCCGAATCGATATTCCACGAGACCACGGCAGACACCAGGTCCATCGCATCAATCCAGTTTTGCTCGTCAAAGGCTGCGTAGGGAGCACGCAAAAGCATCGTCGACGTTCCGGTCGCGGACTTGATCGCCTCGGTGCCCTTCGAAACCTGCTCGCGCACCGCATCGCGATCCTTGCCCTTGAGCGATTCGTCGCTGTAACTGTTGGAGCCGACCTCGCAGCCGGCATCGACAATCGCCTTGGCCGTGGCGGGCGAGGCCTCGGCCGCATCGCCCGACAGGAAGAACGTCGCGGTGACGCCCTTTTCCTTGAGCACCTGCAAGATCTGCTTGGTCGCTCCGCTCGGGCCCTCATCAAACGTCAGCGCCACGTACTTTTCGTTGCCCTTGGGCGCCACGCTCGCGCACTCGACCACGCAATCGGTGGCGGGCACGACCTCGCCGCGGTCCTGCGTCTTGCCCGACTGCTCGCCGACCCACACCTCAGAGCGACCCTGGATACCCCACGTCTTAACGTACTCGATGGCACCCGTGCCCTCGACCTTGAGCTTGGGCTCGATAACCGTCGCCTGGACCTCATGCTTCTCATACGTGTCGCGGCCGTCTTTGACCGTCACCTTCTCGCCGCCCGTAAGCTCGCGGCTTTTCCACTTGCCCTGTTTTATGCGCTTGCCGTCCACTTTTACCGACAGCTTTTCGCCGCCATGGCGAGTAAGCACGCTGTCGTCAACGGCCAGCAAGTCCCCGGCGTCGTAGGTATCGGTCAGCTCCTGGTCGTCGATGAGATTTTGCAGCGTAGAGCCGACGCGCACTGCAGTCTCCTGACCGTTGAGGACGACATCCACGCTGCGGTTGACATAGCCCACGATGGCGGCGATAAACAGCACGAGTGCGCAGCCCACGGCAATGAGCGCATAGGGCAGGCGAGACGGACGACGGGGCGTGCGGCTGTTTCCGATGCGAGCGCTGCGGTCGCTAAAGCCGCGGCTATGGTTGAGATACATCGCGCCGGGCTTACGGTGACGCTTGCGCTGACCGCTGGGCAGCTGCCCCAGGTCGCGGCGCGCCGTCGGACGCGCACCCGAGCGCCCGTTTAAGTTAGATCCGTTTTGGCGCATGTGCCCTCCCCCATAAACGCAGCAAGCCGGAGCAACAGGTCTCCGGCTTGCCTCCCATCAATTGGTACGTCGCTATTTGCTAGCTTTTGACGAGCTCCCGCTCGCCTTTTGATATTCGTCCTTAAAGGCCTTGAACATACCGCGCGTCTTGCCGAGCTGCTTGCCCAGCGCGCGACTGCCCTTGTCCACGGCGACCGAACCCTTGTCATCGAGCACCTTGGCGCCCTTCTTGACCTTATCGCCCACCACGACGCTTGCCTCGGCAGCCTTTGCAGCGGCACCGCCCGAATACCCGAGCGACTTGACTTCGTCCGAAACGATCATCGCGCCGTCCGCATAGCCGCGCAGCATCGTGGGCGGCATCTGCGTGTCGCCCACCAGCACACTCGAGGCAGTGCCAGTGGTCACATAGAACGTCTGCACGATGCCCGAACGCGGCTTGAACTCCACATCCGAGCAATAGCCCACGACATCGCCCGACTCCGTGCGCACGTCCATGCCAACCCAGATAATGCAATCATCCAGGTTGATGTCGAGGCGCTTGGCCGCAGCGGCATCGTAGGTGCCCTTGACGTCGTCAACTGCGATGGCGCCCTCGTAGACGCCAATGGCATCGAGCGCCACAAATCGGTCGGGGCGCTCGATCATGCCCGCGATATCGGACTGGCGCACCATAAAGCCCACCACGCGCGTACCGCCCGGGGTAAAGACCGGAAAGTGAATCTTGCCGAGCTTTTTAGGGCTGCGCGGCGTGCCGTCCTTTTTGGTGCGCTTATCCTCGGTAGGCTTACGATAGATCTTGGCGCCGACAAAATCCCCGGCGCGCATTATGCCTCGGTCGAAGGCTCCGCGGCCTCGGCGTCGGCCTCGACGGCGTTTTCGACCACGACATCGGCGGCGGGCGTCACGTTGCCGCCCGAGATGGCGTCGTTGAGCTGCTCGCGCAGCTGGTCCATGCGCTCGCGGGCAAGGTCAACCTTGGCACGCAGGTCATCGGTCTTGGCGTCGACCATCGGGCCAAAATCGTTGACCGCAGCGCGGGCCTCCTCGGCACCGTGCTCGTAGGTGTCGCGCATGTTATCCCAGGCGTCATTGGCGATATCGGCAGCCATGGCGCGGGTCTCGGCGCCCGAGCGCGGAGCCAGGGCAACGCCGATGATGGCGCCGGCGGCGGCGCCGAAGAGCGCACCCGAGATAAAGTTGAAAGTCTTACCCATGTTCATTCCTCTCCTGCGGGCACCTCGGCGCCCACCGTTTGAATGCTGTCCATTATACCCGCAGCACAGCGCTTGCCGTCTTGCTCATCTGCGTACGGTAAAGGCGCAGGTACATGATGGTGATAAGCGGGTGAGCCTACTCCTGCGGCACGACCGGCATGGCCACCGTAGCGGCCGGATCCTCGCCGGCGCCGTCAACGAGCGGCAGCGCTCCCTCGTGCGCGGGGACAGCCGGAGCCGTCGCCGCGCCACCGTAGACGGCAGCGGGGGCCTCGTGGCTTTCGGCGGTCGCGCCCTCGGTATCGATTGCCTCCTGCGGCTCGTCGTCAAAGCTCGGGACGCCCTGGGGCTCCGCGGGCTCGGCCTCGACGGTCTCCTCGGCAGGGGCACCGTTGACAGACTCGGTGGCAGCCTCGGCAGGCGCCTCGCCCTCGGTCGTGTCCCCGGCCTCGCCTTCGGCGTTCGCGGCGGCGACGGCCTCGTGCGGATCTTTACCCTCGGCCTCGGCGCGCATGCCCAGCACCAGGTTGCGCAAACCCGCGACCGTACCGTCCACATCGGGAGCGGGCTGGTCGGCATGCAGATAGGCCCAATCCATCATAAAGGTCGCCGAAGACAGCGCGCCGATGGCCAGCGCGTCGTCGGGACACGAAAGCTCGACCTCAAAGACACGCTCATCGTGCTCACTCACGCGGGTGCGGCCGCACGAAATGCTGCCGGCAAGCCCGGTCTCGTTCATGAGCTCGACCGTCACGTGCTCCAGCAGATGGCAAAGCTCGGTCTGGCCCATGCAGTCCTGGAATTCGCGACCGGAATCGCCCAGACACAGATGCTTGGCAATCGCGGGCACCAGGTAGTACACGCGCGCCGTAGCCTCGATGTCCTCCGAGGTCATGAGCGGCATGCCGGGGTTCACCAGCACATGCGCGCAGATCTTGTCCTCGCTGACGGTGACCTTAAGGATGTTGAACAGGCCTGCCATAACTCTCCCCTACTCTTCCTCACCCTACTCGTCGCCATCGTGCGGGTCCGCAGAACCCGCGTCCGACGCCGCCGGCTTATCTGCCGAGGACTCGGAATCCTTCTTATCGGTTTCGGCCGGAGCGATCACGCGAATGAGCGAGATGCGCTGGCCACGCATCGACTGCACCTTAAACTTGTACCCCGCAACCTCAAACACCTCTCCGATGTCGGGCACCGAGTCGCAAAGCTCCAAAATCCAGCCGGCGATGGTCTCATAATCATCGCTTTCCTCGAGCGGCCAACCAAGCTCAATCGCGTCATCGCACGAAAAACGCCCATCGACGAGCCACTCGCGGCGCGAAAGGCGCGTGAGGTACTTGTTGTCGGGATCGAACTCGTCCTCGATCTCGCCCACGATCTCCTCGACGATGTCCTCGATGGTGATGATGCCGGCCGTGCCGCCGTACTCGTCCACGACCACCACGATCTGGTCGTGCGAGGTCTGCATCTCGGACAGCAGCGGCAGGATGTCCTTGGTGTCGGGCACAAAGGTGGCGTCGCGCAAAAAGTCGGCGATGGGCTGGTCGCCCTTGCCGTCGAGCGAAGGCTGAATCAGGTCCTTGATGTGCGCGATGCCGGCGACGTTGTCGGGATCCTCGTGATAGACGGGGATGCGGCTAAAGCCGGTCTGGCGCATGGCGGACAGCACGTCGGCGACCGTCTCGTCGTCCTCGCACATGGTGGTGTCCACGCGCGGCACCATGACCTCGCGGGCAACGGTGTCGCCCAGGTCGAAGATCTCGTGGATCATGCGCTTTTCCTCGTCGAGCAAATCGTCCTGCTCCGAGACCATGTACTTGATCTCTTCCTCCGAGACGTTCTGGCGGTCATCGGCGCTCTTGATGCGCAGGATGCGGGCCAGGCCATCGGAGCAGGCACCGGTCAGCCACACGAGCGGGCGGGCGATCTTTTGGAACACGGAGAGCGGTCCCACAACCTGCTTGGATACGCCCTCGGCGTTAGCGAGGCCGATGCGCTTGGGCACGAGCTCGCCAATCACGATGGACACGAAGGCGACGGCGACGGTGATGATGACCGGCGCCAGGCCGCGCGCGATGGTGGAAAGCGGCGCGATTCCAAAGCTCATGAGCCACGTGGCAAGCGGGTCGGACAGGCTCGTCGAGGCGACGGCGGACGAGGCAAAGCCCACGAGTGTGATGGCGACCTGGATGGTGGCCAACAGCTGATCGGAATCGGCGGCCAGCTTAATGGCGCGCTCGGCGCGTTTGTCGCCTTCCTCGGCCTCGTGCTCCAGCACAGCGCGCTTAGCCGTGGTGAGCGCCATCTCGGACATAGAGAAGTAGCCGTTGATGAGGGTCAAAACGAGGGTGGTGATAAGGGAGATGGTTATGTCCATCGGGAGTTTCTCGAACCTCCAAGATTCGGGCGTCAGGGTAAAACGTTGATGGCGGATACGGCAATTGCGCTGGCGCCCAAACGAGGACGCGGGCGCGCAGGCATGGTCGCTAGATTACGAAGAGGATCACCGCCATGAACTGGAAGATGCTGCCGGCGAGCACCCACAGGTGAAACACGCTGTGCAGATAGCGCACGTTTTTGGCGATATAGAACGGCACGCCCGCGGTGTAGCACACGCCGCCGACGGCGAGCAGGGCAAGCGCGACGGGGTTGAGCAGCGCCACAAGTTCGGGCAGCTTAAAGACGACAAGCCAGCCCATCAGCAGGTAGACCAAGCCACTTACCCAGTGCGGTTGACGCTCACGCATAAAGCACTCGAGGGCGATGCCGATAATGGCGATGGCCCATACGGCAAAGAACAGCGCAGGACCGCCATCGTTTGCGAGCGTGATGAGGCAAAACGGCGTATAGCTGCCGGCTATGAGCAGGTAGATGCAGCTGTGGTCGATGATGCGAAACACGCGCTTGGCGCGCGCGGGCTGAATCGCGTGGTAGAGCGTGGAGGCCAGATATTCGAGGATAATGCTGACACCATAGACAATCGCCGCGGCCATGTGGGCCGGGCCTCCGCCGCGCAGGGCGGCGAATACGATCAGGAGCACCAGGCCCGCGATACCCAGCAGGCAGCCGACACCATGGGTGACGGAGTTCATGATCTCCTCGCCCACCGTGTAGTGTGGAACGGCCGCGGTCTTGGGTCGCGGCTTAGAACTGTCGCTCGAATCGGACATGCCGGTTACATCCTCCAACGTAAAGAGTTCTCAACACTATATCAAAGCGTCTAGGTACGTGCGAAATTTGCACCATACGTGACCCTTTGTTTACCCATTCTTTGCCTGTTGACGCATCAACGGCGAACGTCCATAATGCGCTTGCATTAAATGTTGACGTATTAACATCTTATAGGAGAATACCGCATGGCTCAAAACGCACGTTCCCATCGAAAGCTCAAGATAGCCGGCATCGTTGCACTGGTGGTTGTCGTTGTGCTGCTCGGATTTGCCGGCAACTTTCTGTTTGACTTCGCGCTGAATCCCCAAGCGCCGTACACCATGAAGATGATGCAGGATAGCAAGAACGACAAAGAAGGCGAGCAGCCGGATGCCGAGGACACCGAGGCGCGGGCATGGTTTAAAGAAAACCGCAAGAGCAGCAGCCTCACCGCAGATGACGGAACCGAGCTCGCCGCTTGGTTTTTTGCCGCCTCGGAGAACACCCACGATTACGCCGTCTGCCTGCATGGATATACCAACGAGCCCATCGGCATGGCCCGATACGTCAAGCGATTCCACGACCGCGGCATGAACGTGCTCGCGCCTGCCGCCCGCGCCCACGAGCGCTCCGGCGGCGACTATATCGGCATGGGCTGGCCCGAGCGGCTCGATGTCGTTGCATGGATTGGGCGGATCGTTCAGGCTGACCCCGAGGCGCGCATCCTGGTCTTTGGCGAGTCGATGGGTGCAGCAACTGCCATGAACGTCGCGGGGGAATCTCTACCCGCAAACGTAAAATGCATTATCGAGGACTGTGGTTATACGAGTGTTTGGGACGAGTTTTCTCTGCAGCTCAAGGACGTGTTCGGCCTGCCCAGCTTTCCCTTGCTCGATGTAGCAAACTTGGTGTGCAACGTGCGCGCGGGCTACGACTTTCATAAGGCGAGCAGTGTGGAGCAACTCAAACACGCGACGGTTCCCATGCTGTTTATCCACGGCGACCAGGACACCTTTGTGCCGTACGACATGCTCGACCAAAACTACGACGCGTGCGCCAGCAAAGCCAAGCAAAAGCTCACCATTCATGGCGCCGCCCACGCCAAGAGCGCGCAAGTTGACCCCGAGCTCTACTGGAACACAGTCAACAACTTCCTCGACGAGTATTTTTAGGCAAAAAGCAACGTCTGGGGCTTTATCTGACCCCCTATTTTCGGAAGTATGCGGCAAAATCTGGAACTGCCGACCAGACCGCAGTTTTACCAACAATTTATCAGGGGTTTTGTTGCCAAAAAACGTCGTGTGCTCGGCGGTCTCGAAATTTGCCGCATACTTCCGGAAAGCCGCCCGCGAGCGTTGTGCTCGCGGGCGGCTTTTGCTCAACTAGCGCTACAAAGGCGCTTGTTTTGTCCAATAGCTAGGCGTTACTTGATCTCGATGAGCTCGTACTCGCTCGTGCCCAAGCCGATTTTCTCGGCATGCGCGATGCACGCGCGCCAGTCGGTGTCGGGATGCGTGATGCAGAAGGGGTCCTTGGCCTGCTCGCCCTCCAGATGCTCGTGGTTATGCTCCATCTTGGCGGCGCTGTCGGTGAGCTCGGTGTTGGGCAGCGGCTCGGATGCCATGACGGCATCGGCACAGGCCTGGTCGATGGCGACCGGGTCGAAGCTCGCGAACATGCCGATGTCGTTGACGATGGGTGTGTCGTTTTCGGGGTGGCAGTCGCAGTTGGGGCTGATATCCATAGCCAGCGAAATATGGAAGCTGGGGCGATCCTGGACAACGGCCTTAGTGTACTCGGCGATCTTGCAGTTGAGCACGTCGGCCGCGGCGTCATAGCCGGGCTTGATGCAGTCCTGGTTGCATGCCGCAATGCAGCGTCCGCAACCCACGCAGCGATCGTGGTCGATGGCGGCCACGTGCACCGTGCGGGTGTTGCCGTTGGCAAGCTCGCGCTCGCGGGTATCGTCAAACGAGATGGCGTTGTGCGCACAGATCTTTTCGCAGGCACGGCAGCCAACGCAGTGCTCGGTCGCGACGTTCGGCTTGCCGGCGGCATGCTGCTCCATCTTGCCGGCACGGCTGCCGCCGCCCATACCAAGATTCTTCATGGCGCCGCCAAAACCGGCCTGCTCATGGCCCTTAAAGTGGGTAAGACTGATCACAATGTCGGCGTCCATGAGCGCCTGACCGATCTTGGCCTCGTGCACGTACTCGCCGCCCTCGACCGGGACGAGCGCCTCGTCGGTGCCCTTGAGGCCGTCGGCGATGATGATCTGGCAACCCGTGGCATACGGGGTAAAGCCGTTCTGATAGGCGGTATCGATGTGCTCGAGCGCGTTTTTGCGGCTACCGACATAGAGCGTGTTGCAGTCGGTGAGGAAGGGCTTGCCGCCCAGTTCCTTCACGACGTCCGCGACGGCGCGGGCGTAGTTGGGGCGCAAAAAGCTCAGGTTGCCCAGCTCGCCAAAGTGAATCTTGATGGCGACGAACTTGTTCTCAAAGTCGATCTGCTCGATACCGGCGTGACGGATAAGGCGCTTGAGCTTGTCGAGCTGGCTCTCGCGAGCATGCGTGCGCAGGTTGGTGAAGTACACCTTAGCGGGTGCTGCGGGTGCAGTTGCGGTCATAGATCTATCCCCTCGGTCTATATGGCGTTACAGACATAAGAGGATGGTACCCGTTAAAGTAGGGTCAAAGTCAAGCGCGACACCTAGTCATTGGGGACGCTCTTAAATGACTAGGTGGCTAGACGCGGAATTTGGTGCGTGCGAGGGCGAGGCCTGCGGCGGCGATGGCCACGGCGAAGAGTGCCGTGACGCCCAGGTCGCAGGCGATGTCGCCCAGCACGGTGGACGTTAAATCCGAGGCGAGCGCCTTGCTGATCGCGTCGTTCACCCAAAACGTCGGCACAAAGTGCGCCACCGTCTGCACGGCCGATCCCATGAGCGACAGCGGCATCCAGGCGCCGCCCAAAAACGTCATGAGCATGCCAAGCAGGTTGCCCACGCCGTTGAGCAGCTCCTCGCGCGCGCCCAGGCTCGACAGCGCAAAGCCAACGGCAAGCGGCGTGCACGCCAGGGCAAACGTTGCTGCCAGCGCCAGGCACACGCGCCCCACGCCGACCTCGGCGACCGCGACGGCAAAGCCCACGACGCCCATCATGCTCGACACAAACCAGATGCAGACGGTAAGCACGGCGGCAGCCGCGAACACGGCGAGCGAACGCCGGCGCTCGGAGATTGGGCCGGCCTCCATGCGGCGCACGCGCTCGGGCTCGTTCATGCCCGAGAACACCAGTCCCACCGACACGATGACCGACGAGATAATCGCGTACGCACCAAAGTTGAAGTACGACTCGAGCGTGGCGGCGGCAGTCGAGTCAACCTTGACCTGCTCGACCTCGACCTTGGCGCGCTTCGCGGCGGCATGCTCGGCCGCCTTGGCAACATCGCCGTTGGGGGCAGCGGGCTCAAGCGCGGCCGCAGCGCCCGCGAGCGAGATCCAGCGCGAGGCCTCGGCAGACGAAAGCGCCGCTGCCATGGTGCCGGCGCCGTAGGTCACATCGAGCTTGGGCAGAGACTCCCCCGCGCGGGCAGCTGCAACGAGGTCGCCCTCAAACCCCTCCGGGATAAAGAACACGCAGTCGGCACTGCCCTTGGCGCTGTTGCTCTTGGAGAGTGCGTCCGCAAGGTCGTAGGTGTCGTCGCCGACGCCCGTGACCAGCTCAAAGCGCGAACCCAGATGCTTGGTAAGCGCACGCGAAAGGTCACTGTCGTCGCGGTCGACCACGATCACGTTGGCATCGTAGGGCTTATATTCGGTGAGCTGCGACGAGTTCCAGCTCACCGATGCCGCGATAAACACACCCATCAGCGAAATGAACACCGTGTAGATAAGCAGGTAGAACGGGTGTGCGAGCGCCATGCGAAGCGCGGTCTTAAAGGTGCTCATAGCGGCTCCTTCCAAAGATCAGCGTGGCGGCGGCAACGAACAGCAGCGCCATAAGGACCAGTGCGCCGGCGCGAACGGCAAAGGGGCCCAGGTCCTCAAAGAAATACAGGCGGTTAAACATGTCGCAGATGAGCTTGACGGGGTTGAGCCAACACTCGGCCGGGCAGGCACGGGCAACGTCGTCGGCAAGCGCCATCGCCGGCTCGCCGTAGAGGCCGGCGAACAGGGCGCACGTGGTGGCAAAGCCCGTGAGGATGCCGGACTTGGATGCCTTGCCGCCCTTAACGGGAAGCGTACCCACAAAGAGTCCCAAGCCCGTGGCGGCAAGCGCGGAAGCGGCGCCGCCCACCAAACACAGTCCCTCGCGGCCGCCAAAGTCGATGCCCACGACCAGGCGCACGTAGCCAATCGCGATCGTCATCGAGGCAAAGGAGACCAGCCACGAGCCCACAAAGATACCAGCCAGCGACGCCGTCTTGGAAAGACCGCCCACGCAGCGACGTGCGCCGAGGCCCGACAGATTGGGCTGCAAATCGACGACGCTCAAGGCGGCAAACTCGGCAGACATCATCGCGACCAGGCCAAAAAGCGCGTAATAGTAGATGACCGTGCCATCGGGCGTGATGCGTGTCAGGCTCACGCGACGGGTGCCGCCCTCGAGCGACAGGGCGCGCGCAACCGCCTCCGGGTCGGCGAGCGCCGCCGGGTTGTCCTGGGCAATCTGGGACATGAGCTCGGCGTTTTGCGTATACGAGCTTGCCACCGTCTCCAGAATGCTGCGGTCGGTGAGCACCGATGAGGCACGCGAGCTGTCGTAGCTCGAAAGCAACGTGAGTTTGGGCGCGCCCGCGTCGTCGACCGTATAGATGCCCGCGACCTCGCCGGCCTTAAGCGCACGGCTCGCGTCGGCTGCGTCGTCGCACTCGTGGATCTCGAGCAGTTGGTCGTCGCCCTCCTCGTCGAGCGACGTCGCCACGTCCTTAAAGGTCGAGGCGTCCCAGGCCTCGTCCGCCACGACGGCAACCGGCACCGGGTCGACCGCGCCGCCGGAGCTGAGGTTCGCAAACATAAACATGAACATAGTGGAAAGCGCGATGGGAAAGAGAGCGCCCCAGACCCACGTGCTCGGCCGACGCAGCAGCGTCTTGACCGTAATGATAATGGTGTTGAACATGGCTGCCCCCTAGTCGCGCAGCTCGCGCCCCGTGATCTCGAGGAACACGTCGTTGAGAGTCGGCGGCTCGCTCCACACGCGGCCGAGCGCCACGTCGGCGTCACGCAGCGTGTCGAGGATGTCGACCAGATTGTGCGGGCTCGCCTCGCAGGTGCAGACGAGCTCGCCGCCGGACAGCTCGACGCTGAGCACGTGCTCGAGGGCGCGCAGGCGCTCGACTGTGGCGGCCTCGACGGCGCCGACCTCGACAGTCACGCGCTCGCCCATCTGAATCATGCGCTTGAGCTCGTCGTTGGTGCCCTGCGCCAGCACGCGCCCGCCGTCCATGATCATGATGCGGCTGCAGATTTGCTCGACTTCCTCCATGTAATGGCTGGTATACACCACCGTGGCGCCCTCGTCGCGCAGGCGGCAGATGCCCTCCAGGATGGCGTTGCGGCTCTGCGGGTCGACCGCCACCGTGGGCTCGTCAAAAAAGATGAGCTCGGGCTTGTGCGCGATGCCGCATGCAATGTTGAGGCGGCGCGCCAGGCCACCCGAGAGCTTGCCGGGGCGGAACTTGGTAAAGTCGCCCAGCCCGACAAAGTCGATCGCCTCGTCCACCAGCGCGCGACGGCGCTTGCGATCGCTAACGTAAAGGCTGCAGAAATAGTCGATGTTCTCGCGCACCGTGAGCTCGTCGAATACCGCCACCTGCTGCGGCACCACGCCGATGCGACGCTTGAGGTCGTAGCGGGCGGGCGTCATGGGCTCGCCGAACAGCTCGATGGTACCCTTGTCGTAGGCGAGCAGCTGCAAAATGCAGTTGATGGACGTGGTCTTGCCCGAGCCATTGGGGCCCAGCAGGCCAAAGATCTCGCCGGGGGCGATGCTCAGGTTAAAGTGGTCGAGCGCGATAAGATCGTCGTAGCGCTTGACGAGGTTTTCGACGTGGACGATGTCTGTCATGAGGCGGCCCTTCCGTTGGTTGCGGCCCGGTACGATTGCATCATCGCAGGAGCGGGCGGCGCGCACCAGTGAGCTTTGTCACGAGTGCGGAGGTCTTGGTCGTGCGGCCTGCCGACGCCCCCGCTTTGCCGCGCGGGAGGAATGTCACGGTTGCGCAGGCGGCCCCTCCACCACGCGCAGCTTCGCGTACAATACCCGTATGAACAGGCTTTTCGACAAATCGATCGTGCTAGCGTGCTGCATCGCAGCCGCCGTGGGCCTTGCTGTGGACGCTCGCCTGGTCGCGGCGTTTTGCCTTGGCGTTATTGCCACTTCGCTGGCCGAGGTCGCACAGGAAGAACGCATGCGCCGCACAAGCGAGGCCGCGAGCTTCGTCTACATCATCGCGGCTGTCTTCGTGCCGCCGTTTGTGCCGTTTGCGCCTCTCGCCCTCTATGACATCGCGCGGCGCGTGCGCCGCGAGCACGCCTGGGTCGCACTGGGCATTGGCGTCGCCTTTGTCTTTGCGCTCGTCGCGGGCCTTCGCACCGACGCGCTTACTGCCCGAACGCTCCTGCTGACCGCCATCCTTTCGGTTGCCGCCACCTTGTTATCGCTACGTACCGCCCAGTTGGAGCGCGAACAGCAGCGCATGCGCCGAATCCGCGACGAGCTGCAGGAACGAGCCCTCGCGCTCGAGGCGCGCAACCGCGATCTTGCCGACCGCCAGGACTACGAAGTCGAACTCGCGACGCTCGCCGAACGCGCCCGCATCGCGCGCGAGATCCACGATAACGTCGGGCACCAGCTCACGCGCGCCTCGCTGCAGGCCGAAGCCCTGCGTGTGGTTCACGCCGACGAGCCCGGCGTCGCCGCCGATTTCGCCGACGTCAAACGCACGGTTGACGAGGCGCTCCAGCTTGTGCGCACCAGCGTCCACGCGCTCAACGACAACGCCGTCGACCTTTCCGTGCAACTCGAACGCATTGTTGAAGGCGCGCGTTCGGACGGCGGCCCGCAGATTGAGCTTGAAGTTTTGGCCGAACATACGCCCGCACACGTCGCCAACTGCTTTGCGGCGGTCCTGCGCGAGGCGCTCTCCAACACCATGCACCACGCTTGCGCCCATGCTGTCACCGTACGATGCATGGAGCATCCGTCGTTTTACCAGCTCATCGTTACCGACGATGGCGCGGGCGGGGTCCAAGCAAACGGCCGCGGCGCCGCGGAGGGTATGGGGCTTGTCTCCATGCGCGAGCGCATCGAGGCGCTTGGCGGCACCTTCACCGCCGGCCCACGTGCCGGCTCCCCCGGCTGGCGCGTGTTTGCCACCGTTCCCAAACAGCAAGGAGATGAGGGCCGATGAGGCTCATTGTTGTTGACGACGACCGCTTGGTGGTCGATTCGCTCAAGATTATCCTGGGCGCCCAGCCGCAGATCGAGGTGGTGGGCACCGGTGCCAACGGCAACGACGCAGTGGCTCTCTATGCCGAACACGCACCCGATATCGCACTGCTCGACATTCAGATGCCGGGGCGCGACGGACTTTCGGCGGCACGCGAGATCCTTGAGCGCGACCCTGCGGCACACGTGGTGTTTCTGACGACGTTCTCGGATGACGAGTACATTGTGTCGGCGCTCAAGCTGGGTGCCCGCGGCTATCTGATCAAAACCGATGTCGCCGCCATCCCGCCGGCGTTGGCGCAGGTCATGGACGGCAAACGCGTGCTCGAGGGTAAGGCGATCGAGGACATCGATTTTGACGGAACGGGTATCGAGGCGGGCACGACCCGCCGGCCCGCGGCCTTCGCCAGCCTAACCGACCGCGAGTTCGAAGTCGCAGAGCTCATCGCCCGCGGTCTCGACAACAAGGAGATCGCTGCCACCGCTTATATGGGCGAAGGCACCGTGCGCAACCACATCAGCTCGATCCTTGCCAAAATGGGCCTGCGCAACCGCACGCAGATCGCCATCGCCTACTTGCGAGGCTAATTTCCCAACGGCCGACCACCCCGGCATAGCAAAATGGCTGTTACCGATTTAACGCCATTTCAAAACTATGCCGGTTTACTACGACGAATCGCCCGCCTTCGACCACGGTAAATTGCGCGCTTGCAAAACCGCAGGTAGAACGATTGCAATATTTAGAAAAATGCAGTCATGGTCGGGGATGTCGAATTCATCGTAGTAAACCGACATAGTTTTGTTCGGGCGGCCCAGCACGAGTGCCTCCGCAAGCCTGGCGGGACCAAAATAATCCGTTTTCTTCCGCCCGCGGAGATCGGCCGACGGCGCCCGCCACGAAATCGGCCCATCTACTACGTTTGACTCGATACCCCCGACCATACCCGTTTTTCATGAAAAACCGCAGGCGTTCTACCTGCGGTTTTTATTTCGCATTACTTGCCATGGTTGAGGGTAGCAGCCTAAACGTAGTAGATGGGCCCGTTTCGTGGCAGACGGGTCACGAGGCAGCCCTCGCAAGGCTAAAATGATCCGTTTCCCTCTGTCCACGGGAGATCAAGGGCTGTTACAGATATGGTGCCATTTCAAAACTATGCCGGATTACGGGGCTAAAGTCGGGACCCTCATCCATACCCCCTATTTTTAAAAAACAGCAGGCAATCTACCTGCGGTTTTATTTTCGTGGTTTTCGATATGGTCGGAGGTTCGCTATCCAGCCCCGTAAACCGGCATAGTTTTGTTCGTGGCAGCCCAACCGCGCGTTCACGCGCGGGGCCGGTGGGGCAATTTTGCCCCACCGGCCCCTATTCCAGCTCTATACCAACGCTACTCCGGCTTGGTTTCTACCGTGGGAGTCTTGTCCGCCGCAACTGGGGTGCGAGCGGTGTCCATAGTCAGGCAGTGTTTGGGGCAGCTTTCGACGCACTCACCGCACACCACGCAGGCATACGGGTCGATCGACCACGTTCCACCCTTGCGATCGACCGCGAGCGCGCCCGCCGGGCAGCGACGCGCGCACATGCCGCAGCAGATGCACACGTCCATGTCGTTGACGATATGCCCGCGCAAGCGCTTGGGCGCCGTCAGCTCCTCCTGCGGATAGCACACCGTGACCGGCTGCTTGACCATAGAACCCAAGGCCGTCTTGGCAAATGTCAGCAAACTCATGCCGCGCCTACCTTTCCGTACAGCTAATGCAGGGGTCGATGGTCAGGATAATCATGGGCACGTTGGCAAGGAGCACGCCCTGCAGTGCATGCGTCAGACCCGCCAGGTTCTGCGACGTCGGCGTGCGCACGCGGAAACGGTCCAGGTTCTTGGTGCCGTTGCCGCGCACATAGTAATACGCCTCGCCGCGCGGCTGCTCAATCACAACCTCGCCGCGCGCGCCGTCGGCCGGCGTGAGCTTGGTACGCCCGCCGATACCGTCGTGAGGAATCTTGCCCACAAGCTCCTTGATGATGTCCATGGCCTGCGTGACCTCGGCGCAACGCACCTGGCAGCGGGCATAGCAATCGCCATCGGTAGCAACGATGGGCTCAAACGCGGCCAGACCCGCATAGGCGCCGTCACCGAACATGCGCACGTCGTAATCCACGCCCGAGGCGCGACCAAACGGGCCGACCATCGACAGGTTCAGCGCATCCTTCTTGCTGATCACGCCCACGCCATGCAGGCGCTCGCCACAGCTGTCGTCGTCCAAAAACGTATGCACCAGGGCCTCGTAGTCGGGGCGCATGGCGTCGAGCGTCTGGACAATGCCCGCCAGCTCGGAGTCCTCGATATCGTGCTTAAGGCCGCCGATCTCGTTAATCGACAGAATCACGCGCCCGCCGCAAGTGCTCTCAAAAATCTTGAGAATTTGCTCGCGCAGGGTCCACGAACGATAGAACAACGCCTCGAAGCCAAAGGCATCGGCGAGCAGGCCCAGCCACAGCAAATGCGAGTGAATGCGCGAAAGCTCGTGCAGAATGGTGCGGATATACTGCACGCGGCCGGGCACCTCGATGTCGAGCATACGCTCGCAGGCGCTGGCATAACCGTAGCTGTGGCCCACGGCGCAGATGCCGCAGATGCGCTCGGCGATGTAGCCAAACTGATGCATATCGCGCTTTTCGGTGAGCTTCTCGAGGCCGCGGTGCACAAAACCGATCTGCGGAATTGCCTCGATGACGCGGTCGTCCTCGATCACCAGGTCCAGATGAAGCGGCTCGGGCAGCACCGGGTGCTGCGGGCCAAACGGAATAACGGAGCGATGTGCCATGGACCTTACGCCTCCTTTTTCTGCTTGTCGCGGGCAGCCTTGGCGGCAAGCGCCGCGCGGACCTTGGCCGCTTTCTCGGGATCCATGGCAGCGAGCTTTGCCTCCATCTCGGCAGCCTTGAGCGCGGCCTTCGCAACAGCCTCGTCATGCTGAGCATCGGAGCCGGCAGCCGCAGCGGGCTGAGCGACGGCAGCGCCCGCAGCATCGCCGGCACCTGCGGCGCCCTCCCCCGCAGGGGCCGTGGCAGCGGCAGCCTTTTCGGCCGCAGCCTTGCGCGCCTTGGCCTCTGCAACCGCGCGGACCTTCATGGCTTTCTCGCGCGCGGCCTTCACCTCGGGCGTGATAACGCTCATGGGCTCGGCCGTTGAGACCTGGTAGAAAAAGCCCTTAAAGTCAATCTGCATGTCGGTGATGGCAAGACCAAACAGGTCATGCGCCTCGTTCTCAAACGGAAATACCGCCGGATAGTACGAGCTGATGGACGGAATCTCCTGGTACTGATCGATATCCTCGACCACCAGGTTCTCGATTGCATAGCTGCCGTCCTGCGCAATATGCTCCTGAGCAGCACGAACGTTGATAAACGTATAGACCAGGCGATACGATCCGTCGTCCACACAGCGCTCGGCGTGCATTTGCACAAAGCGCGCGCCGACGCCCTTGAGCGCCTGGACATGCGACAGAAGCTCGTCGATCCCGACGATGGTATAGATTGCCTTTTGCATTACTCGGCCTCCTTTGCAGCGGCGGGCGTCCCAGCAGGTGCGTCGCCAGCGACGGGCGCGGCGGGCGCCCTAGCGGGCGTATCGCCGGCGCCATCAGCCCCGGCCCCCGCTGCCACAAACCCGTCCTCGCCCAGCTCAACGCCACCGTCCCAGGTAGCGGCGCCGCCCACGGTGAGCGGATCGCCGCCGGCGCGCATCACGGCCTCCTTCTGGTCCAGAATGCCGCACGCCTCCACGATGGCATCGATCACCGTCTCGGGGCGAATGGCGCACCCGGGCGCGTACACGTCCACGGGAATCGCGCGGTCCACGCCGCCGATCACGTTATAGGCATCGCGGAACACACCGCCCGAACACGCGCAGATACCGCAGGCCACCACGCACTTGGGCTCGAGCATCTGGTTGTAGATCTGGCGCACGACGGGCAGGTTCTGAGCGTTGACCGACCCCGTTACCAAAAAGATATCCGCATGCTTGGGGTTGCCGGTGTTGACCACGCCAAAGCGCTCCGCATCGAACAGCGGCGTGAGCGAGGCCAACACCTCGATATCGCATCCGTTGCAGCTCGAGCCGTCGTAATGAATAACCCACGGCGAGCGCGACATTTTATGATCCATGGATGCCGCCTCCTAAATAAACACGTCAACGAGGATGGGCATAAGGTTGAGCAGGCCAAATACCAGCGCCACGCCCCAGCCGAGCTTAAAGCAGCTGCGCCAGGTGCTGCGCGCGAAGGTGTTGTCGATCAGCACCTCGACAAAGTACGTCGCAGCCATCACGACCAGGGCTACGACCCAGCTCACCGGGTTGTCCCAGACAAAGAACATGCCCACCCACATCAAAAACAGCACGGTCTCGCACCAGTGCATAAGGGTCATCTTGGCCAGCGTGCCGCCGCTCATCTCGGTGGCGACGCCCTGGACGATCTCCTGATGCGCGTGATGTGAGTACGAAAGGTCAAACGGCGACTTGCGCAGCTTGATGGTGAGCACCGCGAGCAGCGCGAGGAAAATGGGCGCGCTGTACACGATGATGGGGGCCGACTGCCCCGTCACGGCGATGGAATCGAAGCTATCGGTGGCAAGGTACAAGCCCACGCTCATCAGCAGAACGGCGGGCTCGTAACTCATAACCTGCAGCAACTCACGATCGGCGCCGACCTGGGCAAACGGGCTTTGCGTCGAGGCGGACGCCAGCACCACAAAGATCGCGGCGAGCGTCACCATAAAGGCGCACAGCAGCGTGTTGGAGCCCGACACAAAGATGCCGCCGCCCACGGCGGTAAAGATGAGCGCGCACGCCATGTAGGTATCGTCCATGGTGTTTACGCTGGCAGGGGCTTTGCGCAGCAGCTTGGCAACGTCGTAAAAGGGCTGCAGCAGACGCGGCCCCACGCGACCCTGCATGCGAGCGGACAGCTTGCGGTCAAGGCCGTCAATCAAACCGCCCACAAGCGGCGCCAGCAAGGCAAACGCCACGGTACCAATAAAAATGCCCACGACGCCCGAGCCTTCGAAATACTTGCCGCGCAGCACCGAGGGCGCACTCATGGCAAGCCGCTCGGGCCCAATCCACGCGCAGCACAGCAGCGCAAACAAGATAATGCTGCAGCACACGACGCTACCCGCGGGGCCAATACGCTTCTCGCCAAGGGCGTCCTCCGAGTACCAATTGCGCTTTTCGGCCTTTACCTCGTGTCCCATCGAGCCGCGGAAATGACGGTAGTTCTCGGTTCCAACGCCCGAAAGGTACACGTTGACGTGCGGCTTATTGCTCACGCGGAACGACGTCAGCAGCACCACGGCGATAAACGCCACGATAACCACCATCAGATACATGGCGTCCTTGCCAATAACGTACGGCACGCGGCCAAACACCATGGCCAAGTAAGGCGACACCAGACCGCTCGAGATAACCGAGAACGCCACGCAGCACAGAATCAGCAGCGCGGCGATGGTGTTGAGCGCCATCCATTCGGTCTTATGGACATTAACCTCAACGTTTTGAGCCGTGGGGTCGACGCCCGAAAGTTTGGCAAGCCACTTGCCCCAGAAGTAAAACGTCGCGGCCGAGCCAAAGGCAAGCACCATGATCATGAGCACGTTGCCGGTCTGCGCAAACGCCACCAGGGCACCCCACTTGGACACGAGCATGCCAAACGGCGCCACAAACATGCCCATGATGCCCAGCATCATCAGACGCGTCAGGTGCGGCATGCGGCTGAACATACCGTCCATGTCCTCGATATTGCGGCTGCCGATATGATGCTCGGCCGTGCCCACGCACAGGAACAGCAGCGACTTTGCCACCGTGTGAAACAGGATCAGGAAGATGGCCGCCCATACGGCCTCGGGCGCGCCGACACCCAAGCAGGCACTGATGAGGCCCAAGTTGGAAATGGTGGAGTACGCGAGCACGCGCTTGGCGTTGCTCTGCGAGATGGCCATGAGGGCAGCGAGCAAAAACGTGATGGCACCCACACTCGTGACCATAAAGCCGGTCACGGGATAGATGGCATAGAGCGGGCTCAGCTTGACCATTAGGAACACGCCGGCTTTGACCATGGTGGACGAATGCAGCAGGGCGCTCGTGGGCGTGGGGGCAACCATGGCACCGAGCAGCCAAGTGTGGAACGGCATCTGTGCGGCCTTGGTGAGCGCGGCGAGCGACAGCAGGATGACCGGCATCACCAGCAGCGCGGATTGCGCGGTTCCGGCGCCGGAAAGCTCGATCATGCCCGAGATGGTCAGCGGCATGCCGTTAACGTGCAGGTACATGAGTCCGGCCAAAAACGCGATACCGCCCAGCATGTTGAGGATGATCTGGGTGAAGGCGTTCTTGATGGCCTCGGGCGTGCGCGTGTAGCCAATCATGAGGAACGAGCACACGGTGGTGATCTCCCAGCCGCAGAACAGCCACTCAAGGTTGTCGCTCGTCACGATGACGAACATGGCCGAGAGGAACAGGAACATGAGCGCCAGGAACTGCGGGCGACGGTCGGGCGCGGTCTGCCCGCGCAGCGCGGCCTCGTGCTCGTCGTGGGCCTGGAAGTCCTTCATGTAGCCCAGGGCATACACGCAGATTAGGCTGCCGACGATGCCGACGGCGAGGACCATGATCACGCTCATGTAGTCCAGGTAGAGCGGCGTCGCCGTGACGGCTTCGGCCGCGGGCAGCGTCATGGTCGCAAAGGCAACCGAACCCACCAGCTGCACCACGCCGAGCACCGTGGTGAGCGCGTTCCTATATTTATACGCGTTGTACAGGATGACAGCGCACAGGATGACATCGATGGCGGAGCTGATGATCGAGAGCACATGCGAGGCGCCGGGGGCAACCTCAAAGCTCTGCGGGCCCGTGCCAAAAAACATGACGGCGACTACAACTGTCACCGCCATAATGATGCCGGAACCTATGAGCCCCGCCGCATCGCGGGCGCGGTCACCGCGCGCGAACAGCATACCCAGCGCCGGTACCAGCGGAAACAGGGTAAGGAAATACAGTAGCGTCATACCATCACTCCCCCATGCAAAAACGCTGCAATTGTTTAACGTTATAGCTCAATTGAGGAGTGGCGGCGGCAGGTTTTCGGTCAACTGGGGAGTTTTAGGCGTACGGGGTAAGGAGTCTGTCCGCATTGGAGTAGAGGGGTGACGCTCCCTTACCGCAGCGGCAGGCGCGCGGGCCACTGTGCGCGGTTTATTGGCCACGTTGGAAGATGTCCCGATAGGCTCGCGGCAGTCCGAAAAGTTGGCGCGGCAAGAAAAATGCGCCCCTGTGGGCGCACCATCCCGTTCGCTATTCCGCCTTTTTAACGCGCGGCTTGCGTCCGCGCGGCTTATCGACCAGCGCGGACTCACCGCTCTCGCGATACTGGCGGCACCAGGCCTTGACTGAAGACTCGCTGGGAATCCCATACTTGATCATGGTCTCGCGAACCGTCAGGCCGTTTTTCAGACGGTCCTTAACCACGGCGAGTTTTACGTCGTACGAATAGGTGTGATGGCAAGCGCCCGCATTGAGCACGGCGTCGGCACCGCCCACGGCATATGCGCGGGCCCACTGACGAGCCGTGGCCTGGGGAATGCCAAGCTTTGCGGCGAGGGCGCGGTGACCGACCCCCTCTTGGAGGATCTCGACGGCGCGCTGCCTAACCTCGGGCGCATGCGTGCGAGTCCTTGTTGCTTCCGACATACCTGCCACTTCTTAGCCTTAACCGTTAATCTGCTTTCTTACGTGCTTGTTAGATAGTAGCATTTTGCTGTTCGCGCGTAACAGTTAACTGAAAATTGCAACGGTGGCATCTGGGCATTTGGCATCAATTTACGACATTTCTTTATCGATTATTTACGCTGGTAGCTAGCTCGCAGCCAATCGTCATTCGCTTGCCAACAAAATTGGCGTCTTTTTATGTCCTTTGGTATAGAGGATATAATTATTACCCCTCCCCTAATAATTTTGAGCGGTCTGCAAGGCAGTAGACGTCCTCACTCCTCATGATTAGCGCGCATTGCCATCCACCGGAGCAAAACAAAAAGGGCGGGACCTGCTGCGCTTGCAGACCCCGCCCCGGTTGACACCCGATGGGACGCGGCGGGGCGAGGCGAATCCGTGCTCCCGCCCCGCCCGGCCGCGATGTTAGCTACAGCTCGTTGGCTGCGTGATATGCCGTGCGAATGGCGCTCGCAATATCGGCGGTGCGCTCGCCCGAGCAGTCGCCCACGCAGGTCACGGGCACCGTCACGCCATCAAGGTCAAACGCGTTGGCCTTGGAGCCCACGGCCATCACCACGTAATCGCAGGCGATTTTCACCGGCTCCTCGGCGCCGTCCTCAGTGGCGCGAATGGCCTCCACGCCCTCGTCGGTAATGGCGGTCAGGCGGGTCTTCACGTGCTGCTCCACGTTGTGCTCGGCAAAGTCGCTCATAATCAGCGGCAGAATGGTCTCGGACTCGCCCGCGGCAATCTTGTCGAGCATCTCCACAATCGCCACCTCGCAGCCGTGCTGCAGCAGGTACTCGGCAGTCTCGGTGCCCACCAGGCCACCGCCAATGACGGCGACGCGGCCCGTAAGCTCCACCTTGCCGGCCAGCACGTCCCAGCTCGAGACGACCTTGTCCGAGTCGGCACCCGGAACAGGGATGACCACGTCGTGCGCGCCCACGGCCACAATCGCGGCGTCGGCGGCGTTGAGGTCCTCAGCGGTAGCGGCATGGTTGAGCTCAACCTTCACGCCCAGGCCGGGCAGAATCTTCTCGTAGTACTCGACGGAGCGCATGATCTCGTCCTTGCGCGGAGGCGCGGCCGCCAGCACAATCTGGCCGCCCAAGTGATCGCTCGCCTCGTAGACGGTCACGTCGTAGCCGCGCTTGGCCGCCACGCGCGCGGCCTCCAGGCCGGCGATGCCGCCGCCCACCACGGCGATCTTCTTGTCGCCCTCGCCCGGCTTAATGGCGATGGTCGCCTCGTCGCCGTTCTCGGCATTGAGCACGCACGAGATGTACTTGCGGTTTTGAATCGCGTCGACGCAGCCCTTGTTGCAGTTGAGGCACTCGCGGATGGGCTCACCCGTGGCGGCCTTCAGCGCAATGTCGGGGTCGCACATGAGCGAGCGGCCATAGGCGATGATGTCGGCCGCGCCGTCTTCCAGAATCTTTTCGCCGGCCTCGACCGAGACAACACGGCCGACGGTGGCCACCGGCACGGAGACCAGGGCCTTAACGCGCTCGGCCACCGGCAGCGTCCAGTTGTAGGGCATGGCGCCCATGGGCGGAATGGTGTCGCCCATGTTGCCGGTGTGGTTGGCCTGTGCGACCTGGATCATGTCGATGCCCGCGCCCTCAAGCAGCTTGGCGAACTCGCATGCCTCGTCGGGCCGCAGGCCGCCCTTGCCGCGCGGCGTGCCGTCGGGGTTCTCCATGATCACGGGGAGCTTGTACTCCACCATCAGCTGCGGCGCGGCCTCCTTAATGGCGGCGACGACCTCCAGCGCGTAGCGGACGCGGTTCTCGAACGAACCACCATACTCGTCGGTGCGCTGGTTGAGGATGGCCGAGCACAGCGAACCCACCAGGCGGTCGCCATGGACCTCGATGGCATCGATGCCGGCCTGCTGTGCGCGGGCGGCCGAGGCAGCAATGGCCTCCTTGATCTGGGTGAGCTGCTCTACGCTGGCCTCGTTCACAAAGTGCTGCATATCGTGGTGCAGCTTGGCGTATGCCTGCTTGCGAATCTCGTTGGACTCGGCCATCTTGGCGGCAAAGGTCTCCTCGTCGCCGGCGGCCTTGGCCTCCTGCGCGGCCTTGGCGGCGACCATGGAGCCCATGACCATGCGGCCGACACCGGGCACGTCGTACTCGGGGTGGAACAGCTGCAGCGCAACCTTGGCACCGTGCTTGTGGACGGCGTCGGCCAGCGCCTTAAACGTAGGGATCTGAGCGTCGGTTGCCAGCTTGGGCGTGGGGCTCGCGGTCATGACGGGAGCGACGTCGCCGATGACGATGTAGCTCACGCCGCCACGGGCCAGGCGCTCGTAAAAAGCCAGGCTGCGCTCGCCAATGGAACCGTCGCGCTCCTCGTAGCCGGTGGTCAGCGGCGGGAACATAATGCGGTTCTTGAGCTCAAGGGGGCCAACCGTAATGGGCTGGAGCAGCTTGGATGCAGGTGCGGTCATGGACATTCCTCTCTTGTAGGCGCGGCGGCGATGGTGCCGCGTAGTTGTCTAGAGGATATGGCATGGGGGTACAGCAGCGCAACGAAAATCGGCGAATATCAAGTGGCGGCAGGTGGATGGGACGGGGCGGCCCGTCGGTTTGTCTCAATCTGTAACAGTTACTCGGCAAAACCGGATCTTACTGTTACAGATCGAGACAAACCAAACCCGCCTGCTAGAAAATCTCAATCTGTAACACCTAGCCGCCCAAATCGCATCTTGGTGTTACAGATCGAGATGTCTGATTGAGAGACTGAGAATTGAACCGAAGAAACGATCCCGGGATAACAAAAAAGCTCGCCGGCTAGGCCGACGAGCTGCAAGTTCTTGGTCGCGGGGGCAGGATTTGAACCTACGACCTCCGGGTTATGAGCCCGGCGAGCTACCAGACTGCTCCACCCCGCAATGTCTGGACGCCTCATGTGCGCAAGAAAGAATATTACGCGGGAGTTCGGTAGACGGCAAGGAAAATCTCGTAGAGCATAATTCCTTCATATCTTGAACACCCCCGGCGCGAAGAGTCCAGGGCCCGCGACGCCGCTAGACCATCTCGTCAAACGACACCTCATCGTCGGACAAAACGGCAGCGTCATAGTCTTCGGGCCCATCGGCTACGCAGTCCTCAAATACGCGATACCTCTCGGCGCGCTCGCGGGCAGCAGCAGCCGCCAGCTCAAACGCGCGGTCGAGCGACATGCCGCACATGAGCTGATACTCAAGCTCTACAGTGAAGTCGCCGCCCACGTCATTCGCCACATCGCCGGCACGCATGCGCAGCTCGTCGTTCCACGGCAGCAAGACCTTTCGATCGTCATCCTCGTCCGCAAAGGACGCGCCCGCCGCAGCAAGACGCTCAGCCGTCACGTCTTTCGCCGTGGCGCAAATAAAATCTGTCACCGAAGGCTTCTCGCTGTTGATCATTGCCACCACCGTCTTATCGCCGTCCACGCGGGTCGCGGGAAACTCGTTCAGATATTTAGCTGCAGCGACATTCATCAACGGCAAATCGTCCACATCGATATTCCGATTCGTGAGCAGGCCAATGAGCTCGCGGTCATACGCCTTCGGCGCACCGTAAGAGCCGGGCGCCCACTCGGCAAACTGCCCAAGCATGCCACCTGTGGCCACAAGCACGCTTTCGGCGCTCGTGCGATAGCCAAACTCCCAGTGATAGGAATCGTGCAGCGGGAACGGCCGGCTCGACAGCGGCCCGCAATGCATATGCGTCAGGGCAAACGGATCACCCAAGAAGTCCACGGCAACCGCACCGGAATCACCGGCATTGCCATACCAAACGCGCACGCCATCCCATACTACCAGGCATAGCGTGCAGGCAAACGAAGTGATATCGGCAGCGGGCTGATCGACGGCCACGTCTGCGACCGCACGAAGCGCACGCTCAAACACGCCCTTAAGGGCAGAGGCATCACCCGGCACGAGCTCGCCCCGACGATACGCCTCGGCCGCGGCATCGACGGCAGCTTCGCTGGCAAGGTGGGCACCTTCGCCGCTCAAAATCATGGATGGCATACCGCCCGCGACAGCGGCAACGATCGCCTGGCGAGGCGCCGCGTCGGTCGCCGAGCCTCCGCCGTCCGGGCCACCATCCCCCGCCGTACCGAACGCGCGGGGCGGCTCAACCACCTGCACGCAGCAATGCTCCCGATTTCCACACCCCTGAATCTCGTGCCTGGCACTCGCAACACTCGCCTCGTAGTGAATCAACATCTCTGCTCCTTATCGTCCACACCGGCTGGGCGCGGCGGGCTCTGGTCCGTCCGGCGCCGCGTCCAGGGCTGCTTCCGCGGGCTTGGACCGCCCGCTTTGTCGCCGACAGTCTGGCAGCAAAACGGGCGTTTCGGTCGCACCCGGTTCAGCTGAACACGGGTCCAAACGCCCACGCAGACGAATCGCGGCGCAGCAGCGCCGACGGCACGTATACAATGGTGCGCGTCCTTTTATGCCAACACTGGGAGTAGACATGCTGCTCGCTATCGATATGGGAAACACGCAGACGGCCATGGGTCTGTTTGACGGAGACGAGCTGGTGCAGTCGTGGCGCATGCCCACCGACCGCTCCTATACCGCCGACGAGATCCACGTGCGCCTGATGGGTTTCTTTAAGATGTACGGCCTTTCGCTCGACGCGGTCGACGCGATCGCCTTTGCCGGCGTGGTGCCGCAGCTCTCGCGCGAGTGGCACGCCGTGGCCGACCGCATTGCCGCGGACGCCATCGTCATTGGGCCGCAGACGGCCGCGGTGACCAAGCTGCGCGCGGCGCGTCCCCAGGCTGTGGGCGCCGACCGCGTCGCCAACGCCGTTGCGGCCGAAACTTTCTACGGCGCGCCGGCAATCGTGGTGGACTTTGGCACCGCGACCAATATCGACGTCATCGATGAGGACGGTTATTACATTGGCGGAGCGATCGCGCCGGGCATCCGCATCTCCATGGATGCGCTTGCCGCGCGTGCTGCCAAGCTCGCCAGCGTGCCGCTCGAGGCGCCCGAGCACGCCATCGGCCGCGATACCGAGGAGTGCATCAAGGTCGGCGCCGTGGTGGGCGCTGCCGCCATGGCCGAGGGCCTGGTCGCGCGCATGAAGCGCGAGCTGGGTCGTGAGGACGCCACGGTTATCGCCACAGGCGGTCTCGCCGGCATCGTCGCCGATTCGACCGATGCCTTCGACGTAGTCGACGGACAGCTCACCATCAAGGGCATCTGCGAAATCTACCGCCGCATGCAGGAGCTGGGGTAGACAGGGGCCTAAGTCGAGCACGCCCGATGCCACAGCCCCCCGCAAACATTCGCCAAGCCTATTCCTCAAAAACGAATATTTTTCAGTTTTGAGGAACAGGACCGAGATGCCACCCGGCAGTCATGCGAAAGGCCGCCCCGGTGCAGGCCGAGAAGGGCTTCGTTGTCATCGTTATCTTTGGGCGCGGGCGCCTCGCGTTACAGTCCGCGAATCCGTACGGCCTCGGGCGGAAACTCCTGCTCGCCGGCATCGGTCTTGATGGTCGCGCGACCCCAGATGTCCAGACCCGCAAACACACCAACCGCAAGCGGCAAACCGTGGGGCGACACCGCCGCAACTTGGCGTCCCAGCAGCGGCACCATATCGAAGTACTCGCCCAGCACGGGGGCCAGCGGACCGGCAGCGCCCTGCGGCGTGTTGGCAACAACCGCCCAGGCGTCCACGCGGGTCAGCAAGGCGGCGGCCAGCGCCTCGACCAGCGCTTCGTCAGCCACGTCCACACCAAGCTCGCTCAGCGCCGAACGCTCAATATCCACCGTCACGGCACCGAACATGCCCGCGGCACCGGCGCCGCCGTTGACGGCGACGCGAGCGAGCGACGTCTCAAACGCGGGCGCGCCGCACACGATATTGCTCGGCCACTCAATGCCCACCTTGCCGGCAAGGCCCAGGCCCGGCGTCGACGCCGTGCCCACAAGCGCGTCCATCATGCCCATCGCCGTCACAAACGGCAGGCCGTGGAAGGCATGCATATTCACATCCGGGCGCACGACCAGCGAAAACGTCAACGACGCCTCGCCCGCGCTCCAAGCGCACCAGCCCGCGGACGCACCCTCGCGACCCGCGTCGCGCGCGGCGTCAAGCTCGGTACCGACGGCTACAGCATTCATCTCAATCATCTACATACGCCCCAATTCGCCCACGATATGGCCCACGCGTTCCTCGGGATCCTTGACCTCGACACCGTTGTAGCGGAAGAACCGCGCCGGGTCGTGCATCAGGTCCTCGAGCGGCACCAGCACAAAGTCGCGCTCGCCGATCAGCGGATGCGGCAGGCGCAGCTTTTTGCCGCCGTGGGTCTCGCCATCCATCCACAGCAGGTCCAGGTCGATGGTGCGCGGGCCGTTGGCCTTGGCCTTCTTGGAGCGGTCGCGCCCCAGCTCGGCCTCGATCTTCATAAGCTCGTCGAGCAGCACCAGCGGCGCCAACTCGGTCTTGATCTCGATGACGGCGTTGGCGAATGCGTCCTGGCGCGTCTCGTAGGCCGGCTCGCTCTCGTAGATGCGCGAGCAGTTGGACACGCAGGTGAGCGGAATCTCGGCGATCATGTCGCGTGCGGCGCGGATGTTATCGCAACGATGCCCCAGGTTGGAGCCCACGGCCACAAACGCACGGCGCGGCTGCGGCTTGGCGACAGCCCAGTAACCGTTCAGGAACTGCGCAAAGCCGGTGACGTCGTGCACGCGCACGATGTTGGCACCGGCCTGGATGGCACCCAGGCAAACGCCAAACGTGGCGGCATCGCGCGCGGCGGCCTCGGTCACGCCCGAGACGGCGCCCACAAAACGCTTGCGCGACACGGCGCACATGAGCGGGTAGCCCAGCGACGCCATCTTGGCGGTCTCGCGCTGGATGACGATGTCTTCGTTGGCCGTCTTGCCAAAGCCCGGGCCGGGATCGATGCAGATGCGGTCGCGCGACACGCCGGCATGGATAAGCGTGCGGGCCTGGTCGGACAGAAAGCCCATGACGCGGCGCATGATGGGCGCCGAATCGGGCAGGGTAAAGCGACGGAGCTGAGAGGTGGGCACGTAGGCCTCCTCGCGGCGGGCGCTGCGGCGCATCATGGCCGCCAGGTGATCATTGGGCTCCGGCGCGAGCTCAGGGGTCGCAGCGGCCTCGGCGACAGGGGTAGCCGGCTCGGCGGCC
>CAJKZP010000005.1:0-36515 GCA_905204415.1 uncultured Collinsella sp. | reverse complement strand
AGCTCTTGTCGTTGGAGTACTGCCACTGATAGTGGACCGTGTCCGTCGCGGAGACGTCAGTGTAGGAGTTGCCCTTGGTCGCCTTCGCGGTCAGAACCTTGCCTGCAGCGACCTGGCCAGATGCCAACGCACCCTGAACCGTCACACCGTAAAGATCGACCGCTCCAGCCTCCACGACGGGCAGGGTGCTTGACTGCTCGTCACTGAAGCCGCCGTTGGCGCGCGCTTGGACGTATTTGTTCGCCAGCGCCGCGTCGGGCGTGAACGAGTTGGTGTCCGCCCCCTCGATCTTCGAGTCGCAAGTGCTCGGGGAGTCCCCGCAGTACCAGGACCAGGTAACCTTGGGGCTCGAGGTCACGTCGTCGGATCCTGACTTCGCGGTGGCGGTAATCTTCTCGCCGACTTTCGCCTCGACGGTGAGGTCGAGAGTGACCTTTGTGATGTTGACGGAGCCAGCGGCACCGATCAGGCTCGTGCCCTTGGTGGTGTAGTCGCTGCTGCCAATCTTTGCGGTAATGTGGCAACGAACCGACTTACCTTCGTAGGCTGCAAGCTTAAGGGTGCTCGACGTTGCGCCCTCGATATCGGTGTAGGTGCCGCCCTTGGCATCTGCGACCTGCCACTGATAGCTCAGCTTGGACGCATCGATGTAATCGGAGGCGCCCTTCTCTTTAGCAAGGGCTTGCACGGTGTCGTCAACGGTATAGACATAGGTGCCGGAAGTGGAGCCTTCGGGGGCCAGGATGGCGGAATAGATGTCCACGGCGCCGGCTTGCTTGAAGGGACCCACGCCGTAGCCGGTCGACCAGCCGCCGAACGAGACATCGTTCGCGCCCGCGTTCGCAGACACTGAGACATAGTAGCCCTCAAGGTCGTCAGTCACCGTAAACGTGGGGCCGGACTCCCCCTCGATGGTCTCCCACTTTGTGGAGCTGCTGGGCGCCGAGGTGCCCTTGTACTTCTTCCAGGTGTAGGTGACCTTGGAGTTGTCGACGTAAGAGGGGCTGTAGCTCGAACCGGTGTACGCCTTAGCCGTAAGGGTCGCGCCGATCTCCGTGGAAGGCGCGGAAAGCTCGACGCCTGCGAGCTTGACCGCGCCGGCCTTGAGCACGGCGTCGCTCGTCGTGGCCTCAGCGTCGTTTACCCCGGCGTTTGCCTTGACCTTGACGTACTTGCCCTCGAGAGCGTCGGTTAGCGTAAGAGAGGCGGTCGTCGCGCCCTCGATCTCGGTCCAGCCGGAGGATTTGTTGGTCGACTCGTACCAGGTGTAGGTCACCTTGGTGTCGCTCGGGGCGGGCGTGTTGTACGCGGTATACGGCGTAGCGGTCAGCGTGTCGCCAACGGCGGGAGACGAGCTACTCAGCTTGACGGAGTAGAGGTTTGCCTGCCCGGCACCCAGCACGGGGCCGGGGATGAAGTTGGGATTGATACCCGAGCCATCAGAGACGGACGGACCATAGTAGTCCTTGCCATCCACCGTCACCTTGCAGATGAAGTACTTGCCCACCATGGCGTCGGTAACGGTGAGCGACTGTTCGTGGCCGACGTCCTCAGTGTAATCGGCGACGCTGTTGCTCGCCTTAACCGTGCCGGCGAGCCAAGTGTAGGTCCAGGTGCTGGGGTTGCGGACGGACTGAGTTTCGGTGGTGGGGTCACCCCAATAGTCCTCGGTCTCCACCTCGTCGTACATGTTTGCCCAAAGCGTTTCGCCAACCTTGAGCGCGCCAGACTTCGTGGAATACGAGTTGTCCTTATCCTTGGTGTCCTGGATGAAGACCTTGGCCTTGCTGGAAAGCGTTGTGGTGGACGCGGCGGCAATAGCGTTCTTCTGCTCCGAAGCAGCAGGCACCACCGCAGGGTTCTCTGACTCAGCCGCGTTGCCCTCGTCGGTGTCAGCACCATTCGCGGAACTCGCAGTTGCGCCCTGATCTGCGCCGGCGCCATCGGCAGCAGTGCTCGCCGCCGCACTGTTCGCGCCGGCGTCGGCAGCGGTGCCATCGTCGGCCGCCGCGCCCTCGCCGGCCGTCGCAGTCTGCGTCACGGCCTCGGCGATGCCCTCGGCGCCCTCGGCCCAAAGTTGCGCCGGCGTGGTGCCAAAAGCCATGGCAAAAGCCAGGAACGCCACCAGACCGCGCTTGGCTACGCCACGGGCAATCGCTCCATGACGACGCCACGAGGCGCGCTGGCACTCGTCCTCAAACATATCCATTTGTCTCCTACTGTCTGCACTTGGAGCATTGCCCAGCGGCTGCCCCACGTCATCGCGCACATTGCGCTCGAGTACCCCCATCGGGGTCCCCCTTCCCTCCAGAGCCCAACGCGTACCGGCGGCATGCGCCGCGGCGCGTACAAGATGGGAGGCGATCCGACTTAACCTTACCGACCCGGGCGCGCCGTCCGATCTGCGACGCGACCATCCCGGGCCAAGAGGAATTACGGTTACTGGTACAGCCGGGGACTTGCACCCCGATTCTCCCAAACGCCAAGGAAAGCCGCTCACTCCTCTGGTTCCGCAGCACCATCTAGGCCATCGATTATTACCGTCAATATGGTATCACGCAAAAGGGCCCCGCACACAGGCGAAGCCCAAGGTAAAAGCTATGGTTTGCAATAGGAGAATGCGGCGACGGTCACGGCCTCTAGTGCTTGCCGCCGTGACTGTTGCGCCAAATCTCGCGGCCCAGCATCAGCGCCAGCACCAGCGCGCTCACGTAGCCCATAAAGCCAATGACCGGGATACCGAACACAACCGGCTCGATGCGCGCGTAGTACACCACCGACGAGCCGATAAACAGACCGGCGATCACAATTGCCATCGACATGCGGTCGATAATTCCACCCAGCTGCCGCAGCGCCTTATCGCTGCTCATGATCTGCGTGTTTACCTTAAGCTGGCCGCGCGTGAGCATGCGCGACGCCAAGCCCAGATACTCGGCCGCCTCGAGCGAGCCTTTTGCCGCGCGATAGCTGCTCGCGGCAAGATCGCGCCCCATTTCGCGGACGCGCGCATAGGTGCTCTTCTCGTTTTTGATGTGCGTCTGGATGATCTGGATCATGTTGACGTTGGGCATGTACTCGGTCAGCAGACCCTCGAGCGTCACCATGCCGCGGGCGAACATCGTCACCACGCTCGGCAGCTCAACGTCGTTTTTGCGCGCCAGATTTAACAGCGAGGTCAAAAACTCGCCGATATCAAGATCCTTAAGGTCGAGGCCCGCAAAGTCGGCGACGATAAAGTCCAAGTCGGACAAAAAGGCCGAATGGTCGAGCTCGGCAGAATCGCCGCGCGTCACGGCAAAGCGCATGAGCGAATCCTTGAGCTTGGGCACGTCGCCCTCGGCCACGGCGAAAATCATGTCCTTGACGATACCGCGGTCGTGGCTCGACATGCGCCCGACCATGCCCAGGTCGATAAAGTAGACGATGCCGTCCTTGAGGATGATGTTTCCCGCATGCGGGTCGGCATGGAAAAAGCCATCGTCGAGCACCTGCGCCGAATAGTCCTCGACAATCGCCGAGCCGATCTTTTCCAAGTCATAGCCCTCGGCCTCAAGGCGTTTGGGATCGGCGATGGAGATGCCGTCAATGTAGTCCATGACCACGACGTGCTCGGTGCAAAGGTCCAAGTAGGATTTGGGACACGACACGCCATGCACGCTTTTGTGAAAGTCATAGAAATCGTTGAGGTTTTTGGCCTCGGCCAAAAAGTTGGTCTCCTCACGAAACGAGGTCCACAGCTCTTCGACCACGCCGTGCAGGTCCACAAACTGGTCGGTGTTGACGAACTTGGAAACGATGCGCACCACCGAACGGATGATGTCGATATCCTGCGCCATGACCTGTTGCGCGCCGGGGCGCTGCACCTTAACGGCCACATCCTCGCCGGTCACCAGGCGGGCACGGTGTACCTGCGCGAGCGACGCGCTACCGAGCGGGTTGGGGTCGATCGCGTCGAACATCTGCCCCAGGCGCTGGCCGTACTCCTCTTCCAGACAGCGGAGCACTACCTCATACGGCACCGGCTCCACGTCGGAGCGAAGACGACGGAGCTCGTCGCAAAACCGCTGCGGCAAAATCTCGGACCGGTTGGCCAGAATCTGCCCCATCTTGACGAACATGGGGCCGAGCTCTTCGAGCAGACGACGCAGGCGCGCCGGCGTGAGGTTATCCCATACGCGGTACTTCTTGATCAGGCGAACGATCTGCCCAATGCGCTCACGACGACCTGCCGGCGTGAGCTGGTATTCCTCGTCCGGCGCCATCGCGTCGGGCTCCTCGGGCACCATATCGACAGCGCGCGGCTTCTTGCGAGCGCCTGAGACGGCGGCCTCGACCTCGTCGACAACCGCCGCCTCGTCACCCAAGGGATCTAGATTGTTGTAATCGGTGGTGGAATCTGCCATCTGCGCTGCTACTCGGCCTCTTCGGTGTCCTCTGCATCGTCGGGCTCAACGGACTCGACGGGCACCGAGGTCACGTTATCCTCGACCGAATCGACGATGTCGCGCACATGGGCCAAAAAGGCCGTACGCTCGGGGGCGGTCATAACGCGGACGCGGGCCAGGATGAGCTCGTCGAGCACGCGCTGCGCCGCAGTCTCACCCTGCATGCCCAGGCGCTCGGTCAGGTCGGAGATGGTGCCGCCGGCCTGCTCGAACATATCGGACACGCTGCGGGCGATATCAGGGGTACCGGCGTCCTTGCGGACCTGCTCGCCCTTGGTATTGAGGTCGTCGAGGACCTTCTTGCCGCCCTCGACGGCAACGGCGGCGGCGCCGAAGCCCACGTTGATGGCACCGTTAACAAGCTGATCGAATTTCATAACCATGGTTGGCTCCAATCGTGAACAACTGCATTGGCCTTCTTGTACCCAAGATTGGACGAACGACACAAAATCGTTTTATCGCCGGGATAGAAATCGGGCGGGACAAAGCCTTTGACGGCGTTTGCCCCGCTCGCTCGTTGCAGGGTTGTCTTTACCTTACGTTGTCGTTCATCGCGAAGGAGTTCTTCATGGCACAGCTCGTGGTGTAGAGCACCTTGCCCAACAGAGCATCGGTCTCCACGCGCACGAGCTCGGCAAAGGCCTCGTTGGCGCGGGCAAGCTCGGCGGGCACCTCGGCCTCGGGCAGGGCGGCAACGGCAGCGTCAACGTCGTGAATCTGCTTGTGGCCCATGCCGCCGACCTTCTCCTGATAATCCTCGACCGCGCGACCGCACTCATGGAAGCGAACATCGGCCAAGGCACCGATCAGGCGATTTGCCCAGTAGAAATTCTCGGACGTCACGCGGGCCTGCGTGTCGGCATAGTACTCGGGCATGGTCTCGACATTGGCGTACAGCGGCACGAGCGCGTTAAACGAGTTGGAGCCAAAGGCCATCCACTGCACGGCGCGATACGCCGGCTGAGCATAGGGGCGCAGCTGCAGCACGGCGAGCTGGCTGTTGCGGTTGATGCCGATGGGACGATAGGCACCGCGCGTGGCGGGCGTACCCTTGCTGCCGTAGCAGTCGTACTCCGTGCCCTGGTAGTGGCTCGAAAGCACGTACTTGATATCCTCGATGGTCACCTTGCGCTCGGGCACGCGGCTCCAGGGGATGTCGTCGCTCTCGGGCGTGTAGTCGGCCTCGGGACCGTCCCACACATCGCTGGGGTTGAGGCAGCGCTGCATGTACCAGGCGCGCGGCGTGTTGTAGACGTGGTCGCTGTCGCTGTGCGAACCAAAGGCCTCACGCGGGTTAAAGACCGCGGCGGGACCGTCGCCCTCGACGCCCAGCGTCAGATCAAGATGCCACTCGGCCATCCAGGAGCGCAGGTCGGCGGAGCACATGTGGTCGGCCTGGGCGCCCTCGGCATCGTCCAGGTCAAAGCTATCGATACCCAGCTGGTTGGGCATGGTCACATAGGCGTCATCGGGCACGCGCTTGGCGATCCAGTGGTGGCCGCCGATGGTCTCGAGCCACCAGATCTCGTCAACATCACTAAAGGCGATGCCGTTGTTCTCGTAGGTACCGTAGCGCTCGAGCAGGTCGCCCAGGATGCGCACACCGTCGCGGGCGGACTTGGCGTACGGCAGCACCAGGGTCACCATGTCCTCCTCGCCCAGACCGCCGGGCTGCGCCGGCACATAGCCGTCCTCGCCCTCGTTGCCCTTGGCGGGTACATAGTCCACGAGCGGATCGGCGCCGCGGACGCGCTCGTTGGTGGTAAGCGTCTCGGTTGCGGACATGCCAACGTTGAGCTCGTTGAAACCAGCCTCGGCCCAAATGCCATGACCCGGAACAACGTCGGGGACACTCGTATAACGCATGGGATTGTCGGGCAGCTCAGCGGTCAAGTGGCTCAAGACGCTCGTGTAGACGCGCGGCTGCTCGTCGGGATGCACTACGCGCATGCGCTTGGGCTCAAACACCCCGTTGGACGAGTCCTCGTTGCGGGCGACCAGCGTCGACCCGTCGTAGCTCGCGTTCTTACCAACCAAAATCGTTGTGCACGGCATGCGCATCCTCCTTGAGCGAAGAAATCAAACGGCAACAGTGTATCGCTTCGGCGCAAAAAGGGCGAAACCGCAACCCCTCGAGACCCCCTCGGGACCCCTGTGGTCAAAAAATGCCAAATATGAGTACTGTCACCAATTTAGTAGCAGCAATTTTCCTTGTAACGAGTGCAGGAAATCCCCATTTGCGCAAAAGCAAGACAACATTATTCCCCATAGGTTCAATAAAATGAGCTTACTAACGATAATGAATATCGCTAGGAAGCCCAAATGTCATAAAACATATGCGACTATCTTTGCAGCAGTACTCAAATTTGGCATTTTTTGACCACGCGGTATATAGCTAACCCTTCAAATAGCCCAAAACGCCTATTTCGATGCGCGCTCCGCCGCCTCAATCACGTGCTTGGCGAGAATCGCGGTAGTCACAGCCCCCACGCCGCCCGGCACGGGAGCAATTGCGCCAACGATCGGCTCCGCAGCATCAAAATCCACGTCCCCGACCAGCTTGCCAGCGGCCTCGTCCCAATTAATGCCAACATCGATGATCGTCTGGCCCTCGCGAACCGCATCCGCGCCAATCGTGCGCGCGCGCCCAACGGCCGCAACCACAATATCAGCTGCACGGCACTCAGCAGCCAAGTCGCGCGTATGCGTATGGCACGTCGTCACCGTGGCATTGCGAGCCGTAAGCATGGCGGCAACGGGACGACCAATCACCAGCGACCGACCGACGACCGCGACCTTGGCCCCATCCAACTCAACGCCGTAATGGTCCAGCAACGCCAACACGGCTTCAGCCGTGCAGGGAGCAAAGCCCTCGCCTCGCCCCGAAAGCGTGGTAAGCAGCGAGGCCGGCGTCATGGAGTCGACGTCCTTGGCGGGATCGAGTGCCGTAGCAACCGCATCCTCGTCAAGCCCAGCGGGCAGCGGGCGAAACATCAGACAGCCGTGAACAGCGGGATCGGCATTGATGTCCTTAATAGCCGCCAGCAGCTCATCTTGCGAAACATCGGCAGGAAGCAAAACGCGGCGAGCCTCGATGCCAACCTTCTCGCAGCGCTTGAGGGCACCGCGCTCGTAGGACAGATCGTCCTCGCGCTCACCCACACGCACGATGGCCAGCGTCGGCACGATGCCCTGTTCGCGCAGGGCGGCGCAACGAGCGGCGAGCTCCTCGGTCAAAGCACAGGCAACGGGAGCACCCTTCAGCAGCTCTGCCATGGCTATCCCCTCTTCCTAGCGGCGTCAGCAGCACGGCGCGCCAGTGCATCGGCGCGCGGCAGCCACGTATCCAGCAGCTCATCGCACGCCGCCTCGAGTTCCTCGGCGCGCGCCCGGTCTTTCATAGATGTGGTGTTGGCAAAGAGCGTCAGGCTCGCGCCCTGCATGGCGGCGCGGCAGAACACGGCACCGCACGCCACGTCGGACAGCAGTTGGCGCGAGCCTTTGTCTGCCATGTCCTCGAGCAGCGCCAGCGCGCGCCCACAGGCGTCCATAATCCGATACGGTGGCATGGCGGCCACGTGCAACGCGTCCTGAATCGCAGCCGGTCGAGCCGGATCCTCGCGCGGAATACCGTACGCCGCAGACACCTGGCCGTACGCACGAACGTCCTCGGCAACCAGACCCACTAGTTCCTGCGCCAACTCATCTGCCTGGGCAAATGCGCGCGCCAGATCGTCTGCGCGATCGGCAAGCGCGGGATTGGTTGCCCCGTAGCGCGCGACCATCCCGCAAAGCGAGGCGCCCAGCGCGCCCACAAAGGCACTCGCGCTACCGCCGCCGGGAACCGGCTCGCGGGCGGCCAGCGCCTCGGCAAACCCTCGGCAGGTCTTATCCATCATCTCTTGGCTCATACGCATGCACCTTCAAGTCATATAGATCGGTCGGGCGACAACCACCGGCCAACCGCATCAAACACGTAATGATGCTAAGTCTAGCCCATAAGCACATGAGCGTCAGCGCACCTGGCCATCGCGGATTTCTATGACGCACGATAGGCGGCAGCAACGCAAACATGGGACACATGGCCCACCTTTCGAGACTCCCGAATGGCACAAACTGGGGCATATCTATAAGTAAGGAACCCGTTGGGGCACGGCCGAGCGACGGCCTCAAACAACGAACGGAGGTATCGCCGCACCACACACAACGACATCCGCCACGCTTGCGAATAGCAACATACACCAACGGCTCCAACAACCCGCGGCGCCGTGATGTCACCGACAGACAAGGAGGACGCCACTATGAAGAAAAAGACCCTATCGATCCTCTTCCTGTGCATCGCCCTCTTTGCCGCGCTCGCCCTCGTGGGCTGCGGCGGAGGCGCGTCGAGCGGAGGCGGCAGTGACGCCGCCACGAACAGCAAGGAAAAGGCCCCCGCAGCCGCAAAGACCGACTTTATCTGGTTTAAGGTCACGATGCCCGAGGGCGTTGGCGTAAGCGACTCCGCCGGCAAGAATGCCGACAGGGTCCAGCTCACTTTCCCCGAAGACGAGAACGGCTCGGCCGATCGCTTTATCCCCGTTTGGAAAAAGGCACTGACAGCTGAGGAGTCCCACGCCGACCAGGCAGAAAAGAAAGGCGATACGTTCCAGTGGAAGGATGGCGGGTCCGTCGAGTATAACGGCAGGACGTGGCTCATCGGAACGTACGAGGACAACAGTGGCGTCTCAACACTCCTCTTTACCGACGTTGAGCCGGGAAGTGTCTACGTCCTCATCTCGAACTTCGATCTGCATAAGAAAGAAGCCGAGGCGCTCCTCAACTCCATCGAGTTCCCCGACGACATGACGGAAGCGGTTTCCGAGGCACGCGAAGTCGAGATTTCGAGCATCGAGATCAAGTAGCCGAATCCCGCACACGCCCGCGTACACGCGCCCCAATAAAACAACGGGCACCTCACCCCGGGGAGAGCCGGTAGCTCCGGCCCTCCCCTCTTTTGCGCCCGGACATATTGCCACTTAACGGCGCAAATCCGGCCCCCAGAATGGGACACATGGCCCACCCGAACGAGCCGCTCTCGCGTACAGTAAAGGCAGGTAATCCATGGGCGGTTACAGATCGAGGAGGACACGACCATGAAAAAGAAGGCCTTTGCGATTCTCACCCTCTGCATGAGTCTCTTTGCCGCAGTTGCCCTGGTGGGCTGCGGCGGAAGCGGTGGAGCTACCGGCAGCGGTGGCGGTGCGGAAAAGCCAGCCGTGGATATGAGGACTGACTTCATCTGGTTTAAGGTCGAGGTCCCCGAGGGCGTCGAGGTCACCGACGTCGCAGGCGATACCGCCGACAGGGCCCAGTTTAAGTTCACCGAGAGCGAGCACGCCAGCGATCGCTTCATCCCCGTCTTCGATCCTGACAAGAACGCCGACGAGCTGTTCGACTACGAAGCAAAGTGGAATGCCAGCTTTGAGTGGACCGAGAATGACCCCGTCAAGTACAACGGCAAGACTTGGCGCAACGCTTCCTATACACACTCGGGCGGCGTGACGACTGAGTACTTCACCGAAGCAGGCGGCGGCAGCGTCTACGTGCGCATCGACAACGTCGAGGAGCACAAGGATGCCGTCGAGACCATGATGAAGTCTCTGGAATTTGCCGATGACATCGCTAAGGCCAAGACCGGGGCCATGGACGTCAAGCTCGACGATATCGAGATTAAAAGCTAAAGCTCCAACGGCATGCAGCAGCGCCGTTTTAGCTCGGCCGGGATGCAAGGTGCGACTCCTTGCATCCCGGTTTTTTGTGTTCGAAAGCGCCCGGTCACATCACCATATTGAGCACGTTGACGAATTCCTGAGCCTGGGAGCGGCTGCTGAGGCTAAAGACACAAGCAGTCAACAGCCTGTTGCGCAGAAAAACATTGCGGCCCTTAATCCTGTTGACCCCCGTGATGTCCTTAAGGTAGACAATCTCGGTATGCTTGCCGCCGAAAGTGCCCTTCTTGAGCACCTCGATGCGGTTAGGGTAGATCTTGACGTCTTTAAACCCGCCCGAGCCTTTGTCCTGGAACAGCAAAGTATTGTTGTCCATACGCATTGCTCCCCATGGACTCGCGGAAACTACCTTTAACTCCTCATTTTAGTCATTCCGAGACCCCCACGCGAAGGCGGTTGGAGGCATCTAGATTTGTGTCCGCGCGAGGCTTTATGGTTCAGTTAATAGATACGCCATTGCGGAGGAAGACAAATTCGACGCATCCTTAATCGCTCGACACAGGAGGAGTCATACATGGCAGAGACATCAAAGGCAACGCTACGCGACTGCATCTATGGGCTTGCCGTCGGCGACGCGCTGGGCGTTCCTTACGAGTTCAGGCCCCGCGGCACGTTCGAATGCACGGACATGATCGGCTATGGCACGCATGGGCAGCCCGCCGGCACCTGGAGCGACGACACATCCATGACGCTTGCTACCTGTGACTCGATTAGGGAGCTCGGGCATATCGACACCACAGACATGCGCGACAAGTTCGTAAGCTGGATTGCCCGTGGCGAGTATACGATCGACGGCGTTTTCGATTACGGCGGCACGACCGCCCGCGCCTTGCGCACCGGCAAAGGAGGCTCCGGCGAGCGCGACAACGGCAACGGATGGCTCATGCGCATCGCACCCCTGGCGTTCACCGATGCGACAAACGAAAAGGTCAGCAAAGTCTCCGCGATTACGCACGCCCACAGAACGTCGACCGAGTCATGTGTCACGTTCATCGAGCTGTTGAGGTCCGCGATGGACGGCGCGCTCCCCGAATGGGCACTCTGCCTGAAAGATGTACCCGAGCATGAAATCAGATCCGGCGGCTTCGTGCGCGACACGCTTAAGGCCGCTACCTGGTGCTTCGTCAATACCCACAGCTACGAAGATTGCGTGCTTACCGCCGTCAATCTGGGAGACGACACCGACACCACCGCAGCCGTCGCAGGCGCCCTCGCCGGCACGGCATACGGCATCGACGCCATCCCACGAGAGTGGGTCGACATCCTGCGCGGCAAAGAGCTGATAGAACGGTGTTTGTTTTAGGACACGCCTTCAACGAAGACAACGTCAGTCAACGCAAATGATTAAGGGTCCGCATAAATGATGATTACAGAATGCGCCGTTCGTCTGATGAAGCCTCATTGGCTACCGCAGAAAAGGGCCGGCTGCAGCCGTCCCACCGTTTATTTAGATCTGCCACGACGGACAGCTCGCACTACTGCGCACTGTCCCGTACCACTCCCCTACTTCCCAAATAGCGCACCCAGTAGGCCGCGGCGTTTGGGCTTTTCTTCTCGGTAGGAGCCCTCGGCCACGGCCGCCACCTGACGCGGCCGCTCGCTGCCTCCACGGCGCACGATCTGGTACAGGAAGGGCGATTTAACGTATTTGACCTCGATGGGCGTGGTATGCACGGTGCTTTCTCCGGACAGATGCAGGCTCGGGTTGAGCGGCGCCACAATATGTGTTTCGCGCTTGTCGCTAAACACCACAGCTGCCGCACGGCCCGTCTGGCCGTTCACAGCGATGCGCACCTGCTCGCCATCGTGGCTGTCCGTCGCCGGGCGATCGACAAAGTAGACCGGTACCATCACCAGGCCGTCCTTATGCTTGCGAGTCTTGCGCGCCCAGGTGCGGATGCTCTTTTTATTGAGCCCCAGCACCGCCTCGGCATCGTTGCCGGCAATGTCGAGCGCCAGCTTATCAATGACCACCTGGTCCTTGGTAGACGCATCGACGGAGACGACGCGGAAGTCGCCTTCCTGCATGGCCGGGTCAAACGGCCCAACCTTGGCAAAGTCCCACGGCTCCAGAATGCCCATAAGACGAACATCCAGGTAGTTTGCCCTGGGATACGCCCAGTCGAGCACCTCGTAGTAAACCAGGGTCTCCTTGCTCAGTCCCTTGCCCGGGAAGGACACCATCATGCGCAGGTCCGCGAGCGCCATAGGAAAATAGAAGAGCATCATGTCGTTTTGAATCGCGTCTTCCACGTCGTGCCCGACAAAGGCGTCGGGGTACTGGCGCACCAGCTGCAGCGCGTTGGCACGTGCCTGCTGCGGTGAGATTTCGCAGGGAATACCCTGCTCGGGTACATACTCCGCGCCAACGCCCATGGTCAGGCGCTTGCTAAACGTCCCCGGCTTGAGCAGGTCGGCAACGCCGATCTTATTGCCGCAGGACGGGCACTCAAACACGCGCTGGGTCGATGACCCCTCAAAGGACGCGCCGCAGAAGGGGCACGGGATGCTCACGTGCGTAGCTTCTTGGAACTCCTGCGCCGTGCCGCGGTCTTCCCACAGCAGATGCTCCAGAACCGACTGGTTGCGCCAGTACGCATTAAAGAAATACCAGTCGGGGTCCACCGGGCGCTCAAGCTGCGACACGTGGGTGAGCTTAAGCAGCCCATCGACAACCGTCAGCGACGCATGGCGAATGCCCAGGGCGCTCTTGGGCTCCCCCGCATCGGCCTGCCACGGGATGACCGTGCCGCAATAGGCACACTCAAAGCGGCGTTTAGCCTGGTGCGAGTACATGGGGCCGCCGCAGTTTTGGCATTTAATGGCAAACATCTCGTCCATGGATACGTCCTCCTTTGCGCAGGGGCTGTCGACATTAAGTATGTCGGGCAGGCAGGCACATGCCCATACCCATGTGGCCCAAAATGGAGCACCCGGTCGGACAAGAAGCCCTGCCGTTAGCTCCAGCAGCCCATTGCTGCAATTTCTGAGCATCGGTGCACGGTGCGCCCATGCGAGCCGCACCATCCCCTTAAGCGAGGATGCGAGAAGATACGCCATGCTATTTGTAAATCGGCTGGTACATACGCTTATTCCCGGCAGCGAACGCGAGCCGGTCGATACAACTTGTCGCACCAACCGATAAAGTCCCAAGCCGTCTTGGCGGCCGGACCTTATTCGCTACTTGCGGGCATCTCCAACGTAGCGCTTAAACTTGCGAATCTGGTTCATATTTGTGATCCATCCCCAGAGCCTGTGCTCAAGTGTGTCCGCTTTACACAGAACGGGCGACTCATCCGCCTTGTCCGAAAGCGCATAGTCCTTATCGGCACAAGAAGCAGCATAGCGCTTGATGACGGCATCGGGAACCATCTTGAACGTAAATGCGCGCGACGCATGGGAGGGCTCGCCCTGGGTACCATACGTTGCCGTCGGCTCCGTTCCAAGGCATGCGGGGGCAATCCAGTGATCGACCATAACGCGCGGCAGATCGATACCCGCGAGCGAAAGGTACCACGAGTTGCGCCCCAGGCGGGCATTGACCTCAAGGAAACGATACGAGCCATCACGAGAGTCGTACATAACGTCAAAGTTGGCAAATCCCGTATAGTTGACCTTCTCGAGGAAGCGCTTCGCATCGTTTAGAAGATTGACCTTCCATGCGGGCATCTCCGTATCGCCCACGATCACGACCGGGTTGCCAATGGCAGAGGGTGCGTGGTCCTGCAGCAGCACGTGGCCCAAGACAGAGAACTCAACCTTGCCCTTCCAGGCAAAACAGGTAATGGAATAGAGCGACTCATCGAATCCGGGAATCATATCCTGAACCAGCAGGTCTTTGTCGTAGCACGAAGGGCGAAGCGCCGAGTAGACGCGGGCGAGTTCCTCCGCGGAGTCAACCGTCATGACCTTTGCTTTGCCGTCAAACTCGACATAATGCCAGGCAGCTGAATTCGAAGGTTTGGCAATGACCGGGAAGCTAAATGGGCAGGCATACGGGTCAACGGCCTCGACCGACTCGTCGCAAGGCATGGCATAGGTACCTGGATGGGCGATGCCCAGCTCGTCGCAAATACCCTGGAAGATACCTTTTTGCGTAATGGAATCAAACGTGTCGTAGTCGCAGTACGGCGTGGTAAAGCCCCAGGAGCGCAGCAGCTCCGCATTGCGAGCAAACGTGCGGGCATACCAGTCGCCCGTACCCAAAACGTGAAGCATCGGGTCACAGGGCGCAATGGCATCCGAGACGGCCTTGAGGGCGCCGAGCAGCGTGGGCTCGTCATCGGTACCGCGAACGTACATGATCTCGGCGAATTTGGTCGTCGTCACGATTTTGACGTTCTCCGCGATTAGAACAAGCGGCCTCACGCCATAGGACTCAAAGAACATTCGGCTCATCGAGTAGATAAACAGGTCGCCGCCAACGAGTACGGGAGCAAGCGGACGCGCGAACATCTCGCCCGTCGCGGACGACGCCGCTCCCGCGTTGCCCTTGCACCAGCTGCGGAGCTTGCCAACCTGATCATCGGTCAGCTCGTATCCGTTGATTTCAGGCGTAACGCTCGTCGCCATAGCTCCCCTTCCAATTAATCCGCGGCGCACGGTTTGCACATGCGGCACGGCTGCAGTCATAACTAGTGCAAATGGTAGCGCAGAAACGCGTTCCGCCCATCGACGAGCCGGGGAAACCATACTCGCCGGGCGATACGCACCCGCTCACCCCACGTCGCCCGTTAACGCGGGCAGACCATTGCTGCATTTTCTGAGCATCGGCGCACGGCGCGCCCGCGCAAGCTACACTATCCCCTTAACCATGATTGTGAGGACGATCGCCATGCTATTTGTAAATCGGCTGGTACATATGCTTGTTCCAGGCAGCGACGGCGAGCCGGTCGATACAACTTGCCGCACCAACGCAGGCTTTGCCGCAAGCCTCATCTGCATTGGTCTCAACATTACCCTGTGCCTAGCCAAGGGCATCGCGGGCCTGCTCGCCGGCTCCGTCTCGCTTATCGCCGACGCCTTCAACAACCTCTCCGATGCGTCGAGCAACATCGTGAGCTTGCTCGGATTCCGCCTTGCCAGCCGCCCGGCAGACGAAGGCCACCCCTATGGCCACGGCCGCTACGAATACCTCGCCGGTCTGGTTGTCGCCGTCCTCGTTTGTGCCGTCGGCATCAACCTTGTGCTCGAGTCCGTTACCAAGATCATCAAGCCCTCGCCCACCGCTTATACGCTCGTTTCCCTTGCGGCACTGGCTACGTCCATGCTCGTTAAGCTCTGGATGGCCGCGTTCAACCGCACGTTGGGTGATCGCATCGACTCGGAGACGCTCATCGCCACGGCGCAGGACTCCAAAAACGATGTCATCACCTCGGGCTCGGTCTTGGTGGCAGCGCTTATTTCGCAGAAGACCGGCTTTGACCTCGATGGCTGGGCGGGCCTGGGCGTGGGCATCTTCATCTGCATCAGCGGCATGGGCCTGGTGCGCGACGCCATCAGCCCACTGCTGGGGCAAGCGCCCGACCCCAAGCTCGTCCAGGAAATCCGCGACAGGATCATGTCGTACCCCCAGGTTCTAGGCACGCACGACCTCATGGTGCACGACTACGGCCCCGGCCGCCAGTTTGCCAGCGCACACGTCGAAATGCCCGGCGAGGGCGATGCCTTTGAGCACCACGAGATCCTGGACACCATTGAGCACGATATCAAACGCCAGATGGGCATCGACATCACGCTGCACTGCGATCCCATTGCAACAACCGGTGACGACCTGCGCGGCTGGGTCAAGCGTGGCGTAGCGCAGATCGACCCTGCGCTTTCCATCCACGACCTGCACGAGCACGACGGGTTCGTTTCGTTTGACCTGGTGCGTCCCGACGGCTTTGACATATCCGACGAGGAGCTGCTGGAGCTCGTCACGCGCATCGTGCACGAGCGCCGGCCCGATGCATCATGCGTCGTTACGTTTGACTCGGGCTTTAGCTCGCCCGACCGTCCGGCAGAGCAGCTGTAGCCCGCTTAACAGCTAGTTACCCTGTGCGCCCGAAATGCCGTTTTGCAGAGCGTCCCAGGCATTGGTAGCCATATCGCCCAGATTCTGAGCAGTATCACCCAGGTTTTGTGCCGTATCGCCCAGCTCTTGCGCCTTATCTCCCAACTCCTGCGCCTTGTTGCTCAAGTCCTCCAGCGTATTGGAGCTCGAGCTGTCGGTACCGCTTTGGCCGCCGGACGAGTTGCCATAGCTGTTCTTGTGCGTGAGCTGAATCTCCAGGTTGCCGTTGTCGTTATAGTAGGCATTCGTAACAACCCAGTTGGAATCGATGGCGGGCGTTGAGCCATCGTCGGTCAGAATCACGGCGTTCGAAAGGTCGGCTCCGCGCGACTTGAGGAGCTTCTTGGCGTTGGACCAGTACTGTCCCGGGATATCGCTCAGGTCGACGGCAGCAGACTGGGTGGTCTCGGCCTGCTCGGTCGTGGCATCGGTCGTGGCGCCCCGCTTGTTGAGCATGCCCGACACGATGGCGAACACGATCGACAAGGCAAAGAAGATCGCCAGCACAATCAGGATTTTCTTGATCACGCTCGACGAACGCGACGGTGCCTTCTCCTCGTCCTCACCATACTGCGGAATCGATTTGGGATACTCGCGATACGGCTGGGACGCATGCGGATCGCGCGACTCATAACGAGACTGGACCTGCGCCGTACGCGGCATATACGTCGTCTGCTGAGGCTGCGGAATGGGATTTTGCGGCAGGTTGTTATAAGCGCCTGCCGCCGCATTGCCATACGGGTCCGGCGCCGCATTGTCATACGGGTCCTGCGGTGCATAATCAAACGGATCCCGTGGTGTATCGCCGTAGCCTATAACCCGTGTGGGTTCGGCAGACGTCTGCGTCGCGGCGGGGTCGGTATAACCGGGGTTGGAAACAACGCGAGTCGCATCGGCGCTATCGCCAGCCTGTGCGGAGCCATATCCGCCCATCACGGTCGTCTTGTCCTGGTCCATGCAACGTTTCCTTTCCGTCGCCTGCAAGCATCAAGTTATCCATGCATTCTACCCGCGCAAAAGCCTATGATGGGCAAAGCCCGCCGGTATCTACAAGACATGCGCGTGCCTAAGGATCAAAAAGCCCCGCCGAGCCTTGGTAGGCGCGACGGGGCGGGCTAGCAGCTATAGTCAGCAGGCTTAGAACAGGCCGGTGATGTTGCCGTCGTTGTCGACGTCGATGTTCTCTGCCGCGGGAACCTTGGGCAGGCCCGGCATAGTCAGGACGCTGCCAGTCAGCGCGACCACAAAGTGGGCGCCGGCAGAAACCTTGAGCTCGCGCACGGTGATGCGGAAGCCCTCGGGAGCGCCCAGGGCCTTGGCGTTGTCGCTAAAGCTGTACTGCGTCTTGGCGACGCACACCGGCAGGTTACCAAAGCCGTTCTCGCGCAGCTCGGCGAGCTGGCGCTTGGCAGCTGGCGTAAAGTCGACGCCGTCGGCGCGGTAGACCTTGGTGGCAACAGCCTCCAGGGCGTCGGCCACATCGGCACCGTCCTCGTAGGCAAACTTGAGCTCGCTCGGCTGCTCGATCAGGCGCATAACCTCATCGGCCAGGTCGAGCGCGCCCTCGCCACCCTTAGCCCAAACCTCGGACAGTTTAACGTTAACGCCGAGCTTCTGGCACTCGGACTCGATGAGCGCAAGCTCTGCCTCGGTGTCCGTCGGGAAGCGGTTGATGGCGACCACGCAGGGCAAACCGTAGACATTCTGAATGTTGTCGACGTGGCGCAGCAGGTTGGGCATGCCGGCCTTGAGGGCCTCGAGGTTCTCGTCGTTGAGGTCGGCTTTGGCAACGCCGCCGTTGTACTTAAGCGCACGAGCGGTGGCGACGATCACGACAGCACTGGGGCGAACGCCCGTCATGCGGCACTTGATGTCGAGGAACTTCTCAGCACCCAGGTCGGCGCCAAAGCCTGCCTCGGTAATGGCGACATCGCCAAAGCGCATGGCCATACGCGTGGCCATGATGGAGTTACAGCCGTGGGCGATGTTGGCGAAGGGACCGCCGTGGACAAACGCGGGCGTACCCTCGAGCGTCTGAACCAGGTTAGGCTTGAGCGCATCCTTAAGCAGCGCAGCCATGGCGCCCTGAGCCTTGAGGTCGCGGGCGCGAACGGGCTCGCCAGCAAAGCTGTAGCCGACGACGATCTCGCCCAGGCGCTCCTTGAGGTCGTTGATGCTCGTGGACAGGCACAGGATTGCCATGACCTCGGAGGCAACGGTGATATCGAAGCCGTCCTCGCGCGGCACGCCCTGAGCCTTGCCGCCAATGCCGTCGATAACATGGCGCAGCTGGCGGTCGTTCATGTCGACGACACGCTTCCAGGTGATGCGCTTGACGTCAATACCGAGCTGGTTGCCTTGCTGAATATGGTTGTCGAGCATGGCAGCCAGCAGGTTGTTGGCGGCACCAATAGCATGGAAGTCACCGGTAAAGTGCAGGTTGATGTCCTCCATGGGGATGACCTGCGCCCAGCCGCCGCCGGCGGCACCGCCCTTGACGCCAAAGACGGGGCCGAGCGAAGGCTCGCGCAGGGCCACAGCGCTCTTGACGCCGCGACGGCGCAGGCCATCGGCCAGACCGATGGTCGTAGTGGTCTTGCCCTCGCCGGCGGGCGTGGGGTTGATGGCGGTCACGAGGACGAGCTTGGCCTGGTGATCGGTCGGCTCGTTGAGCAGTGAATAGTCGACCTTAGCCTTGTCGAAGCCGTACGGAATCAGGTGCTTTACGTCGACGCCGGCGTTCTTAGCCACCTCGGTAATGGGCAGCGGCGTGACGGAACGTGCGATTTCGATGTCAGTAGGCATGGGCGGTCCTTTCGTTACCGGATGAGAAAAAGACCAATTCAGCATAGCACGGGCACGCAATAGTAAAACACCCGTAACCGATGAATGGCGATATGTTTATCCAATGCTCAGCGATAGCCTACAGACCAGCCAAAACAAACCCGTCTCTAAACGGCTGGCTCGATACCCAAATGCTCAAAGGTGCGAAGCGTTGCCTGGCGGCCCTGAGGCGTGCGAATCATCAAGCCGCACTGCAGCAGATAGGGTTCGTAGACATCCTCGAGCGTACCCGGGTCCTCGCCCACCGCGCTGGCAAGGGTCGTCAGGCCCACGGCACGTCCGGAGAACGTCTTGGCAAGCGTCTCTAAGATGCGAATGTCCATCCAGTCCAGACCAAGTTCATCAATCTCGAAGAACTCGAGCGCCTGACGGCAAATATCAAGCTCAATAGGCCCGTTACCGCGTACCTGCGCATAGTCGCGCACACGCTTGAGCAGACGGTTGGCCAAGCGCGGCGTGCCACGCGAGCGCGAGCCGATCTCGAGCGCGCTCGGATGGTCTATCGTCACGCCCAAGATGGTCGCCGAGCGCGTCACGATCTGGGCGAGTTCCTCGACCGTGTAGTAGTCCAGGCGATACGAGATGCCAAAGCGATCGCGCAGCGGGCCGGTCAGCATACCCGAACGGGTCGTGGCCGCCACCAGCGTAAACTTAGGGATATCCAGGCGAATCGAGCGCGCAGCCGGACCCTTGCCGATCACGATATCGAGCGCAAAGTCCTCCATAGCGGGATACAGAACTTCCTCGACCGAACGGTTGAGGCGGTGAATCTCGTCGATAAACAGCACATCACCCGGCTGCAAGTTAGTCAGGATGGCCGCCAGGTCGCCGGTGCGCGCAATGGCCGGGCCGCTCGTCGTCTTAATCTGAGCGCCCAGCTCGTTGGCGATAACCGTAGCCAGCGTGGTCTTGCCCAGACCCGGAGGGCCCGAAAAGATCACGTGGTCGAGTGTCTCGCCGCGGCTCTGCGCCGCCTCGATGAGCACGCGCAGACTCTGTTTGATGTGCTCCTGACCGCAGTAGTCGTCCAGGCGCTGGGGGCGCAAGGTGCGGTCGACATCGAGGTCCTCGGGCGTCAGCTCCGAGCCCACCATGCGCTCACCGTGCGCCATGGATGCCGCCGGCGAGTTGCCGGGCGTCGCCCACAGGTCCTGAGAGTCATCGGCTTCCCACATCACGCATCCATTCCGAGTCGCTTAAGCGCAGCGCCGAGCAGATCCTCGACACGCATATCCTGCACATCATACCCGCTCAGGGCAACATCGGTCTCCTGCGGGCTAAAGCCCATGGAAAGGAGCGCCGCACGGGCGTCATCGATCACCGAAGGAGTGGCGGCGGAAACCGGCATCGCAATCTGGCCGGGAATCACGTCGACCGGCACAAAGCCCTTGTCCTTGGCAAAGGTGCTCTTGAGTTCCAAGATGAGGCGCTGCGCTGTCTTTTTGCCCACACCGGGCACCTTGGCCATGCCCTTGTCATCCTCGGCCATTACCAGGGAATACAGCTGCCCCACGGTATAGGTGGAGAGCACGGCGAGCGCCAGGCGCGGACCGACGCCCGAGACGGACACGAGCCGATCAAACATCGTGCGCTCGTCCTTGGAGGCAAAACCAAAGAGCGTCATGGCGTCCTCGCGCACCTGCATACGGGTATAAAGGCGTACCTCGCCGCCGGGCGTAGGCAGCGTGGCGGCAGTGCTGCCCGAAATACCAAGCTCAAAGCCCACGCCCGATACATCGACGACGGCCGAGCTCATCGTGGCCTCGACAAGCGTTCCATGGAGCTGGGAAATCATCAGTATCCGGTTCCTCTCTGTTGATAGAACTCGCCGCCGGTAAGCGCCCGGGTGCGGCTGAGGTTAACGTGGCAGATAGCGCAGGCCAGAGCATCGGCGGCATGGTCGGGATGCGGGTCGTGATCAAGCTGTGTGAGCGTGCGCACCATGTAGGCGACCTGCCGCTTATCTGCGGCACCGGTGCCCACCACAGCCTGCTTGATCTGCATAGGTGTGTACTCGCCGATCTCGAGCGCGCATTCCGAAAGCGCCACGAGTGCAGCACCGCGGGCATGCGCCGTAGGAATGGCCGAACGAACGTTGGCGCCAAAGTAGATGCTCTCGATGGCGGCGGTATCGGGGCGGTAGCGCTCCACGACACCCTTGAGGTCGCGGGCGATATGCGACAGGCGCACCGCGAGCGGGCTGCCCGCGCTGGTCTCGATACAACCGTAGGCACGGCAACGAACCTCGCCACGCCGCTCCTCGATAATCCCCCAGCCCGTATGGGCCAAACCGGGGTCGATACCCAAGATAACCAAGCCGACCTCCCCTCGTCACAAGTACAGCACAAGACAAGGCCCCGCGCACCATTCACGAACGTCTGTTCTAGAATAACACAACCTGGGAAGCATAAGCCAAGCAAGGTTTAATCGCAGGTTGAACATACGCCAGCGAGCGAGTCCCTGCCGTGGCAAGGTGTCGCGAAAGAGGAGTGCCGCGTACTTCTGTACGCAAGCGACGGTTTGGGCGGCAGATTGCCCGGCAGGGGCTCGCGCGGCGTCGACTCGTTACGCGGTTTGGTAAAACCGCGTAACCTTTTTAGTTCTGCGAGAAGAATGGGAACTGTCGGGGATCAACCGGCGGGTGCGGCATCGGACCTCCCTGCGGTCCACCCTGGCCGCCCATCATCTTATCGATGGCGTCCTGGACCTCGCCCTCAAACTTCTTCATACCCTCATGCAAACGACGCTGACCGTCCTCGGAGCGCAGCTCTTCCATCTGCTCGGGCGAAATACCCAACAGCTCGCCTAATAAGCCCATCATCTCGCCGCGCATACGGTCACTCGTATCGTCGTCGGCAAAACGGCGCACCTCGGCGCGCGCCAGCGAATCAACCGCCATGCGCTCCTTACCGTTGAGCCCCAGATCGGACCACGCAAGCATGTACGGCCAGGCGCGCTCGGCAAACGAACGGGCCGAAACGATCGGCGCCGTCGGTAGCATGCGACGAGCAGCCTCACCTTGGCGCACGAGCATCAGCAGCAGCGAGCAGGCCTCGGGCTTGGCGGCGGCCATCGGGATGTCATCAAAGGGGCGGTTGCGGTCCACGTGCGACTCGAGCGCACCATCGACCTCGCCCGGCTCAAGCCCGCCCAGCAGCTGCGCCGCGCGATCGAGCATATCAACCGGGCCGGCGAGCGCCGAGAGTGCCTGCGCCAGCACGCGATCCATGCAATCCTCTACCGCGTTGAGCGTCACGAGCTCTTGGGGCACCACGGCCGAGGTGCGGTTGCGCACGCGTGCCACAAACTCGAGCGTCGACAGATACACGTCGCCAAAGGGCGCAAAATCGCCCTGGTAGCCGCCGGACAGCGCGGGCGCCGCCAGTGCATACTCAGTCTTGGAAAGCGGGCTCAACGCCATGGCGCCCAGCTCGAGCGCCGTATCCTCGAGCATCAGGCCCAGCGCGCGCGAACGCAGGCGCTCGGCATCGCCCGCCGACACGTCGCGGTCGAGCACGCGCTCCGCATCCGGCGCATCGCGCTCGACGGTGCGAATGTGCAGACGCTCAGCGATTGAGCGAACAGCAGAACAGCGGGCGGCCTCGGCCTCCTCCTGCGCCGGCGTAAAGATGCGGTTGCGCCCCAGCACTAAGCCAATTACGTTACGAGGACCCAAGGCATCGACGGCAAGCGCCGCCAACAGGGACGACGGCAAATCGCCCTCGATCGCCACCACGGCATGCGTCGTACCGTGGGCGCGGGCATTGTCGCGCACGGCAAGCACCAGCGCCTGCCACAACCACTCCTCGGAGCGAAACTGGGGCAGCTCATGGTCCTCCAGGGCATCGAGCATCACGCCGCGCTGAATCTCCTGAACCAGCAGGCTCTCCTCAAAACACGGCGCCTGGGCCACCACGCGACCGCAATCGTCGAGCACAAACGACCCGCCGGTATACACCGACTCGTCATAGGCGCCGACCGGCGCCATGCAGGCAAACCACACGCTGCGCTTGGAGGCGATCTTGCGGTAGGCACCGCTGCGCACGGCGGCGACGGCGGCGGTCTCGCGATCGGTCATGTCAAACGCGTTGAATTGGAAATAGGCAATGAGGTCGACACCGGTCGGCAGCATCTCGAGCTCGCGATCCAGGTCAAACACCACGGCGATGCGCACGCCGTCCACGTCAAACACCGGCGGTGCCCAACGTGTGTCGTTGTTCTCACCGCGCTGCAGGGCAATACTTGCGCGCGCAGGCACCACGCGACCATCCTTAAGCATCATATAGTCAAGCAGGGGCTGGCCCTCAAACGAAACCGCAGCGGGCACGATGCAGATCATATCGAGCTCTTGGATGCGCTCGGCAACGCCCGTCAGGCCCGTCAGCATATCGTGCTCAAAATCGGCAGCGCCCACCAGGCTGCCCGGCATGGCACCCATAAAGAGCGGGGCCGGAACGCACAGCACGCGCGCGCCGCGCTCATGGGCCAGGCGAGCCTGGTCCTCGATGCGGCCGCAAATGCCCTCGATGTCACCCAAGCGCATATCGATCTGTGCAAGTGCGAGCTTCATGGCCCAGCCCTTTCCGTCGTAAATCGTCGTTGTCGTAGTAAAAGCGCCGGCCGCATAATGCAGCCGGCGCTCGCATGTGCATATGCTAGCTATGATACCCCGAGCGGGGGCGCGCTCCTAGAACGTCGCGGACCACAGCCCATGCAGGTTGCAGTAGGCATAGACAGTACCGGTCTTGGAGCCGCCAGCGAAAAACGTCGTGGGCTTCATGCCGGGCTCAAGGTAATGGACCTCCAGGCGGCCCTCGGCCTCAAGCGCGATCCACTCGATGTAGTGCTCGGGCAGCATGGGGTGCTCCGTCGAGCCCACGCGCGCGCGAATGACGTGGCCGTCGCGCTCGATCTCGACAACAGGCACGTGCTTCTCGTGCGCCGCATCCTCGGTGTTTGCCGTCAGCTCCGTGCAGCCGGCAGGGGTCGCAACGCCGTCGCCAAGGGCGGCAACGAGTTTGCCGTCGGAGTCCTTAAAGAATTTCGCCATGATGTTCTCCTTTGCTGATGTGCCAATATTCCTGATGCTTCTTATGCCCAAAGGTAGGCGAACCATCCACGGCATGGCAAATGAACACATAACGGGCAGGGACGATGGGGCAGCGCGAGCTATCCGCCCTAGCAGACCCACCCGAGCGGGTTAGCGCCCGTCGCCGCCCAGCAGCGCCAGAACATCTTCGCGGGTAAACAGCGCCGACGAGATGCCATCGCCGCCGAGCACGCTGTTAACCAGATCGCGCTTGGACTCCTGCATCTGCATAATGCGCTCCTCGATCGTGTCCTTGGCGATGAGCTTGTACACGGTCACGGTGTGCTGCTGGCCAATGCGGTGGGCGCGATCGGTCGCCTGGTTCTGGGCGGCCACGTTCCACCACGGGTCGTAGTGGATGACCACGTCGGCAGCCGTCAAATTAAGGCCAACACCGCCCGCCTTGAGCGAAATCAAGAACACCGGCACCTCGCCTGCCTGGAACTGCGCAACCATCTTGGCGCGGCTCTCCTTAGACGAAGCGCCCGTGAGCTTAAGGAAGGCGATGTCCTCCTTAGACAGGCGCTTGCCGATGATATCGAGCATACCCGTAAACTGGCTGAACAACAGGATGCGATGCCCGCCGTCGAGTGCGCCGTGCACGAGCTCCATGCACGTATCGAGCTTGGCGCTCCCCGCCTTGTAATCCTCGTAGTGTAGACGCGGGTCGCAGCAGATCTGGCGCAGCTTGGTGAGCTCGGCGAGCACCTTGAGCTTATCTTTCTTAAACTCCCCGGCCTCGCGGTGCTGCACCTGCTGGGCGATGCGGTCTTGGTTGGCCAGGTAGAGCTTGCGCTGTTCGCCGGCAAGCTGCGCCATCACCGTATCCTCGATCTTCTCGGGCAGGTCGGCCACCACATCTTCCTTGACGCGACGCAGCACAAACGGCGACACGAGCGCCTGCAGACGAGCGGCACTGTCGCCCTCGGCATGCTCGACGGGGCTCTCAAAGCGCTTGGCAAATGAGTCGCGCGTGCCCAGAAGACCCGGCATCAAAAAGTCGAAGATACTCCAAAGCTCGGACAGGCGGTTTTCGATGGGCGTGCCCGTCAAGGCAAAGCGCACGCCGGCCGGCAGGCGCTTTGCAGCGCGAGCCACCTGGGTGAGCGGGTTTTTAATGTACTGGGCCTCGTCGAGCACTACGCGGGCAAAGTCCTGCTCGACATATTCGTCGATGTCGCGACGCATGAGGTCATACGACGTCACGACCACGTTGTGCTCGGCGGCACCGGCAATTTGCACGCGACGCTGGGCCTTGGCGCCCACGATGGCGCACACATCAATCGAGGGGGCGAAGCGCTCCAACTCGGCAGCCCAGTTGTACACGAGCGACGCGGGGCATACCACGAGCGTGGGCTTGGTGTCCCCCGCCTCCACGCGCGCCAGAATGTGCGCGATCATCTGCAGCGTTTTGCCCAGACCCATATCATCGGCCAAAATGCCGCCAAGGCCCAGATGCTCGAGCGAGCCGAGCCACTGGTAGCCGTCGACCTGATAGCCGCGCAGTGTGGCCTTGAGCGAGACCGGCACCGTAAAGTCCATCTTGCCGAGCGTATCCAAGCGCTCGACGGTGCGACGGAATGCAGCGTCGCGATCGGCTTCGAGCGCGGGCGTGCGCGCAAGCATGTTGTCGACGAACAGAGTACTCGATGCGGGAAGCGACACGCCGTCGAGCAGGTCGACGGCATCGACGCCCAAGTCCTCAGCAAGGCCAAACGCAGCGCGGGCACCTTCATCCAGGCGAACGATGTCGCCGGACGTAAGGCGCGCGAACGTCTGGTGGCGCTTATACGAGTCCAGATAGATGGCAAGGTCGCCCGCCGAAAGCCCGCTCGCACCCAGCTCGACGTCGAGCAAGTTGCTCTTGACGGTGGCGCGCACCGAGAGCTTGGGCGCAGGGCGGACCGAAATCTGGCGCAGGCGGTCGCTGAGCATGACCTCTCCAAGCTCGGACAGGGCAGACAGGCCCTCGGTCAGCAAGTGGAACAGGCTCTCGTCATCGCGCTCCTCAAACGCCAGGCCGCCCTCGCGGAAATCAAAGTACAGGGCAGCCGTGTCCATAACGCGAAACTCCGCCAGCGTATCGCGGGGCGGAACGCCGGGGCGTTGCTCTTCGAAAGGACTGCCCGGAGCACCAAGACTAAAGAGATCTGCCGACCAATCGCCGTAGGCCACCGTAATCTTGCAGGTCACAAGGCCATCGTCGACGCCAATCGCCATGGCAAAACTCGGCTCGGGCGCCACGGCGTCAAGTACGGCGGGAGCGATCAGGTCGGTGTAGTCGCGCAAGATCGGCAGCGCCATGCGGCAGAACTCGCCCACCTGGTCGGCGGCGATATGGACCGGCGTGCGGCAGGGCAACAAGTGCGATAGGAACGGCGCCGCATGCTGGGCAAACGCCGTGTCGGTACGGCGCGCGCGGCGCGTATCGACCAGATAGGCTGCATCGCCTGCGACAAAGCAGTACGTATCGGCCGGCAGGCGCAAGTCGTAGCTGCCTCCCGCCGCCGGTGCAATCTTGGCGGCAAGGAGCGGCGAGCGCTTAGCCGGGACTTCGCCCTCCCCCTGCGGCGACGGCTCGACTGCCACCTCGTAGGCGCGATGCGTCGTCGTTCCCCGCGACCAAGCAGGCTCAAAGGACATGGTCCTGCCGCGCAGCAGGTCCAGCACGGACACGATGGAATGCTCGGATACCGGCAACTGACGCTCGGCGACAAAACCGTTGCGGACAAAGTCATACGACGCCGAGCGCGAGCTCGTAATATCGCCTAGGTAGGCGACCGTCATTGCGATAAAGTCGAGCAGCTTTGTCGACACGTCATCGAAAGCCTCGGGCACATGGGCAAACGTAAGCTTCTTGCCATAGGAGAACGTACCGCCGCGCACATAGGCATCGGCCATGCCGTCGATATCCTTAACCACGTAGGACACCGAACCGCTACGAATGCGAAACTCGAGCGCCCAGTTAAAACGATCGGCAAACAGCGGATTGTAGTACGGCACCAGCGAGGGCTCCAGCACCGCTTTGGGCGCATCGGGGTCAATGGTGCTGGCGAGCTTGCGACGCATGACCGCGAGCTCGTCCATGCGCGCGTCCGAAAGATCGGAAAGCGCCGCCACAAGGCTCGGGCTCGTGGGGACGGGCGCCGGGAAGGGAAAGTTGGGGTTGACCGCAGATGCGGTGGGCGCGGGGCGCGTGGGCTGCTTGGACTGTGCGGGCGGTACTGTAAACGTGCGGACCGGCGTGCGCAAACCCTCGACGGGCTCGGCGCCACTGGCATCCAGATACGCCAGCGCCGTGGCGATGGCGTGCTTGCACATGCCGGAATAGCGGAAGGCGGCGGGGCAATCGCAGTCGTAGTCGATAACCTCGTGCTCGTCCATGTCGAGCGCCACGTGCGTCTTGTACAGGTCGCCGCGCGAGCCGCGCACCGAGCCCTCGATGTTCACGTTTTTGGAGAAGCGCGAGCCGGAGTCTTCGAACGACAGCACGGCGCCGTTGAGCATGAGCGAGCGCCCCTTCATAAAGGTACTGCTGAGCGCCGCCTCCTTACGAAGCGCCTGCACAAACGTCCCCTGCGCCATCACTTCCTCCAATCTCGCGCGGACCAGCAAGGTCGCCCTTAGATCACCGTCACGCGACCCTGGTTACCCACGATGGCTTTTGCCTCTGCCAACAGCGGAATCGAGCGTGCGTTGACCTTGGCCGGCACCTCGGCACGCAGCACACGCCCGTCCACCTGCTCGATAAAGATCTCCACGCGGTCGCCGCCCGGGTTGGCGGTAAGCACCGTGGCAAGACGCGCCATATTGCCCTGGCTAAAGCGGCTGTTGGGCACCATGACCTCAAACACCTTGGGCTTGTTGTTCTCCTCATTAAGCTCCAGTGGCACGATCTCCTGCGCGATGATCTGATCGCCGCGGTCCGAGCGCTCAAGCTTGCCCTTAATGCGCACAAACGCATCGGACAGCTGCGCGCCGGTCTCGGGATCGACCTCGCCGTACAGGTACCCCTCGGCCTCCTTGTAGGTCTTGGGGAACACCACGACCGTGGCCTCACCTTCCATGTCCTCGAGCTGCACGATGCCCATGGGGTCACCGTTTTTGGTCACGCGCTTGGACACGCTCGAGACCATACCGGCCCACCACAGCGCCTTGCCCTCGGGAATCTCCTGGTTGATGGTACCGCCCGTAGGGTTTTGCACCTCGTAACCGGTGTCGATCTGCGAGAACGAGAAGTCGCGCGCCTTGGCTAGCGCATACTCAAACGGGCGCAACGGGTGGTCCGAGACATAGATGCCCAGAACCTCCTTCTCCTGGCTCAGCTTAAGGTGGCGGTCCCACTCCTGGCCGTCCGGATCGGGCACGCTCACCTCAAAGCCCGAGCCCTCAACGTCGCCGAACATATCGAAGAACGACGTCTGGCCGCTCGCGCGATCCTTTTGGCGCTTCACGGCGGCATCGATGATGTTCTCGGGGTTGTTCTTATCCACAAAGTGCATCATCTGGCGACGCGGATACCCCGTGGAGTCGAAGGCGCCTGCCTTGATGAGCGATTCGATCACGCGACGGTTGGCCTGGCTCGAGTCCACGCGCTCGACAAAGTCGTGCAGCGTCTTAAACGGGCCGCCCGCCTCGCGCTCAGCGATAATCGCCTGCGCCACGCCAGTGCCCACGCCGCGGATGCCGGCCAGACCAAAGCGCACGCCCTCCTTGGTAGCCGTGAACTCGGTACCGGACTCGTTGACATCTGGCGACAGCACGGGGATGCCGTCGTGGCGGCACGCCGAGACGTAATGAACGATCTTGTCGGTCTTGCCCGTGTAGGACGTCAGAACGGCCGCCATGTACTCGTGCGGATAGTGCGCCTTGAGCCACGCCGTCTGCATAACCAGGATGGCGTAGCCGGCGGAGTGCGACTTGTTAAAGGCGTAAGACGCGAACTCGAGAACATCGTCCCAAATCTTCTGGGCGACCTCGCGCGTGTAGTTGTTCTTGATAGCACCGTTCATCCAGTGGTCGTAGGTGGTCTCGTCCGAGCCATCCTCCCAGTGGAGCACCGTCGACGTGAGCAGCTTGATCTTTTTCTTAGCCACGGGCTTACGGATACGCGAGTCCGATTCGCCCTTGGAGAAGCCGCACATCTCGACGGAGATGAGCATAACCTGCTCCTGGTAGACCATGGTGCCGTAGGTTTCGCCCAGGATGTCGTCCAGACGGTCGTCATAGGAGACGGCCGGCTCCTTGCCGTTCATACGGTTGATGTAGGACGAAACCATGCCGGCGCCCAGCGGGCCCGGGCGGTACAGGGCGATCAATGCCACGACGTGCTTGTACTCGGTGGGCTTCATGTTCTTGATCGTGGCCGTCATGCCGGCGGACTCGACCTGGAAGACGCCGGCGGTGTGACCGGAGCCCATGAGCTTAAAGATCTCGGGATCGTCAAAGGGAATCTCTTCCTCTTTGATGTCGATGCCGAAGTTCTTCTTGATGTTTGCCTTAGCCTTGGAGATAACCGTCAGCGTGCGCAGGCCCAGGAAGTCCATCTTGAGCAGGCCCATGTCGGCAACGGTATGGCCCTCGTACTGGGTAATCTCGACGCCGCCCTTGGTGTCGAGCTTGGTGGGCACATGCTCGTTGACGGGGTCGCGGCAGATCAGAACGGCGCACGCGTGCACGCCCTCGCCACGGGTGAGGCCCTCAATCGAGAGCGCCGTGTCGATGATGCGGCGGGCGTCGTCGTCCTTTTTATAGGCCTCGGCAAAGTCGGGGTTAAACAGATCCTCTTTGCCGGGTTGTTTTTCGAGCACCTGCTTGAGCTTGACCTTGGGGTCGCTCGAGACCATCTTGGACAGGCGCTGGCCCATGTAGACCGGGTAGTCCAGAACGCGCGCGGCATCGTTGATGGCCTGTTTGGCCTTAATGGTCGAGTAGGTAATGACGTGGGTGACCTTCTCGGGGCCGTAGAGCTGGCGAACGTGCTCCACGACCTCGAGGCGCCGCTCATCGTCGAAGTCCATATCGATATCGGGCATCTCGGTACGCTGCGGGGACAGGAACCTCTCGAACATCAGGCCGTTCTCGAGCGGGTCAAACGCGGTGATGTTCATGGCGTAGGCGACGATAGCGCCGGCGGCCGAGCCACGGCCGGGACCGACGCCGATGCCGTTGTCCTTGGCCCATTGCACGTACTCGGCGACGATCAAAAAGTAGGCGGCAAAGCCCTTGTCGCAGATGACCTTGTATTCGTACTCAAAGCGCTCTTTGATGTTGACGCCACCGATCTCGCGCGTGGCCCAGTCGTCGCCGTAGTGCTGGCGCAGGCCCTTCTCGCACTCGCGGCGGAACTGGCTCTCGTGCGTCTCGCCGGGATCGAGCAGCGGGAAGCGCGGCAGGATGATGGAGTCCCAGTCGAGCTCCACGTAGCACTTGTCGGCGATCTCGAGCGTGTTGTCGCAGGCCTCGGGGCAATACGGGAACATTGCCCGCATCTCCTCCTCGGTCTTCATGTAAAACTCCGAGCCGGTCATGCGCATGCGGTTGGGGTCATCGACCTTGGCGTTCATGCCAATGCACATGATGACGTCCTGCACGGGCGCATCCTCGCGGCGCAGGTAGTGGAAGTCGTTGGTGGCGATGACCTTGACGCCCACCTGTTTGGCGATGTCGATGAGCGTGCGGTCCATCTGCTCGTCGGTCAGACCGTTATCGGTGGTAATGCCGTGTTCCTGGATCTCGATGTAGAAGTCGCCGGGGTCAAAGGTGTCGCGGAAGGTTTCGGCCCACTTGATGGCGCCTTCCATGTCGCCGCGGTCGATGTATTTGGGGATGATGCCCGCGATGCAGGCGCTCGTGCAGATCATGCCCTTGGCATGGCGACGCAGGTTGTCGAGCGTCACGCGCGGCTTGTAGTAAAAGCCCTGCACGGCGGCCTCGGAGACCGTCTGCATCAGGTTGACGTAGCCCTCCTGGTCCTTGGCCAGAAGAATCATGTGGTAGAGCTCGGGCTTATGGTCGCGGGCGAGCGTCTCGTCCGGCGTAAAGTAGACCTCGCAGCCAAAGATGGGTTTGATGACCAGGGGCGGCTTGAGCTCGTCGATGTTGCCCTTCTCGTCCCACATGGCCATGTCCTTCACATACTGGGCATGCTCGCGCGGGTTTTCCTCGGGATCGGGCTCCACCAGCTCGTCGCGGCGGGCCTTTTCCAAGAAGGCCTTATCGTGGCTCCAGGTTTTGTACTCGGGCGTGTTGTGGTTGACGGCGTCGCAGGCCAGCGCCAGGTCGGGCACGCCATACATGTAGCCGTGGTCGGTAATGGCGACGGCGGGCATGCCCAGCTCAACGGCACGGTTGACCATATCCTGGATACGGGTTGCGCCGTCGAGCATGGAAAAGACAGTGTGGTTGTGCAGATGGACGAATGCCATGTGATGAGCTCCGATGCGGGTTCGTGTTCTGACTGAACGATTTTACCGCACGGCACGGACGGCACCCGAACCTAGCCAAACCCACACGGCTTCTCTTGCAGTTGCGGTGGAATAGTTCCCGCTTGGGCCACCTGGGCCGCAATGCAGGAACTATTCCACCGCAAGTTATCTGAGGACTAGAAGTTGTAGGTGACTACTTGGGGCTCGGCGGGTTCGACGAAGATGGTTGGATCCGGCTGCTCCACGCGGACGAACTTGACGGTCACGGCCTCAAAGCCCGCCTTGTGCAAAACATCAGCGTAGACGCGCGCCTGCAGGGCGTGCTTCTCCTGCAGCTGTTCCGGCGTCTCGTCCGGTGTGCCGCCCGTCTTGTAGTCGATGACCAGCGCACGTGACGAATCCGCCGGGTTCGTCGCCAAAGCGTCGATGGCGCCTTCGGCATAAGCACCGTAGCGAGCGATGTCCTCGTCCTCGCAGCCCAGTGAAAAGAACGGCACCTCGGCGCGAATGCACGGCCACGCGAGCAGGTCGGCACGAACAGCCGACTTGAGCCAGCGGTTCAGGGCAACGTCGAAGCGTTCGCGCTGCTCCGGCGTCAGGCGCCACAGACGCGCCAGCGCATCGGCGCGCGCAGCGGGCAACGCGTCGGCACCCATCTCGATGAGCCACTGGCAGGCGGCGTGGAACGCCGAGCCCAGCGCCATGGGGTTGCCGGCGGGCTCAACGACGGCCACGTCCGCATCGGCCATCTCCGAGCCATCCGACTCTGCATCATCGCCAGCCTCGTCCATGGGCACGTGCGCCTCGGCGGCACGGTCCTCGGACTCGGCATGCAGCGCCGCGGCAATTGACGAGTAGCTGTACGAATCGCGCTCCGGATACGGGCAGGTGCCCATGCGCACGCCCACCGCCTGGGGATACACGAGCTCAAACGCATCGGGCTCGGGGTCGGCAGGACCGGGAACGGCGGCGCGGGCATCTGCACCGGCACCCTCCGGCTCCGCATCGCCGCGGACAAGCCTGCCCTCGGCATCCAGCGAAGCGTTGGCCTCAAACGCCTGCTCGCCAAAGGTAAAGTCCGCCAGCGAGATAAGCTCGTAGTCGCCCGGCTTGGAGTTGTCGAACACCAAACGGTCGCTATCGAGCTGCGGCATGTCCAGACTGTCGGCCGGCAGGATGCGGCGCAGCACGTCGTAGGTCAGATCGATCTCGACGTCGAAGGTCGGCGCCGTCACCTTGCCACGGCTCACGCCGGCATCCATCGCCAAGATCACCAGCTCGCGCGCACGCGTCATGGCGACATAGAGCAGACGAGCCCGCTCTTCGAGCGAAAGTTGCAGGTCGTCGTTGCGCAGGCGGGCAAATGCCTCGGCGGGAGAGCCCGTCGCGCATACGTCCTCCATAAGCTCTGGCGGCAACCACAGCGACGTGCCCTTGCCCTTAAACGCGTGTTCAAACTGCTTTTTGACGTCATCGCCCTTCACGAACGTACCGTCCGCGAGTTTAACGCCGTCGAAGCGTGCCGGCAGCGCCACGACCTGCGCTCCGCCCTCGACGCGACCCATCTGCGCCGCACCGGACGGCTTGCGCACGCCAAAACACTCGGCAACCGCCACGACCGGATACTCCAGACCCTTGGACGCATGCACGGTCATGATGCGTACCGCGCCGTCACCCTCCTCGTTGAGCGCGCCCGGGGCCTCCTTGCCCGCCAAGAAGCGGTCGAAGGCGAGCGCGATGGAGCGCGGAGAATTGCCGAGCTCGGCCTCTGCCTCGGCCACGGCGTCGAGCGCCTTGAGCACGTTGGCGGCAATGGCCTTCCCCTCGGGGCCGCGCTGCGCCAGGCGCACGAACCAGCCGGAGGCATTGACCGCGTCGCGCGCGATGGCGGCGAACGAATCACGTCCCACGCGACGAAGCGCGTAGCGCAGCACCTCGCGGGCACGCGTCACGAGCGGCAGGTTCTGCAAACCCGGCACATCGGAATCGCTCATGATGCCCGCATCGATGTTGCGACGCGACGTCTCGCCCGTCTGCTCGTCGAGCTTGGTCGCCAGCACTAGGAACTCCTGGGCGCCGAGTGCAAACATCGGCGAGGCCAGCAGTGGCATGAGACCCTGCGCCGTATCGGCCGGATTGGCAAGCGCGCACACCAGGGCACGCACCGTTTGGACCTCGGCAGCCTGGGCAAAGACCGAACCTCCCGCGATAACGCAGTCGAGTCCCTGGTCGCGGAAAGCCTGCGCGTAGACGTCGGCATTAGTCATACGGCCCAGCAACAACACCATGCTGCCCTGGGACTGGCCAGCTTTAACGAGCGCTTGGAACCGCTCCGCAATCGCACGGGCTTTCGCCTGCGTTCGTTCCTGGGTGCTGCCGCCGGCAACGAGCAGCGCCTGGCGGCGCGAAGCCTTTGCCTTGAGCTTGTCCTCGCGATCGTCACTCGGCTCAAGATCCAAGAACCCCTGCATCAAACCACCGGTATCGCCGTCGAAGACGCGTGCTACGTAACGCAGCACCTCGTCATGGCTGCGGAAGTTGCGCACGAGTTTAACGAGCTCGCCAGCAGGGGCGTCGGCCACGGCAGTCACCTCGGGCGCAGCAGAGGAGCCCACCTTGCGCTCTTGACGACGGAACACCTCGACCTCGGCGCCTCGGAAGCGGTAGATCGACTGCTGTGCATCGCCCACGGTGCACAGCGCGCGCTCGCCCGCACCCGTCAGATAGCGAATCAGATCGACCTGCATCTGGTCGGTATCCTGAAACTCGTCGACCATGACCATCTTAAAGCGGCCCTCATAGGCAGCTCGAATAGCCGGGTAGTCGCGCAGCGCCTCGTACGCTATGCGCAGCAGGTCGTTGTTATCGAGCGCGGACTGGCCGGCCTTGAGCGCACGGTACTCCGCCTCTACGGCACGGGCGAGCCCCACCAGCGCATCGAGCGCCGAACCGCCGCAGGCAAGCACGATATTGATAAACGCATCAGCCGCCTCGGCCTTGAGTAGCTCCACCTGCTCCTTAGGAAACGCCTTGCTCGCGCGCGGCATGCTGCACGACATCATGAGTCGCGCCGCATCCTCCATGGTTTTGCCGCTCGCCTCAAACGCGTCGATGGCGTCGAGTGCCGCCTGCGCTTTCTCGGTCGTGGCCTTGCTTGCGCCCAGCGCCGCACGATAGGCATCGGCAAGCGCCGAGGTGTCGGCCTGGCCGCGCGCCACGCACACATCGTCCATGCCGCCCGGCAGCTGGCTCGATAGCTCCAACAGGTCGCGCACCAGGCCTTTGATGGTGGTACCGGCGCCAAACGGCCCGCCCTCGCCCGCCATGGGATACCAAGCGTAGAGGGTCTTAAGCGAGGCGGCAAGCTCGGGCGCGGCATCGGGCGCCGTCGCGCGCCCCAGCACATGCTCGACAGCCTGATCCATAAGCTCATCGGTATCAGTGAGCACCGTGAACTCAGGATCGATGCCCAGCTCCAGCGCGTGCGCGCGCAGGATACGCGAGCACATGCCGTGGATGGTCGAAATCCAAGCGTCGTCGACCGTCAGGGCCTCCTCGTCCATGCCCTCTTCGATAAGCGCACGGCGCACGCGGTCGCGAATCTCGGCCGCGGCGTCTTTGGTAAAGGTAATGGCGAGCACCTGGTCCAGATGCTCGACAAACGGACCGGATTCGGGCGAGAGCGCATAGACGATGCGGCGCGTGAGGGTAAAGGTCTTGCCCGAGCCGGCACCCGCCGAGACAAACAGCGGGCGGTCGAGCGTTTTGACGACTTGCAGCTGTTGCGGCATCAAGGTCGAAAGATCCATGGTCTACACGTCCCTCCTTACAAACGTTCCTTCGTGGTTATACGAGCAGCGCGCATGCGCGGCCTGAGCCGACGTTGGGTCGACAGCGGCAACGTTGCCCGCCTCGAGCTCGCGCAGGCGCTCGGCAATGCCGGTCTCCACGCGGTCGAGCAGCGCATCGAAGTCCATGTTGCCGCCCTCGCCCGGAAAGCCCTTCTTGAGGCCCGGAATGCGGCCGTCGCCGCGCTCTTCCTCGAGCAACTCGGCACTTGCGGCACCACGCAGTGCGGGCTTGCCGCCCTTGGTCGAAAAATAGAGCGCCGCACGGGCATCTAGACCCAGCGCCCGGCGCATGGCCTGCGCGTAGATGAGTGTCTGGGTATGGGGCGGCAGCCAGCGCGGATCGTCGATGGGGGCCTCGCCCGACTCCTCGTCGCGCACCGTGGGGTCGGCGAGCTTAAACTCCTCGACACCCGAACGATGCTTGTAGTCAATCACCACAGCGCGGTTCTCGGCGTCCACATCCACGCGGTCGATGCGCCCGCCGAGCGGCCAGCCGGCATACTCGACCTGGAGCTCGTTGAACGCAAACTCCAGGTAGCGCGGCGCGAAGGGCGCGAGCGCCTCGGACTCGTAGGCGAGCACGCCCTCCAGTTGCGGCAAGATCTCGGCCACCTGGCGCTCCTCCACTGGAGAGAGCGGCACCAGCGGGCCCTCGGTACCGCGCTTGCCGGCGTGCTCGGCCAGGGTCTCGGCAAAGACCTCGTGCAGCAGCTCCTTCGCGCGCGGCAGATTCATGGGCGTCACGCGCTCCATGCCCTCCTGCGGAAGACGTGCATGCAAGTGCTCCAGCACGTCATGGACAAAGTTGCCCTTCTCCATGTTGCCAAAGCCCGCATCGATGGACTGAGGTTTGACGCGATACGAGACGAACCAGCACAGCGGGCAGGTGGAATAGGCCTCAATCTGCGAGGCGGACGTCAGGCGCGGCACGAGTGGCGCGTCCTCGCCCTCGCCATCGCGACGACGCAGGACCAAATACGGCACGGCCTCGGCGCTCAGATGCTGAGGGGCTTCACAGGTCACGCGCTCGCGC
>CAJKZP010000004.1:0-40260 GCA_905204415.1 uncultured Collinsella sp. | reverse complement strand
GCCCGCTGAGCTGGGCCTATGCCGGAATCTCTCCCACAGAAACCACCGAAGAGCCAAATAAACCTGTCCCTTTTCGGCAGGTTTTGGAGGAGTGGGTATGGCGGCATATGACAACCATGTGCTTCCGTTCTTGTGGCTCAAGGGCGAAGAACGCGAGACGATTACCGAATACTTAGAGCAAATTGCCGGGGCGGACATCCGTGAAGTCTGCCTTGAGTCGCGCACGCATCCCGAGTTTTGCCGCGATGGCTGGTGGTCCGACCTGCGATTTATCATTGGCGAGTGCAAGCGCCTGGGCCTGAAGATCTGGCTGCTCGATGATGCCCACTTTCCCACGGGCTACGCCAACGGCGCGCTTTCAGGCGAGGATGTAGACCCCACGCTCAAGAAGACCGTGCTTAAGCATCACACGGTAACGGTCGTTGGACCCCAGCCGTCCACGACCATCAAGCTCGGCAACCTCATGGATCTCACAGAGCACTTTGTGGGCGCGGCGGGTTTTGACGCTGCCGGCGTGCCGCTCGACCTTGAGCTCGCCGTTGAGCAGACCGAGGACAGCATTCCCGCCCGCCTGCGCTTTGACGCCCCCGCCGGCGTTACCACCCTCGAGCTCTACGTCACCAGCCAAAAGACCGGCTTTCGCGATGAATACATCAACATGGTCGACGCCGATTCGTGCCGCATGCTCATCAACGCCGTCTACGAACCCACGTTTGAGCATCTGGGCGACGAGTTCGGCAAGACCATCCTGGGGTTCTTTACCGATGAACCGGGCTTTATGAACGAAAAGGGTGCGACCCTCGAAGACGCTTCTACCAGCAGCTTTATCGGACGCGGCGACATGGCGCTGCCATGGTCGGACGAACTTGAGCGACGCCTGCACGAGGCACTGGGCACAAATTGGCTGAGTGAGCTCCGCGAGCTTTGGACGCGCGATCCCGCCGGCGCTCGGGTCCGCCACACCTACATGGACATCGCCACGCAACTCTACCGTGCGTGCTTTGACGAGCAGATTGGTGACTGGTGCCGCGAGCGCGGCGTTATGCACATTGGCCATGTAATCGAGGACAAGAGCTGCCACACACGCTTGGGCCAGGGCGCTGGGCACTACTTCCGCGCTGTCGCCGGTCAGGACATGGCGGGCATCGATGTGGTTATTAACCAGCTCGCCCCCGGCATCGACCACGGCCCTTACAGCTACTTCCATGGCGCATGGAACATGGAGTTCTTTACCTACGCGCTTGCCAAACTGGGCTCTTCGGCCGCGCGCCTCGACCCCAAAAAGCAAGGGCGCTGCATGGCCGAGGTCTTTGGCGCCTTTGGCTGGCACGAGGGCTTGCGCGAGATGAAGTGGATTGCCGACCACATGCTCGTCCGCGGCGTCAATTGGTTTACGCCGCACGCGTTTAGCATGGCGCCCTTCCCCGATTGGGACTGCCCGCCGCACTTTTACGCGCACGGCAACAACCCGCAGTGGCCGCACTTTGGCCAGCTCATGAGCTATATGAACCGTACGGCAACGCTGCTTTCGGGAGGCTGTGCCACGCGCCCCGTCGCCATCCTGTACCATGCCGATGCCGAATGGGCCGGTAGCGCCATGCCTATCGAGCGCGTGGCGGCAGAGCTCACGCGCGCGCAGATCGACTTTGATTTTGTGCCCGCCGAGGCTTTTGAGGACAAGAGCCGCTACAAGGTTTCGATTGCCGATGGATTGCTTGGTGTTAACAACTGCCACTACCAGGCATTTGTTATGCCCGGTGCTACGTTTATTGGCGCGGAGACGGCAAAGGCGGCGAGATACATGACGGATGCAGGCGTTATGGTGCTTGCCGTCGACGAGGTGCCCGGCGCATTCTACGATTCCGATGGCGCGGTCGAGCTGGGAGGGCTCGTCGCAACGCCGCTCGCCGATGTCGCCCGCGCGCTTGCAAGCGCGGGACTGCAGACCGTTGTGCCTGACACACCGCAGCCCTGGCTACGCGCACTTCGCTACGAGCGAGCAGGCGAGACCTACGTTATGCTCGTCAACGAGCACCCACGCGAGCACATCGACTGCACGGTTGCACTTGCGACAGGCGAGCGCCTTTGCGGCACGCGGCTCGACCTGCTAAACGGTGCCGAGCCCGTTGCGTTTGACGGTGCGCTGGAGCTCGCACCCTTCGAGAGCTGCATCGTTGTTTTGCAAGCGAGCAACGAGGATGCGCCCGGAGACGGCGTAATCGACGCTGATACATCGCTCGGCCTGCGCATCGAAGGCCCATGGACCGTTGCCCTCTCCCCTGCCGGCAGCAATGGCGCCTTTGGTGAAGCACAAGAGCTCAAACACCTGGGCGACCTTACGGCCGATCTGTTCACCGGCACCTGCGGCACCTACCGATATCATGCGTCGTTTGAGCTGGCCAACGATTGCACCGACGCCACGATCGACCTGGGAGACGTCTACGAAACCGCAACGCTCACGCTCGATGGACGCTCACTCGGCACACGCATCTGCCCGCCCTATCGTTTTGCCGCCGGCGCACTTTCCGCCGGTGCGCATGAGCTCGCGATCGACGTCATCAACACGCTCGACCATGCGATCCCCGACATCTTCGGCCTCACCGAGCCCGTCGCCCCCAGCGGCATCCTCGGCCCCGTTACCCTTTGCGGGCAAAACCTGCCAAAATAAACCTGTCCCTTTTTGGCAGGTTTGGCGAGTGTGGGAGTTCGCATGGATATCAAACGCAAGATCACCGAAGCGCAGGGCCTCACCCCCACCGAGCAACAGCTCGGCATTGCAGCCCTTGCCATCGGTCAGGACATCCGCGGACTTTCTATTAAGGAATTTGCCGCGCGCACCAACGTTTCGGTCGCGAGCGTACACCGTTTTTGCAAAAAGCTCGGCCTCGAGGGCTTCAAGGATCTCAAGGTCGAGCTTATTCGCTTGGCAACCGAGGCGGGCAATCGGCGCGACGTGGACATCAACTTTCCCTTCGACGCTACGTCCACCCCTGCGCAGGTCATGGAGCGCATGGAGGGGCTCTACCAGACCACGCTGGCCGAAACGCAGGAGCTGCTCGACCCCACGCAGCTTGACCACGCCGCCAAGCTCATCGCGAACGCCCGACAGGTCGACATCTACACGGGCTCGCACAACCTCTATCCAGCGGGAATGTTCCGCGACCGCCTGCTCTCCGCCGGTAAAAGCGCGACGTGCCACGACGGTGTCGAGGCCCAGGTGCGAACGGCGCTCGCCTCGGGCCCCGACCATGCGGCAATCGTCATCTCCTACAGCGGCCTTGCCCCCAACCTCAAGGACATCTTGCCGATCCTCAGCAGTCGACATGTCCCGGTCATCGTCATCGGCACGCCTTATTGCGCGCGCATTCACCCTGGCTTTGCCGCCTACCTTACGGTGAGTGACCACGAGAGCATGACGCATCGCATCACGCAGTTCGCCAGCCATATCGCCGTGCAATACGTGCTCGATTCGCTCTACAGCAGCTACTTCGCCAAAGACTACGCCCACTGCTCCGAATTCCTGGAGCGCTCGTTCCCCTACACCCGCCTGCCCGGGCTCAAGTAGCGACGAGCGTGGATTTTCGGACGCTTATCTAACGAGCGTGGATAATCTCCCACTTTGAGGCCGCACACAGGCCAAAACCGGGAGATTATCCACGCTCGTGTTGAATGCTCCGTTTTCCTCTGCGCCCGAGGGACCACTCGACCACCTTGCACCAAAGCAATAACGACTTCTCGTCATTAGATTATTCAAATCGACTCTAATAACTATTTTCGCCATAAACTCGTTATTAGAATTGATATGATTAGCCTAATAGCGAGTTTCCGGCACTAAAGATATGGAGGGCGCGATGCAAATCGAGGAGAACGGCCAGGGAACGCTCCGCAATAATCTATCGGGGAAATTGGCTTACTATTCGTTTTTGCCAACGCCCTTGCAATCATTGAGGCAGCTAAACCTCACTGAGGAAACCTATCGCACGCTTTCCACATGCTCACGAAAGCTTGGAGAGCTTGAAGGCATGCTCTACTTTGTTCCCAACGCCGACATGTATCTGACAATGTATGTGCGCAAAGAAGCACTCCTTTCTTCGCAAATTGAGGGAACCCAGTGCACGTTTGACGACCTACTTAGTCCATCGCAAACCCAACTCCATCATAAAGATGTCGCAGATGTCGTGAATTATGTCCGTGCTGTCGACCGCGGCGTAGAACTGCTCAAAAAGATGCCCTTGTGTACGAGGCTTCTCAGGCAGGTTCATGCGGTCCTACTGGACGGAGTGCGCGGAACGGAGAAGAATCCAGGCGAGCTGCGCTCCTCACAAAACTGGATTGGCCCTTCAGGCTGCACCATTGCAACTGCATCGTTCGTCCCTCCAAACATTGAAGATTTGAGCAACACGCTCCAGGACCTCGAACGATTTATCAATGAGCCTCAAGTCGAAATGGATCCGATCGTGCGGGCGGCGCTCGTCCATTACCAATTTGAAACTGCCCATCCATTCCTAGACGGAAACGGTCGCCTGGGCAGGCTTCTCATTACACTTATGCTCATCAATGATGGCGTTCTTCATTCTTGCTTGTTCTATCCATCGTTCCAGTTCAAGAAAAATCGAAGCGAGTACTACCGACAACTCACATCCGTAAGGGAACGAGGAACTTACGAGGAATGGATAGAGTTTTTCTGCGCCAGTCTTCTTGAGAGTGCGAAGGACTCGGTAGGGTCTTTAAAGAGTCTTGTTGATCTCCACAACCGTTCGACGGCAGCTATTACCGAAAATCTCGGAAGGACTGCCGCAAACGGACAAAGGCTGCTGAGCCTTCTTGAAGAGCATCCCATCCTCGACACCGCATTTATCGCTGCCCGACTCGATATCGGTAGGAGCACCGCGAGCTCGCTCGTCAAATCATTTGAAGAATTGGGTATCCTCCGTCCACTCGACGAGTCAAGACAGAGATACCGACAGTACGGGTATGAAGAGTATCTTTCGATTCTCAGGGAAGACGCTGAGCCGATTAGATAGGCACCGCAGCCCAGCCATATTAAAACGAGCGTGGATAATCTCCCACTTTGAGTCCACACGGGGGCCAAAAACGGGAGATTATCCACGCTCATTTCTGACTAGTCATTTAAGAACGTCCCCAATGACTACCCATCCGGAGCAAGGCAACGCCGCAAGAAGAGGACGGACAGCGAGCGACGTCCAGGGCGAACAAGTTGGCATGAAAAGGGCGAGGCATTGACCTTCTGGTCGTGCCTCGCCTTTTGAATGACAAATTGTCGCCCTGGGTGGCGCGCAGCGTCGGCCGGTTACGGCGTTTGGTAAAACGCCGTAACTACTCCTGTGCTCCGTACTGCTCGTAATAGGCGTCGATGGCGGCCTTGAGCTCATCGTCGATGACGACCTTGCCGTCGATCTCGTGGTTGTAGAGGGTCTCGACGACCTCGGCCATGGAGACGATGCTCGCGACGGGGAAACCGTACTTGGCCTCGATCTCCTTCTGCGCGGTGGTCACGCCGCCCTTGCCGACCTCCATGCGGTTGAGGGACACGATCAGGCCCTTGATTTCGACGTCGGCAGCAGCCTTAACCTTGGGATAGGTCTCGTCGATGGACTTGCCGCTGGTGGTGACATCCTCGACCATGACCACGCGATCGCCGTCCTGGGGCTCATAGCCCAGCAGGTTGCCCTTGTCGGCGCCGTGGTCCTTGGCCTCCTTGCGGTCGCAGCAGTACTTGACCTCCTTGCCGTACAGCTCGTGGTAGGCAATTGCGGTCACGACGGCCAGCGGAATGCCCTTGTAGGCCGGCCCAAACAGCACGTCAAAATCGTCGCCAAAGTTATCGTGGATGGCCTGGGCGTAATACTCGCCCAGCTTCTTGAGCTGATAGCCCGTCACGTAAGCGCCGGCATTCATAAAGAACGGAGACTGACGGCCGCTCTTGAGCGTAAAGCTGCCGAACTTAAGGACGTCGGACTCAACCATAAACTTGATGAACTCTTGCTTGTAAGCCTCCATGCGGGCTCCTCTCGTAATCGCGTACGTGCCTTCCAGTTTAGCGCAGGCGAAGCGTCGATGCGGGCGCGCTTTGGGGCCACGGCATTCTGTAAAGGCTTTGTCAGAGGGAATGGTTTTCCGAACAATGGGGTTGACATGTCAAACCCCCTCATCAAGAATACGGGCGGATTAAAAAGGGGTACGAGATACCCAAAGCGCGCTGCGCTCAGCCTTTAGGAGGTGTGCCATGGAAGGCAGTCCTAGTCGAAAAACCTGCATGTCGCCCTCGGCACGCCGCGAGGACTCCGCACACGCATAAACGCCACCGGCAGATCGTCAACCCCCCCACAAAGGTGCCTGTCCCCTTTGTGGTAGTTCGTGAGCTTGACGTGAGCGACATCTAGGTTTTTTGCAACTCAATACGACACGTACGCTAACTCCCTTCAACAAGGAGGACCCTATGCTGATGCTCAAAACCGCCACGGTTCTCGAAGCCATCTCCAAGCGCCGCCGCACGGCGCGCCCTGCCGCTCGCACCGGCCTGTCCAAGAACACCATATTCGCCGCCACCCATAGCGCCGAGGACGCTCTCGTACTGCTTGACGCCACGGCAAACGGCCTCACCGCCGAGCAGGCAACCGAGCGCCTGGATGCCGCCGGCCCCAACACCATCGAAGCGCCGACCAAGACGCTCGCCCGCCGCATCGCCGACGCGTTCATCGATCCCTTCGCCGGCATCCTCGCCGCGCTCGCGCTGGTCTCACTCTACATCGACGTGCTCGCCGTGCCCGAGCCGCAGCGCGACCCCTCCACGGTCATCGTCATCAGCATCATGCTGCTGGTATCGGGCGGCATGAAGTTTATCCAGGAAGCCCGCAGCGGCAATGCGGCAGATGCCCTCAAGGACCTGGTCTCCAACACTTGCACCGCCCTGCGCGACGACGAGCGCATCGAGATCCTCTTCGACGAGCTCGTCCCCGGCGATGTGATCCGCCTCTCTGCCGGCGATATGGTGCCAGCAGATGCCCGCGTCATCACCGCGCGCGACCTGTTTGTCATCGAGTCCGCACTCACCGGCGAGAGCGAGGCAGTCGAGAAGACCGCTGCCGTCACCGTCGTCGAGGGCGCCGACGGCTCCGCGCTGCCACTCTCTGCCTGCAAGAACATCGTCTTTACCGGCACCTCCGTGCAAAACGGCACCGCCATGGCACTTGTCGTTGCCACCGGCTCGGACACCTACCTGGGCGGCATCGCCAAGATACTCAACGGGCGCGGCGAAAAGAGCGCGTTTGACCGCGGCGTCTCGAGCGTCTCCATGTTGCTCGTACGCCTCATGCTCGTTATGGCGCCGGCCGTCTTTGCCATCAACGCCGCCACCAAGGGCAACGTCATCGACGCGCTGCTGTTCGCCACGAGCGTGGCCGTGGGCATCACGCCGCAGATGCTCCCCGTCATCGTGACCACAAGCCTGTCGCAGGGCGCCAAGGACCTCGCCCGTCGCCAGGTTATCGTCAAGGAGCTGCCGGCGATTCAAAACCTGGGCGCCATGGACGTCCTGTGCTGCGACAAGACCGGCACCCTCACCGAAGACCGCATCGTGCTCGAGCGCTACCTCAACACCGATGGCAACGAGGACGCGCGCGTGCTGCGCCATGCGTTTTTGAACAGCTTCTTCCAGACCGGCCTCAAAAATCTTATCGACCTGGCCGTAATCGACCGTGCCGATGTGACACCCTCGACCGTCGCACCCGATTCCATGCTGGGCCAGAGCCTGCGCGACCGCTACACCAAGGTCGACGAGGTTCCCTTCGATTTCTCGCGCCGTCGCCTGAGCGTAGTTGTCTCCGACGCCCAAGGCAAAACCCAGATGGTTACCAAGGGAGCTGCCGAGGAAATGCTCGAGATCTGCTCCTTTGTCGAGGTCGATGGCATCGCCCGGCCGCTCGCCGAAGACAAGCTCGCCCAGATTCGCAAGCAGGTCGCCGATCTTAACGCCGAGGGCCTGCGCGTGATTGCCGTGGCACAGAAGACCGATCCGCGCTGCGTGGGCGAGTTTGGCATCGCCGACGAATGCGACATGGTGCTGATGGGCTTTTTGGCCTTCCTCGATCCGCCCAAAGCAAGTGCCGCGGGAGCCGTCGCCACGCTCGAAGCCAAGGGCGTGGCGGTCAAGGTCCTGACCGGCGACAACGACCGCGTCGCCGCCACCGTCTGCGAGCAGATTGGTATCGATGCGAGCAACGTCTTGCTCGGCTCCGAGATCGATGCACTCGATGACGCCGAGCTTGCCGAGCGCGCCGAGAAAACCCACCTCTTCGCCAAGCTCTCGCCACTGCAGAAGGCACGCCTGGTGCGCGTCATGCGCGAGATGCTCGACCACACCGTGGGCTTTATGGGCGACGGCATCAACGACGCCGCCGCCATGCGTGCGAGCGACTGCGGCATCTCGGTCGATTCGGCCGTCGACATTGCCAAGGAATCCGCCGATATCATCTTGCTTCAGAAGGACCTGGGCGTGCTCGAGAGCGGCATCATCGAAGGCCGCCGCACCTACGGCAACTTGCTCAAGTACCTCAAGACCACAGTGAGCTCCAACTTTGGCAACGTGCTGTCCGTGACCGTCGCGAGCCTGTTCTTGCCGTTTTTGCCCATGAGTGCCCTGCAGCTGGTGCTGCTGTCGCTGGTCTACGAGATCGTGTGCATCGCGCTACCGTGGGACACCGTCGATGACGTCTGGACCGCCCGTCCGCGCGCCTGGGACGCCGCGTCCATCAAGGGCTTTATGCTCGAGCTGGGTCCCGTGAGCTCGCTGTTTGACATCGTGACCTTCGCCGCGCTCTTCTTTGTGGTGTGCCCCGCCACCGTGGGCGCAAGCTGGTCCGAGCTCTCCGGGACGGGCAACGTCGCGGGTATGGCGACCTTTGCCGCGCTCTTCCAGAGTGGCTGGTTTATCGAGTCCATGTGGTCGCAGACGCTCGTGATCCACATGCTGCGCTCCCCGCGCCTGCCGAGCCCACGCGACCACGCCGCGCCGGCACTGTGCGCTCTCACCGTGCTAGGCCTGGCGCTTGTCACCTGGCTGCCGGCAAGCCCCATCGCCGATGCGCTCGGCCTCATGACGCTGCCCACGAGCTTCTTCGCGCTGCTCATCGGCATCGTCGCCGCCTACATCGCGCTCACCCAGCTGGCAAAGCGCCGCTACATTGCCCGCCACGGCGAGCTGCTGTGACACCCGAATCGTGGCGCGCGACCCATCAGGCGGTCAAAAAGTCCCGCCTCAAATTAAACCGCCCCCATTTCCTGTGCTAGGGAAATGGGGGCGGTTCACGCCAGCCTTTATCTTTTTCGACAGCCTCGTTTGGCTCGCGCTACACCAGGCGCATAGCCTCCTGAACAGCACCGTAAAGGTTGGCGTCGTTGCCGAGCTCGGCCACCTTTATCTGCGGCACAGGAATGCCGGCAAGGGTCCCTTCGTAACCCGCGAGGGCCAGCGGCATCTGCGCACGCAGGGCATCGACGAGCTCGGGATGGCACGAGATGCCGCCTGCGATCACAAAGACCTCGGGGTCGAGCACGGCCTGCAGGTTGATGAGCTGTCCGTCAAATGAGCGAGCGTAGCGGTCGAGCGCGCGCTGCGCCGCCATGTCGCCATCCGCGATCCACTCAAAGACGCGGCGGCCGTCCACCGGAGAATCCGCAGGCAGGCCCTTCTCGGCAACGACGGCATCACGGAGCGCACGCCAACCGCCCGAACCCGCAAAGGAGTTTTCCGTACTCGCGGCAGTTGTGACATCGTTGCGCAAGAAGCTGAACTCGCCTGCAAAGCAGTGCGCGCCGCGCAGGACCTTGCCGTCGATGACGATACCGCCGCCGATGCCCGTGCCGATAGCGAGCACCACGCCAAAACGCGTCCCGCGCAGAGCGCCAGCCGCATACTCACCGAGTGCACAGCACTTACCGTCGTTATTGACGGCAACCGGCACCCCCAGCGCCTCGCGCATGAGCTTTCCCAGCGGGCAGCCGCCCATAAACGTGAGCGCACCGCCGCGATGGATCGTTCCCGTGACGTCTTCCTCGTAGATACCGCCGGGTGCGCTCACGCCTACAGCGCTCACACGCTCACGATACGGCTCGACGAGCCCGATCAACGCCGAAACCGTCTCCTCAGCCGTGGTAAAGCCCGTCGGCAGGCTCCCGCGCTCGCGGATGGAAAAATCCTCGCCCAGCACAGCCCATTTAACGGCCGTACCGCCCACATCGATTCCGAAGAACTCCTGCATATTCGCCCCTCACGCGCCATAGCCCCGGATGCGCATCGCCGCGACCACCACAGGGGCTGCTCCCTTATGTTGGTCATGCGGCACATCGCGCCCGGAGCCGATTATCTCTCTGTTTTACGCCTCTACTTTGGTCAGACGAAGCAACATATCGCCGACGTAGGTCTCACCGTGGGCCACATAACCGCCACGCAAACTGCCCTCCCAAAGAACGTCCCCAATTACTACTCATTTAAGTACGTCCCCAATGAGTGCGACGGAATGGCTCCCCTTGGCAACTTAAAGCTGTCATGCAGGAACCATTCCGTCGCACCCTCATGAAAGGGACTGGATTGTAAATGTTGGAGTAGAGCCGCTAGCGCCCGGGGGCCAGGATCACCAGCGCGTCATGATCAAAGGGATGCTGAGCCACGCGTACGGTGCCGTCACCGTTGTCGCGGACGGGCAGCTTGGCGATGCGCTTGCCCTCCATGTCGAGGACCGTTGCCGTCCAGCCGCGCGTGCCGTCGAGCTTAAACTTGAGCGCCGTGGTACGAGGCAGGTACGTGACGACGCGATCGCCAACGCGCGCCACACGAATGGCCTCGCGCGCGTCATCGATCAGCTCCTGCGCCGGAACCACGGCAAGCGCGTCGTCACCAGCCGTAGCACCCAGGCCGGCAAGCACGTACTCGATCGCGCCAAAGTCCCAAACGCCCGCAAACTGCAGACACTCCTGCCAGCGGAACGGCATATCGAAGCCCTCGCCCAGCACCGAGCCCTGGCTCTTGCTGGTCTGCCAGTTCCAAACGCCGTGCGCGCCATAGGTCACACCCGCGCTGGCGCCGGCAAGGATCGACGACCACACGCTCGCACGGCAGTCCTGCGCGGTGAAGCGCCAGTACACATTGCGCGAGGCGCCCATCTGCTCGTAACAGGGCTCGGAGTTGACCATCGGCTTTTTGGGATAGTTGGCGATAAAGTCCTGCGGCAGGCGCCAGGCCTCGGGCTGGCCCTCGTAGTTGTGGCCGGGCTGGAACATGTAGAAGTCCAGGCGGTCCAGGTACTGTGACGGAATGGTGCGGTTGCCGCGGTTGATATGCATGGTGCGCAACGCCTCGGGCGCGCGCTGGACGACTTCGTCGAGTGCATCCTCGTAATAGACGATCGCCTCGTCGCTGGTAAAGTCGGTATCGCCCGTCACCACATAGACGGGGTCGAACTCGCCCAGGTTCTCGACGACGCGGGCAACGTGGGCACGGACCTCCTCGCGAGGCATAACCTCGGCACCGCAACGCTCGGCAATCTTGGCACCCCAGGTACCGGGCACGTAGTTGCACCACATAAGCACGAGTGCCGGGCGAATGCCGTGCTCGACGGCAGCGCGGCACATGGCGGCGGCGCGGTCCCAGTACGCTTGGTTGGGACGGGACCAATCAAAATGCACGCCGTCCTCGCTGGCATAGGGCCAAATGCCCAGGTCGGGGCAGCAGCGATCCCACTGCGGCAGCGTGTTGATCTGCAGCACGTTCATGCCCTGCTCGGCGCGGCGGGTCAGATAGTAGTCCCAATCGGCCTCGGCAATGCTCGTAAACGCGCTCCAGCACGTATCGGCAAACCAAAAGAACGGTTTGCCCTCGCACAAAAAGCCGTCCTGGCGACCGTTAACGGTCAGCTTTCCCAAACTCATCTGCATGTCCTTTCGTTTGATAAAGGAGTTGCGAACCGGCAGATTCTTTCGCGGTAACCCCGCGCGAAAGCCCCTGGCGCTTAGCAAACCCCGGCGAGTAGGCGCCACGCGCCCCCAATCAGTCTACCTTGTAAGAAGGGCCCCGCCGGGCTTGCGCCTGACGGGGCCCTGTCGTGTAGGTAAGGTCGTATGCGTCCGAATGGTTTGGCCTTAGGCCTCCATCTCGGCGAGCTCCTCCTTGGAGAAGCCAGTGGCAAAGACGACGGCAGCGGCGATGACAAAGGAGATTGCCATACCGGCGATAGCCCAGACGGTGTTCATCTGGCCACCCTGCAGGTAGTTGGTGAAGACCAGGAAGTTGGAGGCACCGCCGGCCAGGTAGTAGGTAACACCCATGAGGCCGGAGAACACAGCGCCGATGGCACCGCCGATAAACATGCCGAGCATGGTACGACGGAAGCGCATGAGGATACCGAAGAGTGCGGGCTCGGTGACGCCGCCGGCGATGGCGGAGATGACGTAACCCAGGGCAAGACCCTTCTCGTCGGGGTTCTTCATCTTGAGGAAGGCACCGAAGGCGCAGCCCCAGACAGCGGCCATAGCGCAGTTGGTGGAAACGAAGACGAAGGGATCGTAGCCGGCAGCGATGATCTGAACCTGAGCGAGCAGGATGACGGGCATGTGCATGCCGCAGACCACGAAGAGCTGCCAGAAGGCGCCGAGGATGGCCATGACGATCAGGATACCGATACCGCCAAGGTCAGCAAGACCAAAGAGGGCGTTGGCGATGAGGCTGCCGATCTCGTTGCCGATCGGGGCAAGGACGATGAAGGCGATGGGGATGGTGACGATCATGGTGCAGAACGGCGTGAAGACCGTGGACAGCACGTCGGGCATGACCTTCTTAAAGAACTTCTCGACAAAGTACAGGACCGGCACCGAGAGGATGATCGGCAGGACGGACTGCTGGTAGTTGGCAGCGGCGATCTGGATGCCGTAGACGGAGATGATTCCGCCACCCTCCTGAGTCGCGACGCTCACGACGGACGGGGCCATGAGAGCACCGCCGAGGAGCATGCCCAGAACCGGAGAGGCGCCGAGCTTCTTAGCAGCGGCATAGCCCAGGTAAATGGGGATAAAGGTAAACGTGGCCTCGTACAGGGTGGTGTAGAGGAACGTGTAGGTCGGATCGGTATCGGAGAGAACGCCGAGCATGGTGGGACCGAGGACCGCGGCGATGGTGCGGAACAGACCGCCGGCCATGAGCAGCGGGATCAGCTGGGTCATGGAGCCCGACAGATAGTCGAGGATGATGTTGGGCAGGTTCTTGAGCTCGAACTTCTCCTTAGGAGCGTCGAGGTTCTCGTCGACCGCGGCACCCTGCTTGACGCCGGACATGGCGACGAACTCGGCGAGCACCTTGGGCACGTTCTGGCCGATGATGACCTGGAGCTGGCTGCCGGCGAACTGGCAACCCAGAACACCCTTGACCTTCTTGATCTTCTCCACGTCGGCCTTGCTGTTATCCTTGAGCGTCAGACGCAGGCGCGTCATGCAGTTGGTGGCGACGGCAACATTCTCCGCACCGCCCACGAGCTCGAGGACATCGGTGGCAATCTGCTTGTTATCTACTGCCATGGGACCCCTCCCCATATCATCGTGTGCCTACCCGTTTGGACGTAGGCACGCCTTTGGCCCGGCGACTATACCCCCTTACGGCTGCCGAGCCCCTGGATACGCTGTCGTAAACAATCTGTTTACTGAACGTTTACAGCGTTTAGTTTACACGGAGCGCTGAATTTGTGGCAGTTTTGCCGTTTGCAGTCCGGTGAACGGTAGAAAATCGGGGGTGAACATAATTGAATGCCAAGGCATTACATATAGTGCCATTTATTTATAAATGGCCGTCTACGTGGGATTTTATATAATCTGGCACCCAAATGCCTTGTTGACTCATCAACAAAAGCCCTGCTAGATAGTAGTAAACGAGTGTTTAGCAGTTCATTGAGCGTTTGATGCGACCGTTTACCGAGTTCATCTGCTTATTCTCTAATTCTGCTTTACACTAAACATGTTTAGATTGTATTGCCGCGATTGTTTAGCATGCGCGGCGCAAGGGAGGCAGCTCATGGAACTCAAATCGTGTACCTACGCAACCGTCACCACCTTGGGCGACTTTGGCCCTTGGATCAGCAAGGTCGTTCTCGACCTACCCTGCACCGTGCGCGCCAACGATGTCGATGCGAACACTTTCCATATATATGTAGAGCGTCACGAGCGCACGGGCGAGGTCCTGATGCGCAAGGAGCACGGCGCCGACCATGCCGCGCCCTCCGTGGGTTACATCGACGTTCTCGCCGCGTATCCGTGTGATGAGAACGGCCGCAAGCTCGCCGTGGGCACCCATGTGGCACTCGAAGTCGCCGAGCAGCGCCTGACCAAAAAGATCGAAGGCGGCGTCATGGGCTCGCGCATGCTCGATGACCAGCTGCGCATCACGCAGCTCGCGGCTCTTCCCGGCGACGACGGCGACGACCCCACCTGCGGTCTGGTCTTCGATGCCTGCCGCGGCGACATCTGCCCCGCGCTCAAGGGCTGGAGCAATGCCGTACAAAAGACCGCCGTCAATGGTATTGCGCTCGAGTACGGCTTCTTTGAGCCCAGCTTTAAGGCAGAGGACTCGGCCTGCTTCAATCCCTTCGCGCCCGAGGCCACGGTCGTGCCCCAAAAGGCCCCGCTCGTGGTGTACCTGCACGGCGCCGGCGAAGGCAAGGGTGCCACGCAGGGCGAAGGCGCCACGCGCGCCTATATCGGCAACCGCGTGACAGCCATTAGCCAGGCGCAAATCCAGCGCTACTTTGGCGGCTTTGCCTGGGTGCTCGTGCCGCAGTCGCCCACGTTTTGGATGGACAACGGCGTCGAGCAGCTCGGTCGCTCCAACCAGAGCATCTACTCCCCCGTACTCAAGGCGCTCATCGACGAGTTTGTCGCCGAGCATGCCGATCGCATCGATACCGACCGCATCGTGGTCGCCGGCCTCTCCAACGGCGGCTTTATGACCCTGCGCCTGTGCGCCGACTACCCCGATTTCTTCGCCGCCGGCCTTCCCTGCTGTGCCCCGTGGTACAACGCCACGGACGAGGACGTAGCCGCGCTCGCCAAGACGCCGCTGTGGTTTACGCACTCCAAGGGCGACGAGCTCGTGTCTCCGCAACAGACCGTGCTGCCGCTCACGGCGCGCCTGCGTGACGCCGGAGCCAACGTGCACCTTACCTACTTTAGTCATGTCGAGGACCTGACCGGTCGCTATCGCGAGGCCGACGGCTCGCCTAAGAAGACGTTCAACCACGGCGTGTGGATCCACCAATTCAACGACCTGTGTTATCAAGACTTCGACGGGGGCAACGTACTCATCGACGGCGAGCCGGTGGGCTGCTGGGAGTGGTCGGCCAGGGTCGACCGCTAAGCCCTCCCATCGCGGGGACCGGGGTTTAGTCTTGCAAACGTCCTCGGGCATGCATGGGCTGGCGCTTTGCGCTTCGCGCTGCGCCTGCCCATGCCCCCTGCGGAATGTTTGCAAGACTAAACCCCAGTCCCCGCTGCGTTGACGTTGCTGTGATCCTGGCCGGGCGCTTCCGGCAGCACGCCGGGTCGGTGGCGATGGGGGCGTGGGTCCCGTCTTGCCTTGCGCGTAACTGGCTGAATTGATTTTGATTGGAGCTGCTCCTATGTCCCAGAATTTGACTCGGGTGATTGTTACTACCGATATGGAAGTCGATGATATGAACTCGCTCATTCATTTGGCTCTGTATCTTAATGTGCTTGATGTTCAGGCTGTGGTGTATACGGCTTCGCAGTATCACTTTCTTGGGGATGGGGTTCATACGCTCGGCAAGGTGAATTCGCATTGGCGGACCAAAGGGCGTCGCTCTTATGAGTGGGCTGTTGTACCTCATGAGCCTGATCCGCTGGCCGGCGAGCTTCGTGAGTATCGGCCGTTTCCCGAGCATTGGATTGAGAGCCTCTGGAGTAATGAATATGCCCAGGCTTGGCCGCAGTTGCAGGCGAATGCGGACGCTGCCGGTGACCCGCCGTTTCCCACGCCTGCCCAGATGATCGAGCGCACCTTTGTGGGAAATGTTGCCTTTGAGGGTGATGTGACTGAGGAAACCGAGGGGTCTCGCGTAATTGCGCAGGCAATTTTGGATGATGATCCACGTACGTTATGGCTGCTCAGCTGGGGTGGCATGAACACCATCGTTCGCGCCCTCATGAGCATTGCCGAGCGTTATCGCGCCACGCCCGAATGGTCTGCCGTGCAGCAGCGAGTCTATCGGAAGGTGCGCGTGATGGGCGTTGCCGATGGCGTAGGGCAGGACAACTCATGGCTCGACCATGGGCGCGAGCTCTTTCCCGAGCTCATCTTTTGGCGCGTGCCCTATATGTATGGCGGCTATGTCGACGCCAAGACGGCTCAGCCCGATACGCTGCCGCTGTTTAAGGCGCCTTGGCCCGAGCAGAATCTCACCCAAGGCAACGGCCCCCTTATGGCGCGCTATATGCTCTATGGCGACGGCAAGGTCTACGAAAACGAGCCCGAGCGGTTTCAGTTTGGCAAGCATGCCCGTCTGGATTGGGGTCTAGAAGGCATCCCCGCGATGCAGTTTGAGCACGGCGACTTTATGGCCGAAGGCGACAGCATGACCTATATTCCGCTGCTGCCGTTTGGCCTGCGCGGTATCGATGACCGCGGCTTCGACACGCTGCTCGGCCGCATGTTTCTTGATGGGCATCCCGATGCGGACGCACCCGCCGGTTTTGCCGCCATCGGCACGCCCGCAGGTGACAACCCCAATCCCTATCTGCGCGCCTATCAGGAAGACTTTGCCGCCCGCGCGCAATGGTGTGCCCACGATCCGGCAGCTTGCTCGCATCCGGCACATGTTGTCGAGGTCACGGCCGACCGCAGCGCCACAGCCGGCGAGCGCGTCGCCCTTGCGGCGACCATCGTCGACCCCGACGACAAGGGCTTCGATGCACATTGGAATGTCGCCATGAACCCGTCGAGCTATGCAGGCGCCCAAGACCTGTCGCTGTGGCAAGAATGCACGGTGGACGCTGCTTTCGTCGTGCCCGCCGACACACAGCCCGGTGACCGTTTCGTGCTCACCCTCACTGTGCAGACGCGCGCCGAACGCCCCTGCAGCCGCTATGCCCAGGTCGCCATCACCGTCGCATAGCAAGGACGGCGCCCACATTCGGCATGGAGCGTCCCCAACCGTCACTCATTTAAGTACGTCCCCAATGAGTGGCCGAAGAGTGTCCCCAACGACTAGTCGAAAATGGGCCATATGTCCCAGTTGTGGAGACTCGTTGAGCCATCTGGGTATCGTGAAAGACCACGCACTCCCCCATCATCAAAAGTGACACACGCTACCTGTTGATGGGAGGCAACCATGGGCTTCTTTGACAAGATGTTCGAGAAGAAAGAGTGCGCGATTTGCGGTACCGAGCTGGGACTTTTGGGAAAGACCAAGATCAGCGAAGGCTACCTGTGCAAAGAGTGCGCCGGCAAGCTCTCCCCCTTCTTTAGTGGTTGGCGCTCCAGCACCGCGGACGATATCCGCGAGCAACTCGCCTACCGCGAGGCCAATGCCGAACGCCTGGCGTCGTTCAACCCCACGCGCACACTCTCGGCCGGGCGCACCAACATTATGCTCGATGAGGACGCGGGCCTGCTGATCATCACTTCGCAGAGCCGCTGGCGCGACGCCAATCCCGACATCATCGAGTTCTCACAGGTACTCGGCTGCGATATGGATATCGACGAGCATCGCACCGAGATCTATCGCGAGACCAAAGACGGCGAACGCGAGAGCTACAACCCGCCGCGCTACGACCTGGACTATGACTTTAACCTGACCATCCACGTCAACACGCCGTACTTTACCCAGATCGATCTGCGCGTGAACGACTCCACCATCGATCAGCGCGGCTCCATCGAATACCGCGAGGCCAAGCGGCAGGCAACCGAGGTCCGCGACGCGCTGGTGCAGCTGCGCCAGGAGACGCGCGACAGCGTCGTGGCCGCTAAGGCCCCCAAGACCGCGGTCACCTGCCCCTTCTGCGGAGCCACCACCATTCCCGATGCCAGCGGGCGCTGCGAATACTGCGGCGGCGCCATCGGCGCATAGCCTCCGGCAGCGAAAGGACCGATCATGGCCTTCGAGAGCGTCAACTATCAGTGCCCCGCGTGTGGCGGCCCCCTGCATTTTGCCAGTGCCGAGCAAAAGCTCGTCTGCGACTACTGCGATTCGCGTTTTGAAGTCGAAGAGGTCGAGGCCCTCTATCGCGAGCGCCAGGACAAGGCAGACGCCAAAGCCGACGCCGCAGCGGCGGCGCCCAAGCCCGCGACCGACGCTGCGGTGCAGGAGCTCGCCCAAAACGCCGGCTATATCTGCTCGTCGTGCGGCGCCGAGCTAATCTCGGATGGCACCGTCGCCGTTACCACCTGCCCGTACTGCGGCAACCCCGCCGTGGCACCCGGTCAGCTCTCGGGTGACTTCTCACCCGACCTGGTGATTCCGTTTAAGCTCGGCCGCGACGACGTTATGGCCGCGCTCAAAGAGCACTACAAGGGCAAGATCCTGCTGCCCAAGAGCTTTGTCACCGGCAACCACATCGACGAAGTCCAAGGCGTTTACGTGCCGTTTTGGCTTTACGGCGCCCGCGTGGACGGCGAAGTGTACTTTGATGCGACCAACGAGACCGTGACCGAGGAATCCGACCGCACCGTCACGACCACCGACCACTACGACGCCTACCGCAAGGGAAACATCTCGTTTAAGCGCGTGCCCGTCGACGGATCGTCCAAGATGCCCGACGGCCACATGGATGCCATCGAGCCGTTTGACTACGACGCGCTGCGCCCGTTCTCGGTCGCGTATATGCCCGGCTACATCGCCAACCGCTACGACGAGGACTGCGAAACCTGCAAGGCACGCGCCGAACGCCGCATGGAGGAAAGCACGATCTCGGCCCTGCGCGAAACCGTCGTCGACGAATATGACGACGCCACAGTCGAAAGCAAGCAGCTCGACTACACCTGGGAAGACAGCGATTATGCCCTGTTCCCCGTGTGGATGCTCTCTACCTCGTGGAACGGCAAGAGCTACCTGTTTGCCATGAACGGCCAAACCGGCCGCATGGTCGGCGAGCTTCCTTGTTCCAAACCCAAGCTCGCTATCGCCTCGGTGCTGTTCTTTGTGATCGGATTTGTCCTCTCCCAGATTCTCTTTATGGGAGAGAACGCCTTCGATCCGGATTACCTCGCCTTTGATATCGAGGGCATCCTCATCAACATCGTCGCGCCGCTGATCATCGTGGTCATCGCAGACGTGCTGCTGGTGGGCCAGCTCAAGACGGCCAACGAGGCCACCCACGCCGACTGCTACTGCGGCGAGCTCGACCTGACCGAGAAGCACGACACCTTCAGCCACACCGAGACCTCGGTCGTCATGAAAGACAACAAGGACGATTAGCCATTCTGACCAATACCACCCGGCCTTTGACGAGAAAGGAAGATCACCATGGGACTCTTGAAAGCTGGATTGGGTGCTGCCGGCGGCGTCATGGCCGACCAGTGGAAGGAATTTATCTATTGCGAATCGATGCCCGCTGACGTCTTGGCCTGCAAGGGCAGCAAGCGCACCGGCGGCCGCAGCTCCAACACGCGCGGCGAGGACAACGTCATCTCCAACGGCTCCGTCATCGCCGTCAACGACGGCCAGGGCATGCTCGTGGTGCAAAACGGCAAGATCATCGAGGTCGCACTGGAACCCGGCGAGTTTGTCTTTGACACCGGCAGCGAGCCAAGCGTCTTTAGCGGCAACCTGGGCGACTCCATCAAGGAGACGTTCGCCAATATCGGCAGCCGTTTTACCTTTGGCGGCGACGCGGGCAAGGACCAGCGCGTCTACTTCATCAACACCAAGGAGATCATCGGCAACAAGTACGGCACCGCCTCTCCCGTGCCCTTCCGCGTGGTCGATAACAATATTGGCCTGGACGTCGACATCTCCGTGCGCTGCAACGGCGAGTATTCGTACCGCATCACCAACCCGCTGCTGTTCTACACCAACGTGTGCGGCAACGTGACCGATAGCTACACGCGCGACAAGATCGACAGCCAGCTTAAGTCCGAGCTGCTCACCGCTCTGCAGCCCGCCTTTGCCAAGATTTCGGAGATGGGCATCCGCTACAGCGCTATCCCCGGCCACACCACCGAGCTCGCCCGCGCGCTCAACGAGGTCCTCTCCGCCGACTGGCGCGACCTGCGCGGCGTCGAGATCGTGAGCTTTGGCGTTAACTCCATCGCCGCCTCGCAAGAAGACGAGCAGATGATCAAGGACCTGCAGAAGGCCGCGGTCATGCGCGATCCCACCATGGCAGCAGCCAACATCGCCAGCGCCCAGAGCGACGCGATGCGCGCGGCAGCGGCCAACCCCAACGGCGCGATGGCAGGCTTTATGGGCATGGGCATGGCGGGCGGCATGGGTGGCATGAACGCCAGCCAGCTGTTCGCCGCCGGCCAGGCACAACAGCAGGCCGCCCCGCAGCCGGCTCCAGCGCCCGCCCCCGCACCGGCCCCCGCCGCCCCCGCGGCCGGCGCATGGACCTGCAGCTGCGGCGCCACCAACACCGGCAAGTTCTGCTCGGAATGCGGCAGCCCCGCACCCGCCCCGGCACCGACCAAGTGGTTCTGCCCCAACTGCGGTAGCGAAAACGGCGGCAAGTTCTGCAGCAACTGCGGAACACCCAGGCCCTAGCCCCTCTATCTGGTAATTGACGGGGGGGTCCGCCACCCCCGCATTTGCCGCTATGGGTTTCGTTCGATAAAGGAGGACACCATGAAGACAACGTTCAAAAAGTCCGTACTCGCATTTCTGACATGCGTCCTGGCGCTCGCCTTTGCCCTGACGGGCTGCAGCGGCGGCGGCAAAGACCCCAAAGCCAACTTCGTCGGCAGCTGGGAACTCTCGGGTGGAACCCTGGAGGGCGAAGAGCTGACCGATGAGTACATGAAGATGCTCGAGGATTGGGGTGTCCACTGCGTCCTGATTCTCGATGAGGACGGTACAGGCGCCCTCGATCTGTTCCTTGAAGTCGTCGACCTTAAATGGGAGGCAAAGGACGCCACCACCGTAACCATCACCGCCGAAGACGAGTCGCATGACATGAAGCTCAAGGACGGAAAACTCATCCTCGAAGAAGATGACGGCAATCTTGTCTTTACCAAGTCCGACAAGGACCTGTCCGGTACGGTGAAGAAGGATCGCGAGGCGGCCGAGAAGGAAGATGAAATCGATGAGGCCGTCGAAGACGACGATGTCCAGAGCGTCGAAATCTCCCCCGCCGTCACCGTCGCCGATGACGACCTGTGCACCATCACCGTCACCGAGAAGTTCAAGGACGACTGGGGCGACATCGGCTTTGTCGTCAACATCACCAACAAGAGCGACAAGGACCTGACCTTCTACGCACCTTCCGGCAAGACCAACGTCAACGGCACCATGAAGGAACCCTGGTTCTCGGCTCACCTGATGCCTGGCACCAACGCCACCGAGGAATTCACGTTCTCGAACGGCGAGCTTGACAGCCTTGATGACCTGGTCAACACGACCATCGGCATCGACGCCTACCTGACCGATTCCTACGAGGACGTCGCCTCCTACAGCGCAACCATCGCGTAACGGCAGACACCGATAGCCGCGGATTGGCGGACACATCCGCGCACACCAAGCGGGGCCGCAGGAGATGATCCTGCGGCCCCGTCGCTTTATGCCGACAGCACTGCCCATACAAGCAGGCCGCCCGCCGATTTTAGTTGCGAAACGGCGGGTGGCCTATCTTTGGCGTTGGAGCACGGGCGGCGCACCGACTACGGGCGCTCCATATTGGGGACGATACTGCCTTCGGTCACCGCATGCACGGCAAGACGCATGATGTTGTCGTAGCCAGTCTTGCTCAGGATCTCCGAAATGCGGCGCTTGATGGTGCCCTCGCTCATAAACAGCTCGGCCGCGATCTCGCGACGACTTTTGCCCTCGCAGGCAAGGCGCAAAATCGATAGCTCGACATCGTCGAGGGCCGCCGTGCCCGAAAAAATGCTCTCGGGCGGCTTGGGAAACGTGCAATAGCCCGCCAGCGTGGAGCGCATCACAGCGAACAGCTCGTCGATACCGACGTTCTTGTACACAAAGCTATCGACGCCCGCCTCGCGAGCCTGATCGACAAAGGTGATCTCGGGCATGCCCGTCATGATAATGATGCGACACTCGGGCAGCTGCTCCTTGATGCGCGCCGCCGCCACGATGCCGTTTGAATCGTGTTCGGTGCACACGTCCATCAGTATCATGTCCGGGCGCTCCCTGAGTGCGACGCCCAAGGCCTCGGAGGCATCGGCAATCGCGGCGACGACGGTCATATCGGGCTGGTCACCAACGGAGCGTGCCAGGCTCTCGCGCAGAATGGCCTGGTCTTCGACTATAAGAACGCGGATCATGAGCTTCTCCTTTGGGACGTGTCGTTGGCGTTAAGCGGAATGGACACCGCAAGCGTAAAGGGCGGGGCGGCGTGGACCTCTAGGCTGCCACCCAGATCTTGTGCGACATGCCTCATACCTGGGATACCCGTTCCCTCGCGATACGATACGGGGGCCGGGGACCCATCGTTAGAAATCGTCATGCGCGCGACGGCTCCAGCATCCGCCCCCTCCTGCCACAGACGCACGTGGACCCGATGTGCCTGCGCATGCTTGGTGGCATTGGTCGAGGCCTCGCGGATAATCTGCAAAAATGCGGCGGCGACACGCGCGTCCTCGGGCAGCACACCCTCAACATCGATCTGCACACTCACCAGGCCAAAAGCATGGACGATATCACCCAGCTGCTCTGCAGGCTCGCTGGCACCGCCACTGCGCAAATCGGCGACGATTGAGCGCAGCAACGGGTCAATCTGCTCGAGCGACTCATCGTCCAGACGTCCCTCCTCCAAATAGCGATGAAGAATGGACAGGCGCTGCCCGATCACGTCGTGCACGCGGGCACGCATACGTAGGTAGGCCGCATTGTCGGCAACCTTTTTAACTTCTTCGATCTGGGCCTGGAGCTCTTGGCCCGCAAGCTCAAGCAGGTGGTTGGCTTGCGCCAGGCGGTCGTAAGCGTGTGCGTATTCCGTCACGTCCAGTCCGATAATGCGCTCAAAGAGGCGGCCCGAAACCATAACCTCGTCGTGCACAAACAGGCGAATCTCGGCGGGAGAAATCTCGATCACCGCGCGAGCCTCACCAAAACGGTCCAAGTTAATCCGCACGCGGTTCCTACTGCTTTCGGGCATTTGCATGCTAAGTTTGCGCAGGTCGTTCCATGTGCTGCTCATGTCACCTAGATCGGTGGGCATATGAAGTTCCACCAGGTTTTTGCGCATGCAGCGGTTCATGAGCAGCGGACGGCCCCTCGGGTCCAGATACAGGATGCCCACGGGAATCACGTTGATGGTCTCGATCGTCGAGAACGCGGTGATATCCTCCTGGCGGTTACGGACGTCCATCAAGAGCGCCGCGATGGAACGGAACAGGAAGAACGCTCCCTCTGCGATAAGGACAATGGTCCACGCCGAGCCCATGGCAAAAACCACCGGCGGTGTAACGGCGACAACAAGCAGCAGCTCGACCAGCATGACGGGGCGACGATAGCGCACCATAAGCACCACGCCATAGGCAAAGATTGCGGCATTGAGCCACAGCACTCCGCCCATTGCCCTGGCGCAAACGTCAAGCGGCGCCACCAGATACGAGCCAGACGACGCGAACAGGATAAGCGCCGAAACCACCAGGTGAAGCACGAGGCTCGCCTCGTAGGCGCAAATCACCTTACGGTTATAGGACGAGCGGCGCGATGAAATGAGCGGGACGTGGATCGTCTGCAGACACGCAGCCAGGGCAAAGACAACATCGAGCGCAACGATTTGGGGAAGGATGAGCGAAATCTGCATCGTCACTCACCCGCCCTCGGCATCAAGACGATCATGCGCAGCTGGCCGGGCTCGCCCTCAAGGCGATATGCCACGTTGCGCCCTTGCAAAGCGCTTTCGAGCTCTTGCGCAGCGGGCGTCTGCGAAAGATCTGCATCATCGTTGGAAAATAACGTGGCGCGCAGCTCGACACTGCATCGGTCATGGTCGCCCAAGTGATACATAAGCGCCGGATGGTCGGTGGTGTAGGCAAAAAACGCAAAGTCATACACGCAGTCGTACAGGGCGCTTACCGTACTGGCGTGCAACGGGCGCCGTATGGCGATAATCGAGGCGCAATCGATATCGATGGTGCGAAGGTCGCTTGCGAGCTCGTTGGCAATGAGCTGAATGCGGTCGCGATCAAAACCGCTCTCCCCGTGCTGTGCCAACGTGAGCGACCCCTTGCGCTTGCAATAGGCGACGAGCATCTTGGCGCGCTGCAGCATGCGGTAACGCTCGTGCGAAGATGCTTCGTCGGTCAACGGCGGCAGCGAGCTCAGCAGGTCGTACATCCCTTCGAGCGCGCGGGCAAGCGCCTGGTCCACGTCTTGGACCAGCAAGGTCTCGGCCTCTTGATCTGCCAAATGCGTCTTAAGGTCGTAGTCGGCGGCGAGCAGCTCGTTTTGACGCTGCAACTCCATGCGACGATGTGCCAGTTCACGGTTAAGCTCGTTGAGCTCCGACACGTCTTGGGCAAGCAGGGCCGATCCGCCCAGCAGCGGAAAGGCACGGTACATTACATCGGGATCGGACGCCACGGCAAAGGCATGGGCGCGGCCGTGCTCCTGGACCCGCAACTCCTCGCGCACGCCCACCGGCATTGGCTTTGACACTGACGTGGCATAGACTTCCTGCAGGTCGCGCGTTAGAACTTTGAGGTCAAGCGGCAAGGTGCCGAAAATACCGGCGATGCCGTGATATGACGGAATGACACCGCAATCGAGACAGATTTCCATCGCCACCACGCACAGGACGCAATAGACGAGCGAAAAGTTGAGCCTCCATGCCCAGGGCACGCGCAGAGCATATGAGATGGCAAAGAATGCGCCGCCCAGCAGCACGAGCGCCGCCGTGCCTGAAAAACGTTGGATGCGAAAGGACGAGGACCGACCAACTAGGATAAAAAAGGCCACGAAGTCAAAGGCCGTCCACACGAGGACGGCGAAATAACCCCAGCCGTACGTGTAATCGTTGCTCCAGGTGTCGCTTGTACGGTCAAAGCGGAAGACCTGCTGGTGAAAATCGTTGGTGAGCACAAATCCGATAAGCAGGATGGCCACAATCCACAGCGCAGCACGGTAGCGGCGACCCAGGCGGCGTTGCTCCAGGCCCGCAAGGCGCAGACCACACAGCTGGTAGAGCAGCGGAACGAGCGTCATGGGCACGTAGTACAGGTACCACAGCACGGTGGCATAGAACGGCGTGAACGACTTGTACTTGAGAATGACTTCAATCATCCACAGGGCGCAGATGGTGGCGATGGCAACAAGGCGGCGGCGCAACACATAGTCCAAACAGCGCAGATAGACCGATACGCCCCAAATCGAAAATACAATTGCGGCGACAAGCAGCGGGAGAGAGCTCGAGTGGGCGAGCGCATCCACGACCTCTTCGGACACCTCGCTATAGGCCGGCACGGCGTTAGAAAGTTTGGGGTCGAAGGCGAACAGCGCCGGCAAGACCGCCAAAAGCATGAGGAACAGCGCAGTGATGGCACCGGCGATAGCAAAGACGCGACGACGGTACACCTGATGTGTTATGTCAACAAGGAATCGCGGCATGGCGAAGAGCCTGCCACCCCTGGGATCCGCCACGGGTGCGGATCGGGCGGCCGCGTGGCCGATATGTCGCTCGCGGGTACCCATAGTGCTTTTAGTGTACCGACAGATGGGTCGAAAAGGCGGGCCGCATGTCCCAAAATCCGCAGACGGCAAGGCGCCCGGCGAGCACATACTCGCCGGGCGCCTTGGTTAGGAGGCTATGAAGTTGAGTGTCTCAGCTTCCTTAGGAAAGGTCCTCACCATTAGAAGCAATAACCTTCTTGTACCAGTCGAAGCTCTTCTTCTTGGAGCGCTTGAGGGTGCCGTTGCCTGCATCGTCGCGATCGACGTAGATAAAGCCGTAGCGCTTGGACATCTCGCCCGTGCCGGCAGACACCAGGTCGATCGGGCCCCAGGTGGTGTAGCCCAGCAGGTCAACGCCGTCCTCGGTCACCGCGTCGCGCATCGCGGCGATGTGCTGGCGCAGATAGTCGATACGGTAGTCGTCGTTGATGGAGCCATCCTCCTCGACAACATCCTTGGCGCCCAGACCGTTCTCGACCACAAACAGCGGCTTCTGATAACGGTCGTACAGGTCGTTAAGGGTGATGCGGAAGCCCAGCGGATCGATGGCCCAGCCCCACTGGCTCTCCTGCAGGTAGGGATTCTTGGCACCGGCAAAGGCGTTGCCCTGGGTGCGCTCGACATCGGGGTTATCGGCACTGGCGGAGCAACGGGTGCTGTAATAGCTAAAGCTGATGAAGTCGACGGTGTTAGCGGCCAGGATCTCGCGGTCCTCGTCGGTCATGCCCACATCGATGCCTAGACGCTCGAGCTTCTTGACGGCATAGGCCGGATAGTAGCCGCGGCTCTGGACGTCGACGAAGAAGTAGTTGTCCTGGTTATCGAGCTGCGCCTGGCGTACATCGCCCGGACGGCAGCTGTAGGGGTAGTAGCTACCTGCGGCGAGCATGCAGCCGATCTTGATCTCGGGGTCGATCTCGTGAGCAATCTTGGTTGCCCAAGCGCTGGCGACGAGCTCGTTGTGGGCGGCCAGGTACTCGACGGCCTCCTTGTTCTCGCCCTCCTCAAAGACCAGGCCGGCACCCATAAACGGCAGGTGCAAGATCATATTGATCTCGTTAAAGGTGAGCCAGTACTTCACCAGGCCCTTGTAGCGGGTAAAGATCGTGGTCGCGAGATTCTTGTAGAAGTCGATGAGCTTGCGGTTGCGCCAGCCGCCGTACTCCTTGATGAGATGAATCGGGCAGTCGAAGTGCGTGATGGTCACGAGCGGCTCGATACCGTGCTTTTGGCACTCGCGGAATACGTCCTCGTAGAAGGCCAGGCCAGCCTCGTTGGGCTCGGTCTCGTCACCGTTGGGGAAGATGCGGGTCCACGCCAGGCTCATGCGGAAGGTCTTAAAGCCCATCTCGGCAAAGAGAGCGATGTCCTCCTTGTAATGGTGGTAGAAATCGATGCCGGTCTGCGCGGGATAGTAATAGCCGTCCTCGAAGTCGAGCATCTTACGCTGGCCGGAGACCACCGCATAGCGCTCGGGGCCGTGCGGAGCCACGTCCACGTTGGCAAGGCCGCGGCCGTCCACGTTATAGGCGCCCTCGCACTGGTTGGCAGCCGTCGCGCCGCCCCACAGGAAGTCATTACGGAAAGCCATGCATCAATCCTTTCGCACGCTGTTGTCATAAGCTCAGTATCCCTGCAAACGGGGTACCGCTCAACGGCAACGGCGCAGGCCGATACTTCTTTTCGCGCGCAGGTGCCCGGCAGCCGCCCCGTCTGACACTTTTTGATACCCGCCTGTCCAAGCCGCCACAAAGGGGACAGGCACCTTTGTGGTGGCTTGGGCCCGGTTTGTCTCAATCTGTAACAGTTTGACAGCCAAAATCGGGCCTGGTGTTACAGATTGAGATTGTTCGGCCTGTCCCCTGCAGTTTGTCTAAATCTGTAACAGGTAGAGACGATCTAGCCCGCTAGGTGTTACAGATTGAGACAGAAGATTCTAGTCCACGGTGATGTCGAGGTTCTTTCCGATGAGGCCCACGTAGCCGCCTTCGGCTGCCTTGGGGCTGTCAGCATGGCAGAGAACCCACTTGTCGGCCTTCCAGTAGCAGTAGCTGTCGCCGGCCGCGGGCATGTCGGTTGCGGCCTGGGGGCGCGGACCGTTGGTCCCGGCGGGCAGCGCCACCATCACCTGGAAGCCGCTTTCATCGACCATGCACGGCGTGTAGTGGAGCGTGGTGTTGAAGACCTCGACAACCTTGCCCGCCGGCACGCGGAACGCCTTGACGAACGCGGTATCGAGCTTGCCGTCCTCGATCTCCCAGCGATGCGCCACGAGCAGGATAAAGTCGCGGGCGCCCAGGTTAAACTCACTCGCGCGGTGATACTCCAGACAGTTGAGTCGTGTGTTGTGGCCGTTGCACCAGCCGAGCTGGAAGGGACGACCGCCAAACATGAGAAAGCCCAGTTTATCGGCATCCTTGACGCCCTCGAGCTCCGGCGCACTTGCTACGTACTTGCTGCCCTCGGGAATGGGCGTGGCAGAAAGCGCCTCGAGCACGGGCGACGTGAGCTCGGACGGAACGTCATCCCAAACGTTGCCATAGGGCTTGAACTCGGGATCATTGACAGAGTAGATATGCATGTTCACTCCTGTTCGTAAATGTGACTATACGAACATTCTAGAACAAACATGAGCGATTTTGAACGCTCGTCCCGACCAATAAACAAAAAGGCGCCCCCGCATAAGCGAAGGCGTCCAATGCGCGCGTTTTGGACGATAAAGCCCTTAAGCCTGCTGATAGTGCAGGTGCTTCTCATCGATATCGGCCAGGTCACGGTCGAGATAGCGGCGTGCGAGCCAGTTTGCCATGGGGAGGTTTTGGTCCAGGTAGTTGCCGCACTCCTCGGGAGCGGCACCGGGGACATCGCCCTCAAAGCCGGCGACAAACTCGAACAGCTCACGCACGAGCGGCAGAATCTCCTCGCTCGTCACCTCGCCAAACACGACGAGGTAAAAGCCCGTGCGGCAGCCCATGGGCCCAAAGTAGACAATACGGCTCGACCACTCGGCATGATTGCGAAGGAACGTCGCGCCCAGGTGCTCAATGGTGTGGCACTCGGCGGTGTTCATGACCGGCTCCTTGTTGGGCGTGGTCAGGCGCAGGTCAAACGTGGTGACGGCAGCACCGGTTGCCGGATCGCGGTCGATGCGGCTCACATACACGCCGGGCTCAAGCAGCAGATGGTCAACGGAAAAGCTCGCAATGCGCTCCATAGCAGATCCTCTCGGTAGTCAATTTGGGACGGGGCTCTTTTAGCTGGTTCGAATGGTCGCACCAATCATACCAGTCAAAAAAGCCCCGTCCCAAATTGACTACCTGGGACGAGGACCAATGATTTTTTAATCCCCGTCCCAGAAAAACCATTCTAGGCTGTGTAGGCAATCGTTGATTTCACGGCGTGGCGCCAGCCGGCGATCTTTTTGGCGCGCTCGTCGGCGGTCATGGCAGGCTCCACGATGCCGCGGGCCCCATAGACGTCGACGACATCGCGCGTGTACATGCCCAGCGCAATGCCGCAGGCCCAGGCCGCACCCAGGCCGCTCATCTCGTCGTTGCTCGCGATGCGGATAGGCGAGCCAACCAAGTCGCTCTCAAACTGCATCAGGTACGCATCGCGCGTGGGACCACCGTCAACGCGAAGCTCGGACAGCACCGCGCCCGAATCCTCGACCATCGCATCGATCACGTCAAAGATCTGATAGGCGATCGACTCGTCGGCGGCCTTCACGAACTCCGCGCGACCCGTGGTACGCGTCATGCCAAAGACGCAGCCCTCGGCGTCACTCGCCCAGTGCGGCGCGCCCAAACCGGTAAACGCCGGCACAAAGTAGACGCGGCTCGCCGGATTGGCAGCGTAGCACAGGTCGGTAACTTCCTCGGGGTTATTGATGAGCTCCAGATCGTCGCGCAGCCACGTCTTGACAGCACCGGCGTAGCTCACGTTGCCCTCGAGCACGTACTCGGTCACGCCGTCCATACGCCATGCGAGCGAGCTCGAAAGCCCGTGCGAGCTGGCAACGAACTCGTCGCCGACGTTCATCATGACCGAGCTGCCGGTGCCATAGGTCGCCTTGGCCATACCGCGGCTGTGGCAGCCCTGCGCGAACAAGGCCGCGTGGCTGTCGCCCAGCACGCCGTGAATGGGCACGGGCGCTGGCAAAAAGCCGCCCAGATCCGTCATGCCGAACAGGCCATCGGAATCGGTCACCTGCGGCAGGCAGGCCACGTCGACGCCAAAGGCCTCTCACTCCGTCTCGCTCCAGCAGCCACGGCGCAGGTCAAAGAGCTGCGTGCGGCTGGCATTGGACCAGTCGCAGCGAAACTCCGCGCCGCCCGTGAGCGTCCAGACCACCCAGGCATCGATGGTGCCCAGGCACAGCTCGCCTGCCGCCGCGGCCTCGGCAGCAGCGGGAACGTTCGCAAGGATCCAGGCCATCTTGCCCGCCGGATAGTAGGGCGAGAGCACCAGACCCGTCGTGTCGCGCACCAGCTCGGCCACACCCTCGCGCGCGGTCAACTCGTCGCACAGCTCGCGGGCGCGGGCGCACTGCCACACCACGGCGTCGCACAGCGGCTCGCCCGTCGTGCGGTTCCATGCAACGGTGGTCTCGCGCTGGTTGGAGATGCCGATGCCGGCGACGTCGGCCGGATTGACCCCGGTCTCCTCCACCACGGCACGCGCCACGGCCAGCACATTGGTGGCAATCTCGGCCGGATCATGGCTCACCCAGCCGGCTTCGTTGACAATCTGGCGATGCGAGCGGTCGGCACGATGAATCAGATGGCCGCCCTCGTCTACCAGCAGCGCCTTGGTGCCCTGCGTGGACTGATCGATTCCGATGATGTAGCGGCCCATGGCCACCCCTTTCAAAACGAATGTGACAAAGGGACGGTCCCTTTGTCACATTCCAGTTACTCTGTGGGCAGGAATTCGGCGACGGTCTGCGCGATTCCGGCACCCGTCAGGCCGTAGTGTGCAAAGACCTCGGGGCTCGTGCCAGTGATGACCGGCGCGTCGGGCAGGGAGAGACACTTGACCGGACGCGGGCAATGCTCGCCCACCACCTGCGCGACCATAGAGCCCAAGCCGCCGAAGGGGCTGTGCTCCTCGACGGTCACGACGGCGCGCGTGGCACCGGCGGCCTCAATCACGGCCTCGGCGTCGAGCGGCTTGACGCAGTACATGTCGAGCACCGTTGCCGAGATGCCCTGCTCGGCCAGCAGGTCGGCGGCGTCCACGGCATGGCGGACCATCTCGCCGGTAGCGACGAGCGTCACATCGGTGCCGCGGCGCACCCAGGTGGCGCGATCCATCTGGAACGGGCACTCGTCCTCGGTGTACACGTCCTCGACCGGGTTGCGGCCCACGCGGATGTAGGCCGGCTTGTTGTCGGCGACCAGGGCCCGTACGAGCTTGGCGGTCTGGAAGCGGTCGCTCGGCAGGTACACGCGCATGTTGGGAAGTGCGCTCATGGCGGCGATATCCTGCGCGGAGTGATGGCTCATGCCCAAGGCGCCATAGGACACGCCGCCAGAGATGCCGATGAGCTTGACATTGGTGTTGGAGTACGAGACGTCGACCTTGCACTGCTCATACGAGCGCGTGGTCACAAAGGACGCCGGCGAAGCGGCCCAGGCCTTCTTGCCGCACGAAGCCATGCCGGCGGCGATGCTCACCAGGTCCTGCTCGGCGATGCCGACCTCGACGGACTGCTGGGGATACTGATCAAAGAACGGCGTGAGCGATGCGGAGCCACGGGAGTCGGAGCACAGGACGACGATGTCCTTATCGGTCTTCGCGGCCTCGAGCAGCGTGTCGCAGATAACCTTGCGATTGGCGATCTTGTTAGCCATTGATGGCCTCCTTATGGGCAGCGAAATCGGCGATGATCTGGGCATATTCCTCATCATTGGGCAGGTGATGATGCCAGGCGGCCTTTTCCTCCATAACAGGCGAGCCATAGCCCTTCACCGTGTTGAGGATGATGACCGTGGGCTTGCCGCAGGTCTCGGCCGCAAGCGTCAGCGCGGCGTCGATGGCCCGGACGTCGTTGCCCGGAATGGAGAGCACGTTCCATCCGAAGGCTGCCCAGCGCTCCTCCTGCGAGTCCTGCTTCATGACGTCCTCGGTGCTACCGCTGATCTGCAGGCGGTTGCGGTCCACGAGCGCGCACAGGTTATCGAGCTGGTAGTTGCCGCCGCTCATGGCGCCCTCCCAGACCGAGCCCTCGGCAAGCTCGCCGTCGCCCATGATGGTATAGACGCGATAGTCGCGGCCGTCCATCTTGCCGGCGAGCGCCATGCCCACGGCCACGGGCAGGCCGTGACCCAGCGAGCCCGAGTTCATCTCGATGCCCTTGAGCTTGTTGTTGGGGTGACCGATGTAGGGGCTGCCGAACTTGGAGAAGCGGGCCTTGACGTCATCGAGATCCAGATAGCCCTCGTGGCAGAGCACCGCATAGTAGGCCTCCATTGCGTGGCCCTTGGAGAGCACGAAGCGATCGCGGTTGGGATCGTCGACGGTCTCGGGCGAAATGTTGAGGTGGTTGGCATAGAGGGTCATGAGGGCGTCAATCACCGACATGTCGCCGCCGATGTGGCCGCCGGCGCCAGCCATGATGATATCGACGCAATCGCGGCGAAGGTCCCAACGCAGGGACTCAAGCTCTTCGATAGTTGCCATTTCTACTCTCCTCGCAGGTAGGCTTTGACGTCTTCTTCAATCGGGTCGTATAAGTCGGGGGCAATGCCGATGTACTTGCACGCCTCGTAGAGCACCGGCACCACGTTGGCGTGAATAGCGACGCAGTGGTGGATGTAGGGGCCCTCGACGATCTTGGCCTCGAGGCGCTTGAGGTTGTCGACCTCGACCCACAGGTAGGTGCCCATGCCGGCCGGGCCGTCGATGCCGCGGGCGTTGCCCAGTAGCAGCGAGTACTCGCCGTTGTCACCGTCAAAGCGGGCAAGGGTGAGGTCGCCGTGCTTGGCCTCGGCCGTCAGCGCGCCGGGGTGATCGAAAGCCAGCGGGTAGGTGAGCTTGGGCTTGACGGCCGCGCAGCTGCAGGGCCAGGGGCCGCAGTGCTGCAGCAACTCACCGTTCTCGTTATCGGGATGGCGCACGGTCCAGTCGGCGAACATGCCACGGTGACGGCCCAGGTCGGCGGCCTCGACCATCAGCGCGGTGATGGCGCCGTGGATATCGGTCTCGCATACGATAGGAATGCCCGTCTCGTTGAGGATGGCGTTGGCGGCGCAGGGCATAATGCCCAGCTCGTCCTGCAGAGCGTTCCAGCACTGAATGGCACCGGCGTTGCAGCCATACTTCTCGACCAGGCGCTTCATGGCAATGGCAAGACCGGCGACCGCGGGGACCTTGTCCTCGGGGATGCAGATCTCAAAGCTGTCGTTGATGTGGGCAAGCATGGCGGCCATGGCCTGCTCGTCGGCCTGGGCGTCGCGCACAGCCTGGACAAGTTCGGTCATGGGGATAGGCGAAAGCTGGATGTTGAACTTCTCGAGCAGCTCGCCCTCGTTGCACATGGTCGACCAGAAGTCGAATGGACGGGTGGCCATCTGCAGGATGCGGGTGTGCTTGAAGGTCTTGACCACGTTGCAAACGGCCAAAAAGTCCCAAACGCCGCGCTCGAACTCGGGGTCGGTCAGGCGGCAGTTGGTCATGTAGGTGAAGGGAACCTGGAAGCGGCGCAGGACCTTGCCGGTGGCGAACAGGCCGCACTGGCTATCGCGCAGGCGTGTGCCGTCGGGCTCGGGGCGCTCGTCGCGCGGACCCCACAGCAGTACGGGTAGACCGAGCTCGCGGGCAAGGCGAGCGCAAACGTACTCGGTGCCAAAGTTGGCGTGGCACAGCATAATGCCATCGACGCCCTCGGCGCGGAATTTCTTGACGATGGGCTCGATATGGCTGTCGTCGAACAGCAGGCCCTCTTCATTGATGTCGTCGATATCCACGATGTCGACGCCGATCTCGCGCAGGCGATCAGCCGTCAGGCCGCGATACTTGATTGCGTCCGGCGCGCTAAAGATACTGCGGCGCGTGGGCACAAAGCCGAGCTTGATCTTGTCCATGTACGTCCTCCCCTAATCACATGTTCAGTAAACAGACGCATGTTTCGTTTTGTTCTGTTTATTAAATGTTTTACTCTACTGTTTAGAAGTTTAACGCGAAATACCCGTAGACGGTAGAGAAATCAGCCTAAACGGTATGTAAACAAACTGAACATACAAGGGCATCAAAAAGAGGGCCCAAAGGACCCTCTCTTAGTAGCGTTATGTATGTCTGCCTTAGCGAGCTTTGCCTCCCTACGGCCCAGCGTTGCCTTTGCCTAGATCTCACGCACGCTTTGGCGCTCGACAAAATAGGTCGACACGGCCGTCTTGCAGGTATAGCTCTTGGGATTGCGGATGTTGCCCACCAGGCGGCGCACCGCGATCTCGCCCACCTCGTGCTTGGGAACGTGCACCGTGGTGAGCGGCGGATTGGAGAAGGCGCCCAAAGACAGATCGTCAAAGCCGATGATTGAGACATCCTCGGGAACACGTATGCCGTGCTCGTTCAGCGCGCGCATGGCGCCTACGGCGAGCACGTCGTTTTCGGCAAAGAAAGCCGTCGGCAGGTCGTCGCGCGAGACGCTGTCGAGCCATGCGCCCATGTCGCGATAAGCACCTTCGAGCGTGGTGCCCAATGTGACGCGCCATGTCGGGTTGGCCTCAAGGTCCGCATCCTCAAGCGCTTGGCGATAGCCGCGCTCGCGATCCTTAAAGTTGCGGATGCGAAGGTCGCCTGCCAGATAGCCGATTTGCTTGTGACCCTTCTCGATAAGGTAGTCCACGGCGCGCAGCACCGAGTCGGTGTTGGCAATGACTACGGCATCGAAGTACTGACGATCGCTCCAGCCATCGAGCACGATCAAGTGGGCGGCAGCGTTGGCGAACAAGGCATAGTCTTCCTCACCCAGCTCGGTACCCATCAGCACGATGGCGGCCGACGGGTCGGCGATCAGGCCCTCGACCTGCGGGCGCACGGCGTCCAGGTCGCTAAAGTCGAGCGAGACAAAGCTCGTGCTCATGCCGTGGCGACGCGCCTGGCGCTCCACGCCCTCGATGACCGCGGGATGGAAGGTGCTCTCGTCCAGGATGGCGCCCGTCTTGCGCGCAAGCACAAACTGGATGCTCTCGAGCTGCGTCGACTGCTGATAGCCAAGCGACTGCGCGCACTCCAGGATGACCTTGGCGGTCTCCTCGCTCACGCTGCGCTTGCGGTTGAGCGCGTTGGACACGGTTGCGGGCGAAAAGCCGGTAATGCGGCTGATCTCGCGGACGCTTGCTTTAGCCATCGTTCCCCCTAGCATCGGTCGCGGCCGAGCATCGTGGCTTGACCGCCCCGTGGCTCGGCAACTAAATGACCGCAAATTCAATCTAAACAGAATAGTAAATGTTTAATAGCTAGTTTAGCCTGTTGTCAAGCGAAGTGGCCCGACTATTCCCCCAACGGGCGCATTTGTCCATCTTAACGTTATTACGCAAGGTCTTCGCCATTGCTTGCTATTACGCGTCGGTACCATTCGAAGCTTTTCTTTTTACGTCTCTCAAACGAGCCCGCACCGCTATCGTCTCGATCGACATAGATAAACCCGTAGCGCTTACGCATCTGTCCTGTGGCGACCGAAACCAAATCGATCGGGCCCCAACAGGTATATCCCATGAGTTCCACCCCGTCGAGCTCGACGGTCTCCCTCATCGCCTCGATGTGGGCCCGCAGGTATTCAACTCGATAGTCGTCTTCTATTTCACCCGAATCTTCCGGCACATCAGGAGCACCCAAACCGTTTTCGACGATGAACAGCGGCTTTTGATAGCGATCCCAGATTTCATTCATGGTGACGCGCAGCCCTTTGGGGTCGATAAACCTCCCCCAAGGCTCCTGTTTTAGATACGGATTAGGCGCCGAGCGAAGAAGGTTCGAATCGAACTGACCTTCCGCATGCGCTTTTGCGACGCGCGTCGAGTAATACGAAAACGAGACGAAATCGACCAGGTTTGCAGCCAGTACTTCGCGGTCATCATCCCGATAGGGCACCTCAAAACCATGGCGGGCGTATTCCTTGAGAACATAGCTCGGGTACGCACCGCGCACCTGGACGTCGGTAAACATGTAATGGCTGCGATTCTCAGCCTGCGCAGCCAGCACATCGTCCGGATCACATGTAGCCGGATAGAAGACACCTGCGTTGAGCATGCAACCGATCTTCGCCCCAGGGCACAGTTCATGACACGCCCCGACCGCACGGGCGCTCGCAACCAATACATGGTGCACGGCCGTGTGAACCGTTGCATAGCGATTCTCCCCTTGCTCGAAGATGATCCCCGCCGCCATAAAGCACGCCTGCGTCATGATGTTGATCTCGTTAAAGGTCAGCCAATAATTGACCAATCCCCGATAGCGCTCGAACACGGTACGCGAATATCGCTCGAACAGGTCGACCAACCTGCGATCGCGCCATCCGCCATACGCATCGACGAGATGCATGGGGACATCATAGTGGTTGAGCGTCACCAAAGGCTCAATGTCATGCGCGCGACACGTCCTAAAAACATCCTCGTAAAAGGCAAGGCCTTCTTCATTGGGCTCGGCTTCGTCTCCTTTGGGAAAAATGCGGCTCCAGGCGATTGATAAGCGCAGGCATTTAAAACCCATCTGGGCAAACAGTTCAATATCCTGCTTGTACCTATGGTAAAAATCAATGCCCTTGCGAGCGGGATAGAAGCTGTCGGGTGCCAACGCACGCGGATCAAGGTCTCCCCGCATGACGTCCATGCGTTGATCGCCAAACGGCAGCATGTCGGAATTGGCTAAACCGCGACCGCCTTCGTTCCATCCTCCCTCGCACTGGTTTGCAGCCAGAGCCCCGCCCCATAAAAAATCTTCTCTAAACATTATGGTGTCGTCCTTTCTATCAAATTCCCGGCCCACACTGTCGAACGCAACGGACTCGGCAAGTGCCGCGCAACAGCACAGTACCGTTGCGCGGCCAAGGGGTCGGACCGCGCAACGGCTGGGGAGCATATTTGTGTAGTAGCCTCTTATGCCTCGACGGATTCAACGGCCTCAGAATCGCCGCTCTTGGACTTCAACGGCATCTTCTCCTGTCCTTCAAATCCAAAAATCATCGCCAACGCAAACGTCACGGCACCGCCAGCAAGACACCCGATGGTGCCAGGGATGATATCCTGAGCAAACATGAGCACGTTCATCCATGGGAAACCAACGCCAGTGAAGATATAGACGTTGGCATGAAGAAGGCTTACCAGCAGACCACCGACAGCACCACCAATCATGTTCCAGGCAAGAGCCTTCTTGTCGCGAAACAGGATGCCGTAGATGATGGGCTCACTCACGCGACCGAAGGCATAGGTGATGAACAAGTTCCAGCCCGTGGCTCGACTCTCCTTGTCCTTAGCGCGCAGGCCATAGGCGAGCGCGATGGCAAGCGTGGTGTAGGCTACAACCGCGGTGCCGGGGTATAAGATGGCGTCGTAACCGTTCTGGAGCGCGGCGGGCAATATGGCGGTATAGATCGGCACGTGCATGCCGGTGGCGATGATCAGATTCCAGAATGCGCCGATAACCGCGGTCGCAGCGGGACCGGCAACAGAGGCGAGCCAAATGATGAAATCGGCCACAAGGCCCATGACAAATTGGACGGCAGGGCCGCAGAGGCACAGCGCGACCGGCAACATCACGAGCACCGTACCCACGGGTACGATCAGAATGCGCAACATATCAGGCGAGATCTTCTTAAAGAAGCGCTCAACATAGGACTGGGCCCAGGTGATCAAGATGACCGGAAGAACAGCCTGGGTGTAGTTGACGAGCTGCATGGGGATGCCGAAGACGCTGAAAGGCTTTCCGTCCTCAACAATAGCGAGCATGTCGGGATAAATCATCACAACAGCGATGAGCAGTGCCAGCACAGGACTCGTTTTGAACTTCTTAGCCGAGCTATAGGCGGCAAACACCGGGAAGTAGTAATACGCCGCATCGCCCACCAGGGAAAGGATCCGATACAGGTCGCTCGTTTCGGACATAAAACCGGCGCCTTCGGGCCCAAACAGAATAACGAGCATCTTGAAGATACCGGCGACACAAAAGATCGGAAGGATCGGGGTGATAGCGCCGCTCACGGCATCGAGCAGCTGATTGAAGAGGTGCTTGGGCGCCAAGCGCTCCTTCCAGCTAAGCTGAGGGCCATCGAGTTCCTCGTCAATCGATACCGTGACCTCGAATCCGCCCTGCTTACAAACCTCGTCGTAGACCTTGTCGACCGTGGGCCCGACCACCAGCTGCACCTGCCCTCCGGCGTGCACGACGCTGATGATAGACGAGATGTCCTCAAGCTTCTCATCATTCGAGAGGCTTTCATCCTTGAGGTTGAAGCGCAGGCGCGTCATGCAATGCGTAACCGAAGCCACGTTTTCCGCCCCGCCCACAGTGGAGAGAATCTGCTCTGCCACCTTTTTGTAATTTGCCATCATTGGCTCCTTTGCACAATCTTGGCTTACTGTTCGAATCGGCAAAGGTCATGCCCCGAATGGCTACGGGTTACAATCCTTTTTTGGAGATGATCCGGTTGAGATGGATCATCAGATAGAGTTCCTCCTCCTCGGAGAGCGTGGCGTCCCACGTTTCACGACAATAGGAACCGATATGCTTCACGCACTCTGCCAACTGCGGAAACTCCTCACGAAAGTTCTTGTACATCTGCATGTTGGCGCTGTTCAGCGACTCGCCGGCTTGAATGCGCTTGAACAGGTACCGCAGATGCGTGGCGAAGCGGGTGAAATCAAAGGAATCGCGGTCGACAATAATGCGGAAATCGCTTTCGAGAATCTCGATAACGTCCTCGAGCATATCGTCGAACTGCTTTGCGGGCTCGACCGTGGCTTTGACGGCTTCAACAACCCGTGCGTTCACGAGATTCATCGCAATACTGGCAATCTCATCCTTGGGAAGCCGCTCTCCGAGCTCCTTCTCGAGTCGCATGACGATAAACTGGGCAGCCTTGTATTCCTTCGGATACGTCTCCCGCACTTCATAGGCAAGAGGCATCGCGATGCGGACCCCCTTTTGGGCTCGCGCAACGGCAAACGACAGGTGATCAGCCATGAACAGCGTCGCATTGGTCGAGAGGTCGTAGGGCAGTTCGTTGGCAACGATGTCCATAACTTTCGCCGCAAACATCACGATATCCGAGGGAAGATCCCTCATGACATCTTGTCCTTTAGGATCAATGTCGTAAAACGTATGCTCGATTTTAGAAAGAGGGAGCTCTCGAGGAAAATCTCCGCCGAAACCGACGCCCCTGCCCATGGCGATGACATCTCGCCCCTGTCCGTCACGGCAAAGAACCGCGTTGTTGTTAAGCTTTTTAATTGCAAGCATGGTGAACCTCCTTTCAAGAACACTCACAGAAAAAGGCATGATAGCCAATAGCAGTGCTATTGCGGTCATGCCTTACGTAACAATCCGTGTTGTATTGCTCTTGGGCATGCCTCCACACAGGAGTAACAATCCAAGATGCAGAATTCATTATAGCGCTCTCCCCGCCCCGGGGACCATCGGGCTGGCGAACGGTAGATGTCGGCCCGCCAGCGGCCACATCGAGCAGATGGGCGTGCTTCGATCCCAAGCCTAGCCTAGGATGCGGGCCATGCGCGCCTTGAACTCGGACAGAAAGCGCGGGGCATCCACGGTGAGCGCCACGAGCGCGCTCTTATCCGGGTCGGACAGTCGGTGTTCGTCGCAGATAGTGCGGCCGCGATACTCGCCGAGCAGGTCGACGCGCAAGTTGCAACCAAGTGCGCCCACGAGCGTGGGATCAATCGCCACGGCAACGGCAAGCGGATCGTGCAGCGCGCAGCCGCCCAGGTAAGGGGCGTTCATCTCGTACGAGCCAATGTAGTGCTCGACCATACTCGCAAACGCGCAACCGGCCATGGTGCCCGAGCCCGTCCAACCGGCAATGTCGCGGCGCGTCAGCACCACGCGATGCGTCACGTCAAGACCAACCATGGTGAGTTTGCGGCCCGAGCGCAGCACGGCGTCAGCGGCCTCGGGGTCGCTCGCCATGTTGGCCTCGGCACCGGCGCTCACGTTGCCGGGCACGGTAAGGGCACCGCCCATCACGACCACGCGGCCGATGGACATCATCGCCGCCGCGTCGCGCTCAAGGGCGAGCGCCAGGTTGGAGAGCGGACCGGTCGCCACATAGACCAAGTCGGGGCCATAGGTGCGCGCGGCATCGATCAGGTAATCGACCGCGGCGTTACCATCGGCCGACGTCGCGCCCACCGGCTCGTACGGCGAGGCGGGCACG
>CAJKZP010000003.1:0-41006 GCA_905204415.1 uncultured Collinsella sp. | reverse complement strand
CCCTAGGTGCTTGCAGGGGTCAATCGTGGCAAACGGGTAGTTGGCGGCAAGGCCAGTCTTTTTGGTAAGCGCGGTGAACAGCGTCGACTTGCCCACGTTAGGCAGGCCCACGATACCGATGGAAAGGGACACGACAGCTCCTTTTGGTACAAGCATTTCAAACTGCATAAGTATAGCGCCGCCGCAGCATCTGGGCGAACCCGGACGCCACGGCGGCACGAATGAAGCAGAGATAGGGGTCGCTGACTAGTCCGCGAGCTTTTCCACCTGGTCGAGCATCTTGTCGAGCTTGGCCTTTGCCTCGGCCTTGACCTTCTCAGCCTCTTCGTGAGCCTTCGCCTTCTGGGCAGCCTTTTCCTCGGCCTCGGGATCGACGACGACCAGATTGGACGCGTCATGCTCAACCAACTTGAGCGCATGCTCGGGGCACACCTTGACGCAGGCACCGCAGCCCAAACAATACGTGGACTCCAACGCAAAGCGGCCGCTTCCCACCAAATCGCAGGCGAACGTGGGGCATACATTGACGCACTCGCCGCACGACGTGCACTTGTCAAAATCGCACTCCGGCGTGCTCACCTGCATGTTCTGGGCAAGCTCGGGGTGGTTTTGCAGCGTCGAGAGCACCAGCTGCCGCCCGTGCGTGAGCGAACGGCGACGCTTGGTCGTCGTGGTACCGCACATGGTGTTGAGCGTGCGCTCGAGCTGGGTAATCTGATGGCGATGGGCTTTGAGCTTCTGCGTCACCGAGGCCAGCGCCGCCGTTGCCGGGTTGAGCTTGGTCACGGTAAGGCCCGTGGTGCGGGCAATCTTTTCCATGTACTCCTTGCGCTCGTACTCGCGGCGCTTGTGGCACTTGAGGCTCTTGGGATCGACCTCCAGACCCATGCCCGTGCCCGCCCACTCCTCGGCGGTAGCAATGGCCTCGCCCAGGATGTCCTCGCCACCGGTGTTACGGCACTTATCGCACACGCCCAGCGGCAGGTACACGCTCACGTTGGGATAATCGGCCAGCACCGAGAACCAGGTCTCGGCCGTAATATCGCCTACACAGGCGACAACAACCTCGTTCTCGCGCGGCATGCGCTTAAGGGCACGCGTGCAGGTAACGTAGGCGGTCTCGTGGCTCGTAGCCGCCGAGACAATGTCGTCGTAGACGTTTTTGGGTGCAAGGCGCGGGGAGATGATCGCCTCCGTCGGGCAAGCAGCGGCGCACAGACCGCACTTACGGCAACTGTCGAGAATCTCGATAGCATCTTCCTCGATCTCAATGGCGTTCACCGGGCACACGTCCATGCACGCGGTACAGCCGCTCTTCTCGTTCTTGCAAGCCAGGCACGGTATGGTGTTACCGCGCGGACGCTCCTTGTAGTCAGCAGGATTCCACTGCGGAGCCGACGGATCGAGCGCGTCGGTCACACCGCCAAGCGGGTCTTTAAAAAAATCCAAGCCCTTGCTGATTTCGATGATGTCATCAAACAGATCGTGTTCCTGCGCCATGCGCGGCCCCTCCCTGAGCAGTGCAAACAAGCAAATGATAATGATACGCCATCGGCCCACGCCTCGGGCAAATTACATGCGGCGCATCTTTGCGGCAAATAGCCTATGGGCTATCGCCGCCTCGATTGCACAAGGTCAATCAAGTGCCAAGCTATGCCTCGCGCATGAGCTGCACGAGCTTTTGTTTGGTCACCTTGGCCTGCTCGTTGGCCATGTTACGCTCGTTCTTAAAAGTTGCGTCCGCAACGCTCAGCAAGTCGGCATCGGAAATCTCGCCAAGGCCCAGCTCCTCGAGCGTCGTCGGCAGACCAACGCGCTGGCAAAACTCGAGCACCTGATCAAGCTCTGGCGCACGCTCCAGGCGCAGCTGCACCACCAGGCCAAATGCCACGGCCTCACCATGCATGGCCTTGCACTCGGGCAGAATCGTCAGACCGTTGGCGATGGCATGCGCCAACGCCAAGCCACCGCTCTCAAAGCCGACGCCCGAGAGCAGAATATTGCACTCGATCAGACGCTCAACCGCCGGCGATATACGGCCCTTTTTGAGATCGCGCTTGGCAGCGACGCCGCACTCCATGAGCGTGTCGTAGCAGGCACGAGCCGCAACCAGTGCCAAGTGCCCCGGCGCGCCACCGTGCTCGTTAGTGCCGTGCGCCGCGGCGCACGAACGCGCCTCAAAGTACGTTGCCAGCGCATCACCCATACCAGCGACCGCCATACGCAGTGGGGCCGCCGCGACCACGTTGGTATCGACCACGACCAGGTCCGGATTCTTCTCGAGCATCAGGTAGCGGTCGAACGACCCATCCTCGTGATACAGCACCGAAATCGCGCTGCAGGGACCATCCATCGAGGCCGCCGTGGGGCATACGCACAACGGCAGCTCGGCATAAAACGCAACGGCCTTTGCGATATCGAGCATCTTGCCACCGCCAATACCCACCACCATGTCGCAATACTCGGCCTGGGCTTCCCTAGCCATTTCGACAACGACCTCTTCCGTACACGGACCGTCATAGATCTTAAAGAACGGCTCGCTTAGGTCTTCGTCCAGAAATCCATCGACGATCTGCCTGCACAGCCGATCCTCGGTGCCCTGGTCAAACAAGACATAGGCAGCACAACCCAACCATGACAAATACCTGCCCTGACGCGAAAGTTCGCCCGGCCCCTGAACATACCGGCCAGGACCGCCATAAACCATGGGAAGCGTCATACGAGAATCCGCCCTTTCATCAACAACAATTGGTGCAAAGTAATCTGACCCCTTTGCACCATAGCAAAAAGGGGCAAAGCCGTCTGTCGGCTTTGCCCCTTCCTTACCTTAGTTTACTCATCCATAAGGTAGTAGTGGCCCAGTGCGTCGGCACCCAGGATGGCGTTGGCGACCATCTCGGGCGTCACCTCAAACGGCATGTTGCACATGGTGTCATCGGGCGCGCACGCGGCCTCGGCAACAATCATGGCCTGCTCGCGCGTAAGCTCAGCAACGCCAAGTTCCTTCATCGTGACCGGCAGGCCCAACTCAATGCAGAAGCCCAAGACTTCCTCGAGTTTCTCAGTCGGGGCATCCTCGAGTACCAGCTGGACGATGGTGCCAAAGGCGACCTTCTCGCCGTGATACATGCCATGGCACTCGGGCAGCATCGTCAGGCCATTGTGGATGGCATGAGCAGCAGCAAGGCCCGAGCTCTCAAAGCCAATGCCCGAAAGCAGCGTATTGGCCTCGATGATATGCTCGACGGCAGGCGTCAGCGCACCCTTCTCCAGCGCGACCTTGGCCTTGACGCCATCGGCCATAAGCGTCTCGTAGCAGAGCTTGGCGAGCGCCAGACCAGCCATGCCGCCCTTGCCGCCAGCGCAGGTGCCGCCGTCGGCATCATGCGTCGCCTGGGCCTCAAAGTAGGTTGCGAGCGCATCGCCCATACCGGAAACCGTCAGGCGCACCGGGCTCGCCGCGATAACCGTCGTATCCATCAGGACAATGTTGGGGTTTGCCTTAAGGAAGAGGTACTTGTCGAACTGGCCGTCATCGGTGTAGAGCACCGAAAGTGCCGAGCACGGTGCATCGGTCGAAGCAATGGTGGGGCAAATGATAACCGGAGACTCCAGGTAATAGGCGACGGCCTTCGCGGTGTCGAGGATCTTGCCGCCACCGACGCCGACGATGATGTCGCAACCGTTGTCGCGAGCGAGCGCGACCAGGCGATCGACCTCGCCCTTGGAGCACTCGCCGTTAAAGTCCTCAAACAGCAGCTCGGCCTTAGCCTCGGCAAAGCCGCCCTCGATCTTGGCACCGACGCGCTTCTTGCCCGAAGGCGTCACGATGACGAGGGCCTTAGCGCCGAGCGGCTCAACATAGGAGCCGAGCTTGGCCAGCTCGTCCGGGCCCTGGATGTACTTGCTGGGGCTATTGAAAATTGCAGCCATAACTATCCCATTCTCTAATAAGTAAAAAGAAAGGGGCTCCGTACGAATACGTGCGGAGCCCCTCGTTACGACAACAAGAGTCGATTAGAAATCGATGTCGGTGTCGTAGTAGCAGGCCTTGAGGATCTTCTCGAAGTCGGCAGCCTTGGTCTCACGCGGGTTCTCGGGCGTGCAGGCGTCGGTCTCGGCGTTCGCGGCGATCTCGGGCAGCTTGGCGAGGAACTCCTCCTCGGAAACCATCTGCGGGTTCTCGGCGTCGACCTTCACGCCACCATTCGCGTAATCCTTGATGGACTGCGGAATGTTGAGCTGGTCGTTGAGGTCGCGGATCTTCTGGACGAGCGCAGCGATGAGCTCCTCGTTGGTCTCGCCGGGAAGGTGCAGGATCTCCTTGGCCACGTAAGCGTAACGCTCGGCAGCACGCGGGTCCTTGGAGTTCCACTGGATGACCTTGCCCAGGTACATGGCGTTAGCGGCACCATGGATGATGTGGCCGTTCTCGAAGGCAGCGCCGGTCTTGTGAGCCATGGAGTGAACGATGCCGAGCAGACCCGAAGAGAAGGCGATACCGGCGATGCACTGAGCCTCGTGCATGTGCTGACGGGCCTCATGGTCGCCAGCATAGGACTTGGGCAGCCACTCGACGATCTCGCGGATGCCGTGCAGAGCGTTGGCGTCGGTGAACATAGAGGCGCAGGTGGAAACGTAGGCCTCCATGCAGTGGGTCAGAGCATCCATGCCGGTGTGAGCGCACAGCTTGGCGGGCATGGTGTAGGTGAGCTCGGGGTCAACGATGGCGACATCAGGGGTGATGTTGAAGTCGGCCAGCGGGTACTTGATGCCCTTGGCGTAGTCGGTAATGACGGAGAACGCGGTGACCTCGGTAGCGGTGCCGGAGGTAGAGGAGATGGCGCAGAAATGAGCCTTCTGACGCAGCTCAGGGAAGCTGAACGGCTGAATGATGTTATCGAAGGACTCCTCGGGATACTCGTAGAAGACCCACATGGCCTTAGCGGCATCGATGGGCGAACCGCCGCCGATAGCAACAATCCAGTCGGGCTCGAAGTCGCGCATAGCGGCTGCGCCCTTCATGACGGTCTCGATGGAGGGATCGGACTCGACGCCCTCGAACAGCTTGACCTCGAAACCGCCTTCCTTAAGGTCGTTCTCGACGTCCTGCAGGAACCCGCCGCGGCGCATAGAGCTGCCGCCAGAAACGATGATGGCCTTCTTGCCCTTGAGGTTCTTCACCTCGTGGCGAGCGCCCTCACCAAAGTACAGATCGCGAGGATTGGTAAAACGTCCCATACTGTGCCTCCTAAACAAGCCCCTCTTAGACTTGCGTATATAACGGAGCACCCGATTGGCTCCGTTAGGACCGTTTGCGCGTTGCCGGCGATGACAATGCGCGATGTCTAAACGTCTCAACGCTCAGACAAACACTATTTTACCGTTCTGGTTGGTCAGTTATTCACCTAAAGCCGTCAATGATGAAACGCTTTTTCTATCCTGGAACCTCTAGCGTTGCGGTTATTGTCCCAAGCTGGGCAAACGTTTTATCAAGGTTGACTACATATCCCGGGCAGGACTGTGCCCCTCCAAAACACGCACCGTTCGCCGCCAAAAATCGACCGTTTACGGCGCCGTAATACTACTCGGTCGTCCAAGGTGCCGACATTTGTGCGACACCCGTCTTCGTGGTGCAAAGGTGCAAGTCCAAGTGCGGTACCCCCGGTGTGCCACATGCGGGTAAACTAGAACCTTATATAGAGACATTTGAACCCTAACCGCAGCAAAGGAGGCCCCATGGCATTCGATCCCATTCAAGAGGATTGCCATCGCCTCGTTCTTGAGGCCTTGCGCCGCGACAATATCCCGCTCACCGACGGCCCCGCCGTCGAGCGTCTGATGGAGCAATTCACCCGCGACCCCGCGCCGCTCATCGTGCACGATCGCGACCGCGCCGGACATCTAATTGCCAAGGTGGTCGAGGCCGTTGACTACCGCATTCCCTTTATCCCCGACGATACCCAAGCCGAGCAGGAAGAGGCCGCTGCCGAGAACATGCTTCGCGAGGCCGCCGCACTCGATCCGACCAACTGGGATGCCCAGCGCATGCTGACGGCCCTCACCGCCGACTCCAACGAGGAATACGTACAGTACCTGGTGTCCAAGCGCGATGAAGTCGAGCATGACCTGGCACTCAAGATCGCCTCGGCGCAGGACCCCTACGAGCGCGAGGCCGCAGGCGACCTTATGCGCCGCCCCTACCTGCGCTGGCTTGCCGCCCTTGCGTCGCGCGCCCTCATTAGCGGACGCTATCGCATGTCGTTGGAGGCAGCGAATCGCAGCCTCGACTTTGCCCCCAACGATCCGGCCGGTGTCCGCCACACCGCGATGCTCGCCATGGCAAAGCTCGAATACTCTGCCGAGGAGCTCAAGCGTTTTCGCTCTGCCCACTCTGTACCCTATCTCGCGAATACCCCGCTGCGCCGCCGCCCCAAAGATGCGGAGCGCGACTTGGACCCGTGGACGCTCATCGCACTGATGAGCGCAGCCTGGCGCGAGCTGGACTACGAGGGCGCCGAGCACTACCTGCGTATCCTTGCGCGCTCGTGTCCGCACGCGGCCGAGGCGCTCTACTTCCAAACCGAGTTTCCCGATGGCGTCTATGCCCGCGTCAACGTGGGTGCAGGCTCCACCGACGAGCTCGTCCTTGCACTGTCCGAGGCGACGCCGGTACTGCAGGAGGGCCTGGGCGCTCCCGACAACGCCAGCTTTGCCGCCTGGGTCGCCACCAACGACATCGTGCGTTCCCAGATCGACGAGCGCATCCTGCGTGCAGCCGAGCAGGGGCTTCCATTTAAGGGAGGGGACCTCTAATGGATCCGAGCGTCTACATCCCCGCCTACTTGGAGCGCACCTATCTGGCGTCGCACCCCGAGCTCACCGATGCAGCACGCGAGCTTGTCCATAACGACATGAGTGCGAATCCCCAAAAGTACGCGCAGTCCGAGCATGCCCAGGCGCTGCTGTCCTATGCCGGTGTTCATCGCCACCTGCTCGACGAGCTCCATCGCATCGAGGACATGGGCAGCGACGAGGAGTTCGAGCAGACGCGCAATCGCCTGTTCGACGATATGCGCGATGAGCTGCTCAAGATTGTCCGCGTCGATGCACTGGCCGTCGACGCGCAGCTGCTCGCCATCATCCTGGCCGACACGCCCGTTGACGCCTGCCTGGGCGACCTGATGAAACTCGAGGCGACCACGGCCGATTACCTGCAACAAAGCGTGCCCGGGTTCGATATGGAGGCCCCACACTACTGGGCCAACAAAGTTTTGACGGACGGTGTGACGGCGGCAGAGCTCACCGTGAGCGAGCCGGCACTTATCGGGTGGCTCCACACACTCGAGGCCATCTCGCAGCTGTGCATGGCGAGCGCCCGCTACCGCGCTGCTGCCAACTACGCCCGCCGCGTCCTTAAGGCAGAAGGCTATCCCACCCGAGCTGCCGGCACCGTGTTGCTCGCCCTCGCTCGCCTGGAAGACCAGGACGGCTTTTTTGCCCTGGCTCACCAGCTCGAGGAACAGGTAGGAGCAGACGCACTCGAGAACTCCCCCTGGTACCTGCTCGCCCGCACCATCCTCTTGTTCAAAACGAACAAGATGCGTCCGGCGGCGCGTGCGCTGCGTGAGTTCGCTAACCGCTGCGAGGGCGGCGCGTTCTTCTTGCTAAATCCCATGTACCAGACACCGTACCTTCCTTGCCGGCCCGAGCCACGCGATCCCTGGGATCTTTCGCACCAGGCCGTTTGGGAAGCGGACGGCATTATCTCGGATACTCCCGACTTTGCCCCCTGGGCCAATGCCTGCGAAGACGTGTCGCAGCTTGCCCAGGAATTTGCGCGCCGCTACGGATTTTAGTGACGCACTCGACCCGACCATGTCGTTTACGTTAGGAACGGTTTCATGAACCTCCGCTCATCTCTTGCCTGCACCTCGAGCGATATCGCTCGCTGGGGACTGCGCTCCGTCCTTAAGCGCCAGGGCGGCGTACTCCCCGGCCGCATCGCCATGAAGATTAACCCCGAGTTGCTGAGCGACCTGGCGAGTCTTGTCGACCGCAGCGTGGTGATCACCGGCACTAATGGCAAGACTACTACTTCGAACCTGATCGCCGACGCCGTTGCCGCCAGCGGTGCCACCGTGGTGTGCAACCGCGCCGGCAACAATATGGAGCCGGGCGTGGTGGGCGCGCTGCTCGAGGCACGCAGCGGACTTAAACGTGCCGGCAGCGGCAAGCGCGTAGGCGTCTTTGAGTGCGACGAGCTCTACACGGTGCGCGTCCTGCCCAAGCTCAAGCCGACCTACTTTGTGCTGCTCAACCTGTTCCGCGACCAGCTGGACCGCTACGGCGAGATCGACCACACCCAGGACGTCATCGCCCACGCACTGGAGCTTTCGCCGGCAACGACGCTCATCTATAACGCCGACGATCCGCTGTGCGCCTCGATCGCCGCGCGCGTCCCCAACATGAGCATCGCCTTTGGCATCGACGGCGCCACGGGCACCGAGTCCGATCGCATTAGTGACTCGCGTTTTTGCTCGCAGTGCAACGCGCCGCTGGAGTACGACTATGTGCAGTACGGCCAGCTCGGAGCCTATCATTGTCCTTCGTGCGGCTGGAGTCGTCCCGCGCTGCTCCGTCGCGTGACGGACGTTGAGCTCACCTGCAACGGCTACGGCTTTGACCTGAACTTTGGACCCGATACCGACGCACCCACAACGCACATCGCCACGCGCTACAACGGCCTGTACATGGTCTACAACGTTGCCGCCGCCTTCTTTGCGGCGCGCGAGCTGGGCGTAGACGCGGCGCATCTGCAGCCCACGCTCGATGCCTATGTCCCCACCGGCGGACGCATGGGCCGCTGGGAGATCGCCGGCCGTACCGTCGAGGCAAACCTGGCCAAAAATCCCGTGGGCTTCGATCGCCAGATCCAGTCCATTAAAACAGCAGGCGGCAGGCTCTGTGCCTTCTTCCTGAACGACAACGACGCCGACGGTCACGATGTCTCGTGGATCTACGACGTCGACTTCGAGCGCATCGCCGATACCCCAGGGCTTGTCGCCTTTGTCGGAGGTACGCGCGCGCACGATATGCAGGTACGCCTGAAGTACGCCGGCATCGACGCCGCCATCATCTCGAATATCGAGCAGGCGATCGGCGCCGTGGCAGACGAGGAGGCTGGCGATACTTTCTACGCCGTCGCCAACTACACGGCCTTCCCACCACTGGTCAAGGAGCTCGACGAGCTTAAGGGCGCCGATGCGAGCTCGGTCACCTCCCACGCCGTAACACGCGCCAATGGCAGCGCTGTCCCCACCGATATTGCGCCGGTCGAGCTTTCGCGCCCGCTGCGCATCGTCTACCTGTATCCCGATGCCCTCAACCTCTATGGCGACGGCGGCAACGTCATTGCCCTCGAGCGCCGCTGCGCCTGGCGCGGCATTCCCGCGCGCGTGGACGAGGTCCGCATGGGCGAGACGCTCGATCTCACCGACGCCGACATCGTCATGATGGGCGGTGGCTCCGACCGCGACCAGCTGGCCGTGGCACACGAGCTGTTCGCTCAAAAAGACAAGGTCGCGGCCTATGTTGAGGATGGCGGATCGCTGCTTGCTATCTGCGGCAGCTATCAGCTGCTCGGCCGTTCGTACTATATGGGCGAGAATCGCATCGAGGGCCTGGGCGTCATTGCCGCCGAGACTGTGCGCGGCTCCGACCGCCTGATCGGCAACGTCGCCGTCAAGACCGACCTGGCACCCGAGCGCTTTGTGGGATTTGAGAACCACGGCGGCCGCACCCTGCTCGATGCAGAGGCCACGCCGCTCGGAACGTCCGTTGTCACGGGCACCGGCAACAACGGCGACGATGGCTTTGAGGGCCTCATCTACAAGGGCGTCATCGGCACGTACCTACACGGACCGGCACTGCCCAAGAACCCCGAGTTCGCCGACTGGCTCATCGCCCACGCCCTCGAGCGCCGTGGCGACGCACAGGCCGCCGCCCTGCTGCCGCTCAAACCCCTCGACGACACCTACGAGCACGCCGCCCACGACGCCGCGATGAAGCTCCTCCCCTAACGCCCCACCGCCACAAAGGGGACAGGCACCTTTGTGGCGATTTTGATCTGCCACGGCAGTTTGTCTCAATCTGTAACATTTAGACCGTTAAAAGTCGTCTTACTGTTACAGAATGAGATGTTCGTCCCGATGCCCGCCGTTTGTCTCGATCTGTAACACATAGAGCCGATTTGCCCGCCCAGATGTTACAGATTGAGATATTTGAAAATCGGAATAGAAGCCTACCCCTGTGTGGTGGTTTTTCAATCTGCCAACGATATACGCGCCGGCAAAAAAGTCTGCTATACTCTTTCCCGCTGTCCCCATCGTCTAGCGGCCAAGGACGCCACCCTTTCAAGGTGGATATCGCGGGTTCGAATCCCGCTGGGGGCACCATTTGCATTTTGTACGAACCCGTTGGACGTCAAGTCTGGCGGGTTCGTTGCTTTCCACGTCGTAGTTCAGCGTCACTATGCACTCTTCGTCGCTCACGCTCACCTGGTAGACGAACGCCCTCAGCAGCGTCGCGTCGTCCAGGGCGGAGCCGCATTGCAGGAAGTCGGCCAGGCGCTCGGGGGCTATCTGATCGTCCCTGATCGCCTCAAGGTCGAGCTTGGCGCGGTCGCGCTGATGCTCAAGCTCCGCTATGCGCTCCTTCGCGCCCGGGGCGATTATGCCCTGTTCGATGGCGTTCAGGATGTTCTTCAGACCGCGCTCTGCGGCCGAGAGCGATTGGGCGGCCTGCTTGCGCCTCGCCGCCACCTCTGCCCCGTCCGAGCTTTCCGCCACCATGCGGGCTATCCTCAAGGCCTCCTCGCGGTCTTGCAGAAGAGCCCGCAGCGCCTTGACGATCTCGCCCTCAAGCTCCTCGCGCCTGACGGGCTTAACGCATCCGTCGTGGCAGCGGTAGTACTCGTACTTGCGGTTGCCGCGCCCGCGCCCGCTCACGCCTTGCAGGTTGCGCCCGCAGCCCGCGCAGATCGCCTTGCCAGAAAGGGCGAAGTCGCCCCAGCTCTCCGCGCTGCGCTCCTTGGCCGCGCGTATGCCCTGTGCCTCCATGAACGTCACCTCGTCGATGATCGCGGGCATGCCGCCCTCTTTGACAACGCCGCCCCACTCGTAGCGCCCCGTGTACTTCCGGTTCTTCACCATCCGCTCGACCATCGAGTAGCCGCACGGGTTTCCCTGCGAGGTCTTGACCCCGCGTGCCGCGAAGTCGCGCGCTATCGAGTTGGTGGTCTCCTTTGCTATGCGCCGCTTGAACGCCTCGCGCACGAAAGCGGCCTCGTCCTCGTTGATCACGTACTCGTCGGCCTCGTTGCTGGCGTAGCCGAACACGCGCACGCCGTTGGTCTTGCACTTGAGCGCGTTGCCCTCCATGCCGCGCCTCGTGCGGATCGCGGTCTTCTTCGACTCGCACGCGGCGAGGCCTTCGAGCAGCTTCTCGTAGATGATGCCTTCCGGGCTGTCTGGTATCTGTTCAAGCGCCGAGACGAGCTTCACGCCGTGCTGGGCAAGCTCGCGCTTGTATATGGGCGCGTCGTACTCCCCACGGCTGAAGCGATCCATCATGTACACAAGCACTATGTCGCTCTCGCCCGCGTTGGCTACCATGCGCTGGAACTCGGGGCGGTCATCGGTACGACCGCTTATGGCATAGTCGCAGTATTCCGCCACGATGGCGTACTTCTCGCGCTGGCACCACTGGCGGCAGATGCGCAGCTGGTCGTCGATGGAGGCCTCGCGCTGCTTGTTGCACGAAAAGCGGGCGTATATCACCGCAGTTTTTGGCATAATTGGAAACGGCCTCCTTTCAGAGGTTCTTTAGGAAAGCCTCGCGGGCAGCGTTGCAGCGCTATGACCCCGTGGGGCTTCTTCTTTTCTATGCGTTGATGCGGCGCACGTTCTCGTATGCGAGCTCCGAGAGCAGCGAGTAGAGACCCTGGACGTCGAAGCCCTTCGGGAACTCAAGCGTCTTGGTCTCCGTCTGCACGCCTTGGACCTTGTAGTACGGGCTTGTGATGTACGCAAACGACAGCTCGGCGTGGTCGAAGCCCATACCGGCCGTCTCAAGGCGCACCCCGACGATGCTTTGGAGGTCGATGGACACGACCGCCGCCTTGGCACCAGTCATGCCCTGGTGGTCGATGAATACGATTCTGCGGTCCGTGAACAGCATCTTGTCACGCACGAGCGCAAAGCAGCGCGTGAACGACTCTCCACGCATGAGATACATGCCATATTGCTGCTGAGCGGATTCGGCTGAAAGCTCAGAGTAGTGCCCCATCACACCCTGCACAACGCCACTAGTGCCTTGACCAATTATGGTTTGCTGGTCACGGTCGATTGCATCTTGTACAGCGCTCTGCGCCTGCGACACAGCTGCATTTGCCATGTCCTTCATCATATCTTTCAATGCCACGGCTACTCCTTCCTTGTCGCCGGGAAAGCCTCGGCGATTCCGTTTGCTGCCGCAAGTAATGCCTTGCGGCCCTCTTTATTCATGGCGTTAAAGAGCGTTAGTAATTCGCGCTCGGCGCTTCCCATCTGTTCGCCATCGCCCTCTTCGAGATCGAACAGTTCACCAATTGTGCATTTGAAATACCGGGCGAACTCTGCCGCAGTATCCATATCAGGACTTGTATTTCCAAGCTCGTAGTTTTGGTACGTGCGGTATTTAAGGCCGAACACGCTAGCAGCTTCTTTCTGGGTCAGCCCTGAACGCTGCCGTAGGTCTTTAAGGCTCATATCTCACCCCTAACTTAGGATAGTTGAAGCATACAAGAAACTTGTACGAATAGCAAACTTTTAGGGTTTATAGATACAAGATTCTTGTATATAGTGCCATTCAGGCACAAGAAACTAGTGCAAAGGAGGAAACAATGCTCAACAATCTTGTGTCCGAGCGTAAGCGGGCAGGCCTGACCAGAGAAGAAGTCGGTGAAAAGATCCACCGCTCCGAATACGTTATCGGCAAGTGGGAGCGTGGCGAGAGTTCACCGCTACTGGTTCCAGACGCAATCAACTTGGCAAAGCTCTACGGATGCTCTGTTGACTACCTCGCCGGGTTAGTCGAGGAGCGCACGTCAAAAGGCGTAGCGGTCTAAATGTCAGCCGAAGAGGCCAAACAGAAGGAAGAGAAGCCCAAGAGCGCCCGCGAAGTTGCCTTTGACGGCATGTGCTCGACGATCCGTCAGGCATACCGCGAGTGGGAACGCCAGCAGAAGGGAGAAGCGAAGGCGTGAAGCAGTGGTCTACACGTGAACTCAGATACCTCGAAGGGCACGCCGGAGACGGCGCCAAGCAGGTAGCCAAGGACCTCGGGCGCTCCATCGACTCAGTGAAGCATATGGCGCGGAAGTGCGGACTCTCACTCCGCAAGCGCAGGCAGTGCCCCCGCTGCGGCCAATGGACGTTCCGACCGCTCAACAGGGTCAACGGCTGGTGCATCGAGTGCACGAAGGAGCTTCACATGGCAGACCTCGCCGAACAGGCCAACGCGATGAAGGAGGAGGCGATCAGGGAGAAGAGGAATGACAGGCAACGCCAGCGCTACTACAGCCAGAAGAGCAGGGCGAAAAAGGCGGCAAAAAAGAGGCCCTAAAGAGCGCCCTAGCAATGACCTGCGAAAACACCGAAAGGAGAACGGAAATGCAGACAAAAAAGAAAGCGAGCGCCCCCCGCTACCACACTTCGGGCACCCGCTACGTAGCCGCCTCGAAAGAGGCTGCGACCATCATACCATTCGAGGGCAAGCGCCCGACGGCGCAGGAGCAGCTTGAGCGCTCGCAGTTCAAGGCGGGCGTCATGGTCGGCTTCCTCGCGGCCCTCATGATCTTCCTCGCCGTGCTCTGGCTCTGGGTTATCCCCACGATGGACCAGGCCGTTGCCGACGCCCAGCGAGCCGTGGGCAGCATGGCGGTGCTCAATGCGTAACGACGAGATATACCGCCCCAAGCCCCAGAGCAACCAGCTTGAGATCTTCGGCCTGGGCATGGCTGGCGAGCAGGACGTTGCCGAGGCCAAGAAGTGGATCGAGGCCAACCCCGAGGCGTGGCAGTTCATGCTTTCCAACGCCCGCCGCCTCAAGGAGAAGGGCTACGTGTCGATCAACTACCTGGTGAACATGGTGCGCAACGAGCTGCACGTTGGCTGCAAGAACGGCATAGCCCCCGCCCTTGCTCGAATCATGGAGGCGCGATACCCGGAGCTGCGCGGAGCCTTCAACAAGCACCGCAGCCAGAGCGATGGGTTTTCCGAATGAGCTGGCAGCGCACCCTTGCGGCCACGGCGCACATCACCATGCACCCCGCCCAGCTTGTGGGCAAGCAACGCCCTATGACTGACTACCGCAACCACCGCACCTACACGCCGACCAAGACGCTCAAGGCCGAGAAGGCCATCAAGGACGCGTTCCGCGCGGCATACGGCGAGACATTCGCCGACCACGACGGCCCGGTCGTGATGCGAATCTCGACCACCCGACCGCTCGCGAAGAGCAACCCCAAGTACTGGGAGGGCCGCGCCGACCTCGGCAAGCCCGACTGGGACAACCTGGGCAAGCTCGCCTGCGACGCGCTCAACGGGATCGCCTTCAAGGACGATTCGCAGGTCGATACGGGAGCCGTCACCAAGCGGCCAAGAAGCCCATACGGCACACAGCCGCGCATAGACATCTACATCGAGTACTTCGTCGAGGAGTACGTGAAGGAGAAGAAATGAACGCCAAATACTTCGAAGAGAACGGCTTTGAGGACTTCCACGGGACCAAGTTCCACAAAGCAGTGCTCGACCACGCCGCCTGCATCGCGAACAACCTCATGTTCGACGCCACGCATCCTGACAACAACGACGGCGAGACGGCGGCAAACGCCTACCACGTGATGATCGCGCTTTGCGAGGCCGGGCTTTCCAGAATCGACGATAAGTGCGTCGCCAAGAGCCGCGAGTTCATCGCCGACAAGATCAAGCCCGTCAGCGAGGAAGAGCTCGAGTTCGGTCGCGCGTTCCTTGCCGCCGTTCTCGGCATCAAATAGGAGGTAACGACATGATCAACGAAGCGACCATCCAGGCGCAGTTCAAGCAGGCCACCGTGAAGGGCAGCGTTGCGACCCTGCAATTCGAGATCCTGACCGACAACGCCGATGCCTTCCGCATCATCAAGCAGAGCGGCAAGACGGTTTTGCTCACCGTGGCCGAGCAGCAGCAGGCCATGGACTTCGACGACGAGACGGGCAAGATCTATGGCTAAGGAAACCGAACCGCAGCAGGTCGAGGCCGAGGTCATCGAAACCGAGGCCACCACGCTTGAGGTCACGTACACCGAGGCCACCATCGCTTCGAACATGGACGCGTTGGAGGCCCACGTGAAGAAGGTCGTCGCCGACTACGAGGGCGCCACCTACGACCTCACGAGCGCCCAGGCCATCAAGGAGGCCAAGCACGACCGCAGCTACCTCAACGGCATCAAGAAGGAGATCGACGAGCGCCGCAAGGCCGTGAAGCGCGAGTACAACAAGCCGCTCGACGCATTCGAGAGGCGCTGCAAGCAGATCACGGCCATCATCGACGAGTCAACCGACGCCATCAAGGCGCAGCTCGACGAGGCCGAGCAGACGCGCAAGGACGCGCTCTACTCACGCCTACAGCAGCACTACGAGGAGTTCGCGGGGCTGCTCGCGCCGGTCGTCCCCTACGAGCGCCTGCATGAGCCGCAGTGGCTCAACAAGACCTTCGGCGAGATCAAGGCGCAGCAGGCGCTTGAGGCAAAGGTATCCGACGTGGCCCGAGACTGGGAAACGCTCAAGGCCCAGCAGGAGGCGATGCCGCACTACGCCGACGCGGAGCGCGAGTTCTTCCGCACGCTCGACCTCGGAGCCGCCTTGAACGCAGCGCGTTTGGCCGACGAGGAGGACCAGCGCATCGCCGAGCTGAAGGCGGCCATGGCGCCAGAGCCAGAACCGGAACCGATGCCGGAACCAGAGCCTGAGCCGATCGAGATCCCCGAGCCTGAGCCGATGCCCGCGCCAGCGCCAATGCCCGCCCCCATGCCGGCGCCCATGCCAGCACCGGTCGCGGAGCCCTTGGAGGCGTGGACGGTCGAGGTGCCGAGCGCCACGCGATCGCAGATGCAGGCGCTCGCATCCCTGCTCAAGGCGCAGGGAATCACCGGAAGCATCCGCCGGGGCACGCCAGCCCAGGTGGCAGCGAGGATGGAGTAGACGATGGCAGAAGACAAGCACATGACGCTGGCCGAGGCCGTGGCCCAGGTGCAGCGATCCGTGGTGGTGCCCAAGGCACGCTACAACGCCCACGGCAACTTCTACTACCGCTCGATGGAGGACATCGTGGCGGCGCTCAAGGAGCCGTGCAAGGATGCGGGCATAGCCTTCACGCTCAACGACAGCATCATGCAGATCGGCGAGCGCTACTACGTCGAGGCCACGTGCCGCCTGTTCTTCGAGGACGGCCACGGCGATCCCATGGACGTGACGGCCTACGCCCGAGAGCCTTTGAGCCAGAAGGGCATGAACGAGGCGCAGGTCACGGGCAGCGCATCCAGCTACGCGCGAAAGTACGCGCTCTGCGGCGCGTTCGACATCGACGGCACCTCAGACCCCGACACGCTCATGGGAACCGAGAAGCCCGCCGAGAAGGAGCCGCCCGAGTTCGGCCAGTTCATCGCCAAGTGCAAGAGCTGCGGCACCTCCTACGTCTTCGAGAGCCGTCAGCAGTACGAGCAGTTCAAGGCCAACCCAGGGTGCTGCCCGTCCCCCACGTGGCAGGGCGTGTAGGCCTCTACGCCGAGCGCATGCAGCTCTTCGACAGGCTCATGGACGAGCTTCAGGCGCTGCGCAACAGCGGAAGCCAGTACGCCGAGAACGAGGCCGAGTACCGCAAGGCGCTGCGCGTCGCGATCCTTGAGGAGCGATCCAAGGGAACGCCCGTGACGGTGATAAGCGACCTCTGCCGAGGCCGGGAGGACATAGCCGAGCTGAAGCAGCGCAGGGACTGCTCCGAAGCGCTCTACAAGGCGAGCCAAGAGGCGATAAACGTGTACAAGCTCAAGATCCGAACCGTCGACGAGGACATAAAGCGCACCTGGTCCAACGGGACGGGCGAAGGGAGTTACTAAATGTCGATCAACCGAGTGAACATCAGCGGGAACCTCACGCGCGACCCCGAGCTGCGGGCTACCCAGGGCGGAATGCAGGTTCTTGGCTTCGGCGTGGCGGTCAACGACCGCCGCCGCAACCAGCAAACCGGCGAGTGGGAGGACTACCCGAACTTCGTGGACTGCACGATGTTCGGCAACCGTGCCGAGAGCATGGGCCGCATCCTGCACAAGGGCATGAAGGTGGCCATCGAGGGCAAGCTGCGCTATTCGAGCTGGGACAAGGACGGCCAGCGCCGATCCAAGCTTGAGGTGATCGTGGACGAGATCGAGCTCATGAGCCAGAAGCAGGGCCAGCAAGCGCCGCAGGGCTACCAGCAGCAGTACGCGCCGCAGCCAGCCCCGCAGGCGGCACCCCAGCAAGCACCCATGCCGCCCGCCCAGGAAAGCCTGTACGACGGCGACATCCCGTTTTAGGGGTGATGGCGGCGTGCAAGTCCTGGACTCGCTCATCGACGGGCCGCTTAGGCTTCGCAACCGCAGGGAGGGCGACGAGCTTATAGGCATGATCGTCCGATACCTGCGCACGGGCGAGGAACCCGAGCCGCGCACCGACACCCAGGAAGCGGTGCTAACGGCCATACGGCCCGTCATGGAAACCTCCCGCTCGCGCATCGTGGCGGGAGGCAACGGCGGCAAATCGTCAAGCAACGACGCAAGCAAAGCCGAAAGCAAACGGCCAAGCAAAACGGGAAGCAAACCGCAAAGCAAAAGCGGAAGCAAAACGTCAAGCGAGCTGGCAAGCAAAGCCGAAAGCAAACGGCCAAGCGAAGAGGAAGAGGAAGTAGGAAGAGGAATTAAGGAAGAGGGAAAAGCGAGTGCGGCGCGTTTCCGCGCCCCCTCTCCCGAAGAGGTAGCCGAGTACGCAGCCGCCTATGCGGCGTCCAAGGGCATCGACCTCGCCTCGACCGACTTCGACCCAGAGCGGTTCGTCGACTTCTACGCCCAGAAGGGCTGGATGGTCGGCAAATCGCGAATGAAGGATTGGAAGGCCTCCGTGCGCAACTGGGTGCGTACCTCGAAGCCAAAAAACGGCATGGCAAAGGAGGTGCCAGACGATGGATTTTCGGCCTACGACTGAGTGCCCGCACTGCGGCGCGACCCTCAAGGCCCGCACCACGCGGCTCGCTGGGCGGACGCTGTTCTGCGGCTACGAGCAGTGCGGCTGCGCAGGCGCCGAGGCCGAGCGCGAGAAGGAGCGCCAGGCCGAGGCCGAGGCGGCTCGCAAGGCTGCGCTCGACAGAGCCATGCACGACTGGAAGCGGGCGGGCGTGCCCGATCGCTACATGAGCCTCGACCACCCGTTGGCTGCGGAGATCGCCGAGTGCATGAAGCGCGGCCAGTGGGTGTACCTCTGGGGAGACGTCGGAACTCACAAGACCACCTGCGCCGCAGCCGTGGCGAAGCGCCTGGCCGGCGGCAAGCGGTCGGTGCTCATGGCGCCGATGTACCGCATCCTCGACGAGATTCAGCGCAGCTTCCACGACGGCGGCGACCCGCTCAAGCGCTACGCCGAGGTGCGCTACCTGATCGTGGACGACCTGGGCAAGCGCAGGCCGACGGGCTTCGTGCTCGACAGCCTGTTCAGCCTGATCGACCAGCGCTACTCGGCGATGCTTCCCACGCTGGTGACCACACAGTACAAGCCGAGCGACCTCGTGCGCAGGCTTGCCGAGCAGGGAGACCCCGACACCGCGAAGGCAATAGTATCGCGGCTGAGGGGCGGCGCCAGGGTCGTGCACTTCGATGGCCCGGACGGGAGGCTGCAATGATCCTCGATGCGGGGGTGCTTCGCGGCTACCCCAAGGAGCGAGCCGAGCTTTACGGCAAGCCTCACCTGGGGGCGCACTACACCCACGGAAAGGTCTACGAGGCGCTTTCGCCCCGGTGCTGCGTCTGCGGCAGGCGCGCAGGAAGCGTGCACCACGTGGCGCACCGGTCTTGGGGCGAGACGTTCCGCTTGGTCACGCCGTGCGGCGCCTGGGACTTGCGAAGCCCGCTGTTCTGCCTCTGCGGCAGCGGGACGACCGGGTGCCACGACAAGTTCCACGGCGGGGCGCGGCTCAAGGCCGAGTGGCGCTGGCGACATCCGGTCTACGAGGAGGCCTGGTGGACTGGCCAGCTGTTGCAGGTCTACGAGCCGCACGACCCCGGGCTTTACGAATACGGATATTGGCTGATCACAGACCGTGACGGCAACGAGATGATACGTGAAGGGATGTAACCCATGGAGATCAAGACATGCGAGCAGTACGTGCTCGATCAGCTGGAGCAGGCGCGGGCGGAGCGCGATTGGCTGCGCGGCAAGCTTGAGCAGGCGCAGGACGAGGCAGAGGAGCTGCGCGGCAAGCTCATGGAGCGCGGCGAGCGCGATGCCTCGAAGGTCGAGCAGGCCATCCGCAAGGAGGGCCGCCGTAAGCTCTACCGCGACGGCAGCGGCTAACGCACGAGCGTGGACGACGGCGGCAAGCTCATTCCGTTCTCTGACTGGTGCATCGAGCACGTCGGCTACTCAAGCCTGCGCTGCGGCATGACCAAGAGCGAGTTCATCGCCTACTTCGAGTCTGAGTTCCGAGAGGAGTACGACGATCTGGTCAACGAGTGGAAGGCGGAGCAGGAATGATACGCATTTACGAGCGCTCGCTTTGCCAGAGCTACGCCGGTGCCTACAGGGCTGGTATCAAGATCGGCGAGGCCGAGACGCGCGAGGACGCGCTGAAGCAGGTCGAGGCCATGACCGAGGACAGCTACCAGTGCTTCGCCGTCGACGATGACGGCACGTGCATCGACCTGACGGGCACGTTCCCTGGATGCCTTGCGGGGGTGGTGAAATGAGCTGTTACATCATCGAACTGGCCGATTGCGCACTGACACCGTACGCAATCGAAACGGAGAGTGGCACGGAATACGGATGGGGCTTGATGCCGAAGAGGAAGGTTGACCTCGACGAGCTTTTGAGGGTCGCCGACGAGTGCGACGCAGCCGACGTGGACGGCGTGACCGACTGGGCTGCGCGAATCAGGAAGGCGGTGGGCGAATGAGCGCCAAAACAACCGAGCTGAAGCCGTGCCCGTTCTGCGGAAGCGGGAACGTGCGCTATAAGGAAGCCGAGCACGCCGTCGTATGCGCACGCTGCAAGGCCAGGGGAAGCATCGCTCCGGACGAAGAGATGGCTATACGCATGTGGGACGAGCGAGCGGGCGAACTGAAGCCCGACAGCTGGGAGAAGCTGGAAGAGGACGTGAATCTCGGCTGCCGCGATTATTGCGAGAAATATCGTCTCGAAGAATGCGATTACAACATGCGCGTGCACATGCTCGACCGCGCCAAGAAGCTCGCGGGCATCGAAGATGAGGCGCAGCGATGAGCAAGCGAAGAGGAACGAGGCACCTACGATGAAGCTCAAAAACCCGATCAGGGAGATCAGGAAGGCCATGACACCGCCGTGCACCCAATGCGTGCACTCGCGCTTCAAGGCCTTCAACAGCGTGACCATCTTGTGCGACAGTGGGGCATACCTCGACCACGTGGAGCGCACGTGCTGCGAGCGCTACGACAATTTCGTTGCAATAGACGTGCGCGGAACCAGGTGGTGTCGATTTGAGCAGAAACCGCCGAAGGCCGAGGACGGTGACGAGTCATGAAGACCATCGAGGCGCCGAAAATTATCGAGCCGTGGCGCATCATCTGCGCGGCTCAAAGCGAGCCTGATTACAGCGAAGAGCGCTACATGTTGATCTACGCCGGCGATGGAATCAACGACTATTACGACAAAGGCTATATCTTGCTGGAGGGCTGGCACTGCTCCTGCTACGACTGGCCCGAGGTCGATTGGGACGCCACCTATTACGAGGAAGACGAGCTGCTGAAGATTGCCGACATGCGCAAGCGCAACCCGTCGGACAGCGCCGAGCGCCGCTTCTTCATGCTCGTCGAGCAAGCATTGGGGGCGCATCAATGAAGTACGTCTCGCTTTTCAGCGGCATAGAGGCCGCGACAGCGGCGTGGGAACCGCTTGGTTGGGAGCCTGTGTGCTTCGCCGAGTTCGACGAGTTCCCCAGCGCCGTTTTGGCCGAGCGGTACCCCGAGGTGCCGAATATCGGCGACGTTACCAAGATGAACTGGAAGAAGTACCGCGGCAAGGTGGATCTGGTGGTTGGCGGAAGCCCGTGCCAGTCCTTCTCGATCGCGGGCAAACGGGAGGGGTTGCAAGGTGAGTCAGGGCTCATGTTCGAGTACATTCGGGCGGTACGTGAGATACGTCCTCGATGGTTTCTTTGGGAAAACGTCCCGGGAGCGCTCTCAAGCGAGAATGGGGAGGCTTTCCGACAGCTCCTGTCCGAAATGGACAAGCTCGGGTACGGCCTGGCGTGGCGCATACTCGATGCGCAGTTCTTCGGAGTGGCCCAAAGACGCCGCCGTCTCTTTCTTGTCGGACATCTTGGAGCCTGCCCCCCCCATCGGCGTACTCATTGAGCCGGAGAGCATGCGAGGGAATCTTGAATCGAGCGCGGAAAAGAGGGCGAGCCTTGCCGCAGAAGCTGGAAGAAGCCCTCGCAGCGCAGGCTTCAAGTGGCATCAGGGAACAGGTGCAGGTGGAATAGGCGCGGAGCCTGAGCAGTCTCCCACGCTCACCGCCGATTGGCACAACCCCGCCGTCTACCCCATCGACGAGCCGATAACGATGGCCGACCTCAACGCCAACACGGCGATCGGATACGACATGGTTGGCATGCTCAAGGTTGGCGGCGACGCGCCGTCGGTGTGCCCGTGAGCGCCTGCACGCTGCTCGTCCGCTGCGGATGCGCGGGGGGGGCAAAGGAGCGCTGGTGAGCGACGAAGTGTCGCTCACCCTCTCTACCAGCAACACTCAGACGCTTTTCAGCGAGGAAGGAGGAGGCATGGTTGTGCGAAGGCTCACGCCGCGCGAGTGCGAGCGCCTTCAGGGATTCCCCGACGATTGGACGAAGATACCCTATCGCGGCAAGCCCGCAGAGGAGTGCCCGGACGGCCCGCGATACAAGGCGATTGGCAACAGCATGGCCGTCCCCGTGATGCGGTGGATCGGCGAGAGAATCGCCATGGCCGAGGCGGGTGAGATCGCATGAGCTGCGACCCGTATAAATGGACGTGCGCGAGGTGCGGCAAAACGCACTGCAACCCGTTTTTCACGTGCTACCCGCGCGAATTTTGGAAGGACAACAAGAAGCGTGTCGGCGAGGTCTGCGAAAAGTGCCGCGACGAAATCGACTATAGCAACGTGCGAGAGGAGCAGAAATGAAGAAGGCGATGATCGTCCAGCCCATGAACGGGCTTGGCGAGGAGCAGATACTTGAGGCCCGCGCGAAGGCGGTCGCAGAGCTTGAGCGGCGCGGATACGAGGTCGTGGACACGTACTTCAAGGACGGCCTCGCGGTGCCGCCCAAGGTGGTGAACGTGCCGCTGTACTACCTGAGCCAAAGCCTTGGCAAGATGGCCGAGTGCGACGCCGTGTACCTATGCGATGGCTGGGAGAACGCACGGGGCTGCAAGGTCGAGCGCGCCGCAGCTGTGGCCTACGACCTTGAGCTCATCGGGTACGACCTACCGTGCCGTGGTGATGCCTCGTGAGCATGGCCTACTACGAGCCGGGCAGCGGGCGGAACCTGCCGCCCGGCTGCTTCGATGGAGACCCGAACGCGCCGTGGAACCAGGAGGAGCCGGAGCTGTGCTGCGAGTGCAGGTGGTTCAAGCCCGCCGACGGCGACAACGGCGTGTGCGGCCTTGAGCTTGAGGCGGCTATAGCCAACGAGGAGCTTGCGGGCGCGACGATGGCCGACGCGGCAAACAAGGCCGTCGACTGGGCGCTCGACCATCTGAGGGATGGGGGCGAGATCGCTTGCGAGCACTTCAAGCCCCAGCCGCCTTGGCCGTGGCGCTGCTGCTGGCGGTGCTGGCCCTTGAGTTCTATGTGATCCGCATGCTGGCGGCGGGGCTGGTGGTTCTGGCCCTGCTCGCCTGCGGGTAGGAGGTGGCAGATTGACAAACTGGGAACGCTACTTCGGTTCGCCCGAGGCCGCCATGCGCATGGGTGTGCGCATGATGACGTGGCCGCTGCTCATAGTCGTGGACGAGGTCGACCCGCACACGAGGTGCGCGAAGCACTCGCGCCGCGTCGGCGAGTTCGCGTCCTTCGAGGAGTACGCGGCGTGGCTGCATGCCGAATACGACGACGGAACGATAAGGTGGGACGAATGAGCCGCCCGGGATGCAACCGGGGATGCCTGCTCATAATAGCGGCATCCCTGCTAATAGACGGATTGACGCTGTGGGCGGCGGTATCGCTGGCCCGCATGATCATTGGAGGATGACATGGGATACAAGAAGTTAATGGATGCAGCCGGCGCTGTCGTGTCCATGCTCGTGATGCTCTTCCTGGTGCTGCTCGTGTGCTACGGCATCGTGTGGTGCATCGGCGGGATAGCGGCGATGCTGGCATGAGCGGCAACCCGCGCAACCGCAACGGCAACGCAAGGCGCAAGCTGAGAGCGAGGCTGAGGGCAGAGGGAAGGCCGTGCCACATATGCGGCCAGCCGATAGACTACAGCCTGCCGAGCGGCGACCCGTGGAGCTTCGAGGTGGACGAGCTGCTGCCCGTGTCGAGGGGAGGCAGCCCGCTGGACTACTCCAACGTGGATGCAGCCCACAGGATTTGCAACCAGCGGCGCGGCAACAGGATGCCGGGCGACGCCAAGCAGTACCAGATACGCCGCACGCGGCTGTTCTGAGGGAAAACATAGCAATGCACCAATAGGGGCGCGGTCGTTTCGGCGGTCGCGCCCTTTCTTTTGGCCCCAAGCGCCGAAGCCGCCGAAAAGAGGCGGGGCGGTCGCCCCTCCCCCGGGTCGGAAGGCCACTCCGGCCGCCTAGGGCCGATTTCCCCCCGCCCGTTCCGAACGATTTCGCTATCTCACGCCGCCATTACGATTCCCCGCGAAGAAGGAGGGAATCATGGCCGAGAACATCGAGATGCCGCCGGAAGTGGCTAGCGACCCCGTGCAAGCCGCCATCTGGGAGCAGCTGACCGCGAGGCGCACGTTCGCGCAGGAGGATGCGCCGACGCTGGCGCTGCTCTGCTACTGGCACGCCGTGGCGAACCAGGCACGCGAGGCCATGGCCCTCGAGGGCAACGAGATCGAAATACTCGACGCCACCGCATACAAGCCGATCAGGGGCAAGGGCGGCAAGCGGCTCAAGATGATGCGCAAGAATCCGGCGCTGACCGTGCTGAAGGAGGCCAGCACCGAGATCAGGGCGCTGTCGGACCAGCTCGGCCTGTCCAAGTCGGCCCGCAACGTCACGGTGCAGCAGGCGCGACCCGCGAGCGCCCACGGCAAGCTGCTCACGCTCATGTTCGATGATCGCAAGGCGCGTGCCAAGGCGGCAGGCGCGTGATGCAGGCGAGGCAGACCCCGACATACGAGGCGAACATCCCGGAAAGGCTCGACGGGGACGGCCCCATGGCGGCAGAACTGGCCTCCGCGTCCTTCGGCGACCCGCCGTGGCAGCCGCACCTGCTCGACGCCATGCTCGCCCGCGATGGACGCGACAAGTATCTGCTGCGCTCGATCGGCATATCCATCCCGCGACAGAACGGCAAGAGCTGGGACGTTCGCGCCCGCTGCTTCCACGGCGCCCTCAACGGCGAGAAGATTCTGTACACATGCCAGCACGGCGACACCTCAGACCAGATGTTCCAGGAGCTTTCAAGGCCATTCGAGGACGAGGACGAGCCTGAGCTTAACGCCCTGCTGCTCGCCGTGCGCAAGACCAACGGCCAGCAGGCCATCAAGCTCAAGAACGGCGGCCTTATCCGCTTCACCACGCGCACCGACTCGCTGGCGCGAGGCAAGACCTACGACGTGCTCATTTACGACGAAGCACAGGAGCTTACGGCCAAGCAGCAGGCGGCTTCTCTGCCCGCCATCTCGGCAGGGTCGAAGCACAACCCGCAGACGATCTACCTGGGCACGCCGCCAGGCCCCGACAACGTTGGCACGGTGTTCCGCGACCTCCACGAGGACGTTCACAACGGCAGGTCTGAGATGGGATGGATCGAGTGGGGCGCTACAGAGATCGGCGACGTGCACGACGAGTCGCGATGGTTCGAGTACAACCCGTCTCTCGGCACAATCCTCGACATAGAGGCCGTACGCGGCGAGTCCGAGCAGATGCAGCCCGACGTCTTCGCGCGTGAGCGCCTTGGCTGGTGGAGCCCAATCGGAGGAGCCGACTCATACGCGCTTTCGAGCGCCAAGTGGAAGGCGTGCGAGGCGGCGGGGCCGATGCAGGAAGGCAAGCTCGCGTTCGGCGTGAAGTTCTCGCCCGACGGGTCGCGCGTTGCCGTGTCCTGGGCGAAGGCAGAGCGCGGTGCCGGCTCCTACGTCGAGCTTTACGACCTCATGGGCGCTGAGGGCGGCACTGTCGGCATATCCGACATGCTGCTGCGCAACCGCGAGGAGATCGCGTGCGTCTGCATCGACGGAAAGAGCGGAGCGGACGCGCTGAAGCAGCGACTTCTGGACGGCAGGATGCCGAAGTCGGCGATCGTCATGGGCAGCACCGCGATCGTGCAGGCCGCCGCGACGATGCTGGCCGACGAGGTCAACGCCGGGACGACGAGCCACATCGAATCGCCCGCGTTGGACGATTCCGCAACGAAGTCGATCAAGCGCGACATCGGGCGCGACGGCTGGGGCTTCGGCGACGGCCCCGACTCTTCGTCAGCGCCGATCGAGAGCGCATCGCTGGCCCTATGGGCGGCGAGGACAACCAAGAGAGACCCGAGACGTAAACAGGAGGCAAGCTTCTGATGGCAGCAGTGAACATGGAACTGGCCGGACAGGTCGCGGCGGCGGAAGGCCTGCGACACGAGGACAAGGCGCTCGTGCGCGAGCTTATGGACACGTGGCGCACCCACCGATCCCGCAACATGTTGCGGGAGGACTACTACCTCGGACACGTCGGCGTCAAAGACCTAGGCATCGCCATGCCGAAAGCCCTCGCCAAGAAGATCAACCCGCGCGTTGACTGGCCCAAGAAGGCGGTGCACGCCCTGGCAGATCGCTCGGTGTTCAACGGCTTCACTGCCGACGACGATGCCGTTACCATGCGGCTGCGCGACATATGTGCCGACAACCAGCTCGAAGCTCTCTACCGCAAGAACCTTATCGGTGAGCTGAAGCACTGCTGCGGCTTCTGGACTGTCACGGACGGCGGAAAAGCCAATCATCTCCGCGTACCCGGCAACCGCAGCGGCGGCAATCTGGGATGACGCGCAGAAGCGCATCAAGGCCGGTCTCGTTGTGGCCGAGTCGAAGAAGATGCCAGGTGACACCGAGCGCGTGCCGACCGTCGTGCACCTGCTCACAGAAGACGCGCTGGTGGTGCTTACGCGCGGCAGCGGCCACTGGGTGGCCGACTACATGGAGCATGGCATGGGTCGCTGTCTCATGGAGCCTATGCCCTACGATGCCACGCTTGAGCGACCGTTCGGCTCCTCGCGCATCAGCCGTTCGGTCATGAGCATCACAGACGACGCCATACGCCAACGCGCCCGCATGGAGGTGGCGTCTGAGGCCGCGACGCTGCCGCAGACCTGGCTGCTCGGCACATACAAGAAGATGATCAACGGGCAGAACAAGTACGACGCGTCGATGGGGGCGGTCAACGAGATCACCAAAGACCCTGACGGAGACTCGCCGACCGTGTGGCAGTCGGCCCAGTTGCAGATGGCGCCGCTCACCGAGTACCTGCGCCAGCTAGCATGCCAAATGTCGGCGGTCACCAATGTTCCGGTGTCTTTCTTCGGCGTGAGCAACGACAACCCATCCTCTTCGGATGCCATCGCTGCATCGCTCGAACCGCTCGTGATCGATGCGAAGAACCTCAACCGCGAGAATGGCAACGCTTTGCGCAACGTGGCCTACATGGCGCTCGCTGTGGCGAACGGCACGGATTACGAGACCGAGCGCGATGCCGGCTACAACCTCAACCCGCGCTTCATGTCCCCGGCCTACCCGTCAATCGTGAGCCTGTCCGACGCCGCATTGAAGCAGTTGCAGGGTCTGCCGAAGCTCGCCAACTCCGACGTGATGCTCGAAATGCTCGACTACACAGACGAGCAGATCCAGCGCATCAACAGCGACAACAAGAAGGCACAGGCGAGCGCTGCCGTGGCCTCGCTGTTCGAGCCGAAGGAGGGCGAGGATGGCGGAGATACCTCGCAGCCTGCTTAACGAGCTTACGGACGAGATCAACGCGCTATCTGGAATGGCGCAGCGCCAAGCCGGCGACGCGCTCACCCGCTTGGTGGCCGACTGGGAGGCGAGCGGGAACGGCGACATAGCGGCGCTGCGAGAGGCGGCCTACGAGGTGATCGAGACGGCTTGCGGCTACTACGCCGACACCGTTGCGGCTGGCCGCGCCGCCGAGTTCTACGACGCCGTGCGCAAGGCGCAGGAAGCGCCCGGAAAGTACGCCGCCGTCGCCGAGTCGCTGCGCGACCCCCAGGCGACGTACGGCTCGGTGAAGGCGTTCATGGCAAGCGTGGTGAAGCAGGGAGCCACCGACATGTTCGTTGCCGCGTGCGTTCGCCGCCTCGACGCAGAGATCCGCAAGGCCGCGAACATGTGCGTGGCGCACAACGTCTCCAAAGACCCGGCGAAACCGAGGTACGCACGCGTGCCGTCTGGCGAGACGTGCGGTTTCTGCCTCATGCTCTCCTCGTTCGGCTTCAACTACAAGACAAAGGAGGCCGCAAGCCACTCGCACCCAAAGTGCGACTGCCGCGTCGTGCCGAGCTTCGGCAAGGGATCAAAGGTCAAGGGCTACGACCCCGACGGCATGTACGACAGGTTCAACGAGTGCCTTGACACATTGGGCGGTCGCAACGGGCTGTGGGCGGAATGGGACGCCATGCCCGACGCGGAGCGAGAGGCGTACATCAAGGCCCACGGAAACAAGGCCGGCAAGGCTTTCGACAAGTACGTGAACAAGCGCATGGTCGAGGAGATCGAACTGCGCGATCCGAAGTGGTACGCATCGGGAGAACATTCCGGCATCGAGTTTACGGACTCCGCCGTGAAAGGCGAGAAGCTAAAGCGCTGGAAGAAAGACCCCGGCGAAAGAATTACCGCCGAGAAGTTGAACGCGCTTGGCTATAAGGCGGAGTTCTGGGAAGACGAATCGCATCTGACAGCACCGAACTCCGATGGGAAGACAACGATTAGCCGAGCGGATTTATCAACGGGTATCGAAATCAAGACGATCTACGGAGCTGGGTCTGAGAACACGTTCAAGTCTCACATCAAGTCAATACCCGGCAAGAATGGCGTGAAGCTCACCGTCGTCGACGTGAGCGAGAACGAAAAGGTGACGGACGAGCAGGCGATAAAGTGGATCAGCAAGTACATGGCCCGCTATCACATCAGCGAGGTCAGGATGCTCGGGCACGATGGGAAACTCCTGCGAATAAAGAAATAGCCAGCGGCTGCATGTCTCTATAGGTGAGTCAAACAACCCGCTGGCTAACCAGATTATAACCGCAAAAAACAGCAAGGGCCACCTACAGGTGGCCTTTTTCATGCCGAATCTCACGCTCATAAGAAACTGTCGCGGACGGGCCGCACGGCCCAACTGATGACCGTTGAGCAGCCGCACGGCAGCTCAGGCGTGCCGCACGGCACGGGAAAGGACGCGACATGGCAGAAGCAAACGAACCCACGCAAGTGCCGGGAGCAGAAGGCGGAGATGGCGCCAACCAGGAGCCGCCCGTCGACTACAAGGCGCTGTACGAGGCCGAGAAGAAGCACTCGCGCGAGTGGGAGAAGAAGGCGAAGGCCAACAGAACCGCAGCAGCGGCGCTTGAGGAGGCCAACAACGCGAACAAGACCGCCGAAGACCAGATCGCCGACCTCAAGAAGAGGCTCGACGACAAGGAGAAGGAAGAGAAGCGGTCGAAGATCGCGGCCAAGGTCGCGCAGGAGAAGGGCGTGCCGGCGAGCCTGATCGTCGGCGACGACGAGGAAAGCATGTCCAAGTGGGCAGACGACATGCTCGCCGCGTTCAAAAAGCCGCCCGCGCCCAAGGTCGAGAAGCCAGGAAGCTTCCCGAAGCCGAGCGACGGCGACAAATCTGAGCTGCGCGACTTCACGCGCCAGCTCCTCGGTAACAACTAGAGACAAGTAAGGAGCCGAAATGGCTAACGACACCAGCAAGGTCAAGCTCCCGCACAAGGTAGTGACCTCCATCATCAACAAGGCAAAGGACACCTCCACCATCGCGGCGCTGTCCCCCAGCACCCCGCAGACGTTCTCCGACACCACCTACATCGTGTTCAACCCGACAACCGAGGCCGAGGTAGTTGCGGAGGGCGCGAAGAAGAGCGGTTCCGAGGTCTCCACCACGCCGATCGTCGCAAAGCGCGTGAAGGTAGTCACGACCACACGCGTCTCCGACGAGCTGCGCTGGGCCGACGAGGACAACCAGCTTGAGATCGTGACCAACATCATCGCCGACCAGACCGCCGCGATCGGCCGAGCGCTCGACTACGTGGTCTACCACGCCGTGTCCCCCAAGACGGGCACCGCGCTCGATGGCTACACCGCGCTCACCGCAGGGGCCAACGCCGTAACCGCCTCGGCATCCGCAGTCGACGACATCGACGCGCTGGCCGACGCGCTTATCGACTACGACATCAACGGTTTCGCGCTCTCCCGCAAGTTCACCGCAGACCTCCGCAAGCTGCGCATTCCCGCCACCGGCCAGCGCCTCTACCCGGAGATCCCGCTGTCCCTCAACGTCGGCAACATCGACGGCATCCCCGCCGCGACCTCCGGCACCGTCAACGGTCGCCGCTGCAAGATCGACCCGAAGGTGGCGGGCATCATGGGCGACTTCTCCACCATCAAGTGGGGCATGGTGCGCGACATGACCTCCGAGATCATCGAGTACGGCGACCCCGACAACACCGGTCAGGACCTGAAGGGATACAACCAGGTCGCGTACCGCACCGAGGCAGTCCTTGCCTACGCGGTTCTCGACCCCAAGGCCTTCGCCATCCTGAAGACGGCCTAGGGGGCGGTAACCATGGCGAACCTTGTGCAGAAGTTCATCATCGAGGACGCATCCAAGGCATCCCCGATCCTCCCGCAGCACGTCTGCTTCGTGACCGCCGACGGCGAGCCTGTCGGCATCTCCAAACAGGCCGCAAACCCTGGTGCGAACCCGACCATCGCCAAGGTGGTCAAGTGCCTCGTCGACGCTGGCATGATGGCCGCGACCTCCGAGGCATCCGAGCAGAAGGCCGGCGAGGATGCCGCGAAGCCGGTTGACTCCGGCAAGGCCGAAGAGCCTGCCAGCGAGGAGTAGGCGCATGGAGCCGCTAGCGACCATCGAAGACTATAGGGCGAGGTACGGCGACCCGACTGACGAGGCACGCGCCGCGACCCTGCTCTCAGACGCGTCAGACCTGCTCATGAGCGCTTACGAATCAAACGTGGGCGACTACGAGCGCGGCAAGGTAGCCGCCTTCGACCGATCTGCCGCAGCGGTGTGCTGCCTCGTGGTCAACAGGGTCTTGTCTGCGCCAGCAGCTCTGGCGGGTGCCATGCAGTACAGCCAGGGCGCAGGCGGCTACACGGCCAGCGTGTCGTACGGGTCTGCCCTCGGCGAAATGTACCTGGGAAAGACGGAGCTGAAGCGCCTCGGGCTGCTCGACCAGCGCATCGGGGCGCTCCAACCGGTTGGGAGTGATGCCGAATGGGACTCATAAACACCGAATCGGTGACGGTCACAACACCAGTGGTCGACTTCGATTCGCTCGGCGAGCCTATCGAGCGCGGCAGCGTGAACACCGCCATAGAGGGCGTGGTCGTGTGCCCGGGGGCCACGTCGGAACTCGACGCATCGCGCCCCGATGGCACTGAGGTCGCCTACACGCTGTGTTTCCCCAAGAGCTTCACCGCATCGCTCAAGGGGTGCCGCGTGAACGTTCGAGGCACCGAGTACCGCGTCATAGGCGACCCGCAGCGCTACGACCCGGAAAACACCCCAGGCGATTGGAACCTCACCGTGGAAGTGGGGCGCACCGATGGCTAAGTGCAAGGTGAAGTTCGAGTGGAAGGGCTGGAAGCGCGGCGGCTATGCCGAGGTTATGAACTCAGGCGCGGTGCAAACGCTTCTTAAGAAGAAGGCAGACGCCGCAGCGGCATCGTGCAACTCGTCCTTCTCCCGGCACCCCGGCGAGGGTGCCGGCTACATAGTCCGCAAGTTCAAGGGCAAGCTCGCAAACGGCTTCGTGGTTACCACGGCGACTCCGCACGCCCATGCGAGCGAGCGCAAGCACAACCGCCTCAGATCCATGTTCGGAGGCGGTGAGTGATGGACGTGGAGCGCATGGTGGCGCAGCGGCTCATGGACGAGACCGGCATCGAGGCCGTGCTCGACGTACCAGCTGACAGGCCCAGCGAGTTCATATCGGTGTCGCAGACCGGATCTAGCCGCAGCGGCTGCATCAACCGTGTGCAGCTCGTGGCGCAGTCATGGGCGAAGACCCGCAGACGCGCCGCAGAGATCGCCGAAGCCGTGGAGCACGCAGTGCCGAGTCTCATGGACGAGGAGTGCGTGTTCGAGGCCACGTGCGGAGACACGTACCGCTGGGACGACCCAGACAGCCGCCAGCGCCGATACCAGACCAACGTAAACGTAACCATTTGCGAATAGGAGCCGACATGGCACTTTTCAAGAAAAACGAGACCAAGAACGTCTCGTCCACCAAGGGCGTGAAGGGCGGATACATCTTCGTGGCTCCGACCGGCACCACCCTCCCCACAGACATCAAGACCAATCTCGCCGAAGCCTTCCTCAATCTCGGCTTCATCTCCGAGGACGGCTACACCGAGTCCGAGGAGACCGACGCCAACGAGCTGAAGGATATGAACGGCGACCTCATGGACTCCGCCACGACCTCGCGCGTGGAGTCTGCGAAGCTCACGCTCGCAGAGATCAAGGCGCAAACACTCAAGGTCATGTATGGCGCCGAAAACGTGACCGACCTCGATGGCGTTATCACCGTCGAGCACAACGGCAACAAGGACGAGGCGTGGTCGATCGTGCTCGAACTCGTGCTCAAGAACGGTCGCCGCTGGCGCAAGGTCGTGCCCTCCGCCAAGTTATCCGAGCTTGACGACCTCAAGCTCGCGGTGAGCGAGATCGCCGGGCGTCAGATCACGCTCAAGTACCTGGTCGATAGCGACGGAAACACCTGCTACGACTACATCGAGTCGACCGAAACCGCCAGCGCCTAGGAGGAATGCAGATGACCGAGATCAAGTTTTCCGTCGACGGCGTTGACGGCGAGTTCGCCGCAGACCTCGACGAGTTGAAGTCCTACAAGACTGTGAAGCAGTTCGCCCGAAGCGAAACCGACCCAGCGGGGATGATGGACGCCATGGAGCGCATCTTCATGGGCCGCGACGAGGAGTACATCGAAGCGCTCGGAGGCACCTCCTACGACATGCGCCGCCTGTGCGACGCGGCATTCGAGGCTGCAAAGGCAAAAAACTAATAGGCTTCGCCAGCGACCTCGAGAACAGGCGCGGCGAAGCGATAGCAGACTTCCAGCAGTTCTACGGCATAGCCCTGCCATTGGATGGAGCGCCCGAAGACCTCGATCGGATGGCGCTTCTCTGGCAGCACCTCCCCGACAACTCGCGCCTCGCCAAGGCGCAGTACCCGCAACTCAGGTGGAGCACGACCGACTACATGCTCTGGCGTATCGAGCACCAGCTTCGGTGCATCGCCTGGGGCATGGCCGACAAGAAGGACAGGAGCGCGGAGCCTCCCGAGCCTATCAAGACGCCGGCGCAGCTCGCAGAGCTTGAGCGCCACCGCGCGAACGCGCTGGAAGCCAAGGAAGAGATAGACAAGATCCTGGGGATAGGAGGGGAAGATGGCGACTAGTGTCGGGTCGGCCTATGTGTCCTTGATGCCGTCGATGGATGGCTTCGCGAGCAAAATCGGCAAGGAGTTCGGCAGCCAGGGCAACGCCGCAGGCAAGGCCTTCGGCGACTCCATGACCGTCGGCATCGACGGCGGGGCCAAGAAGTCCTCGGGCATCCTGACAGGGCTTGGAACCGTAGCCAAGGGCGTCGCCACTGCGGCGGTGGCCGGGTTCACAGCGCTCACAGGGGCCGTGACCGCGATTGGCGGCGCGGCCCTTTCCGCATATGCAGACTACGAACAGCTGGTTGGCGGCGTCGACACCCTGTTCGGCTCCGCGTCGCAGACACTGCAAGGTTATGCCGCAGAGGCATACAAGACATGCGGAATGTCCGCCAACCAGTACATGACGCAGGCCACGAGCTTCGCGGCCTCGCTCGTCTCGTCGTGCAGCGGCGATGTCGCCAAGGCGGCTGACTACGCGAACATGGCCATGGGCGACATGTCGGACAACGTGAACAAGATGGGTTCCGACATGACAGACGTGCAGAACGCCTACCAAGGCTTTGCGAAGCAGAACTACACGATGTTGGACAACTTGAAGCTCGGCTACGGCGGCACGCAGGCTGAGATGAAGCGCCTTATCGCCGATGCCAACAAGCTGCGCCAGGAGCAGGGCAAGAACGCCGACCTCACGATCGACAGCTATGCCGATGTGGTCGAGGCCATCCATACCGTGCAGGAGAACATGGGCATCACCGGCACCACCGCCAAGGAGGCCGCTACCACGATCAGCGGCTCCATCGGCATGGCGAAGGCCGCGTGGGAGAACTTCATCACCGGACTCGGGCGCGACGACGTCGACTTCTCGCAGCTCACGCAGCAGCTGCTTGAGTCGATCGGCGCGGTAGCTACGAACGTGGCTCCGAGGGTTGCGCAGATCGGCAAGGGAATCGTCGAGGCGTTCCCGGTTGTGCTGTCTGGCCTTGGCCCAGTCCTTGGCCCAGTGCTCTCGGAAGCGCTCGCGACTGCTTGGAACATCGCCGTAGGAGCCTTGGCTGAGCTTGGCATACAGCTGCCGACAGTCGACGCTTCCCAGATAACGGGGGCGTTCCAAGCGATCGCCGACGCTGCGGCATCCGTCGTAGGCACGTGCAAGTCCGCTTTCGGGAAGCTTGGCGAGCAGATACCGGGCATCTGGGACACCATCGTCTCGACTATTGGCGGAGCCGTGACGACGATCATCTCGGCGGTGTCGCCGTTCGTGACGTACTTTGCATCGCAGATGCTGCCCGCCATCGCGTCATTTGCATCTGGCGCAGTCGGCGCGTTCAGCGCCGTGCGGCCTGTCATAGAGCAGCTTGGCTCGACGCTGCTGAACGTCGGCCAGGCCATCCTGCCCGTGCTACACAACGCCTTCGCGATGATCGTCCCGATCATTTCGCAGGTCATCGGCGTCGCCATGCAGCTTTTCGCTGCGGTAAGCCCGCTCGTGTCGCAGGTGGGCGCTGCGCTCATGCCGGCAATCACGTCTATCGGCACGGCGCTCGCAAACCTCGCCAACGCCGTGCTGCCGATATTGGCTAGCGGCATGCAGATAGTGCTCTCCGTGGCTCAGATGCTCATACCGGTAATCCAGACAGTGCTGTCTGTAGTTGGTTCAATCGTGTCCGTCGTGATAACGGTGGCAAGCCAGGTGATCTCGGTCGTGGTAAACGCCGCATCCGTCGTAGCCTCGGCCATTGGCCTCGTCATGTCGGTCGTGAGCGGCCTCGTGACTGCGGTTACCACGTTCATCGGCTCGATCGTATCCGTTGTCGGCGGCGGGATAGCTACCGTGGTCGCCGCCGTTTCAGGCGGCGTGAACGCGGTAGTGGCGTTCGTCGGCTCGCTGGTGTCCTCAGCGCTCTCGCTCGTGTCCGGCCTCGTCTCCTCGATCGCCGGGTACTTCTCGACCATGGTGTCTACGATGGCGAACGCGGCGCAGCAGGTGTACGCGGCAGTGACGGGTGCCTTCTCGGCGCTCGTCGGCGCTGTGTCTGGCCATATCGGGAGCCTCATGAACACCATTTCCAGCATCCCCGGCCAGGTAATGGGCTTCTTCGCAGGCGCTGGGTCGTGGCTCGTCGGTTCCGGTCGCGCGTTGATCAACGGCTTCACGCAGGGCATCCAGAACGCAATCGGCGGCGCCCTTTCCGCCGTGTCCGGCGCCGTCTCGCAGATCCGCTCGTTCTTCCCGTTCTCGCCCGCAAAGCGCGGCCCATTCAGCGGCCACGGTTATACAACCTACTCGGGCAAGGCGCTCATGGAGGGATGGGCCGAGGGCATCGGCAGCGGCACGGGGGCGGTCAACTCCGCCATCACGTCGGCGCTAGCCTCCGCGAGCTCGCTTATCGGCTCCCCGTTCCGGGGGGCTGGACCAGCAGGGGCGGGAGGTGCTCACCTTCCTGCCGGGGCAGGTGCCGCCGGCACGACCTACAACGTCACGGTCAATGGAGGAAGTGTAAACGCAGACCAGCGGATCATGCAGGCGGTTGACGTTCTGGTCTCCGCAGCCAAGCGGTCCGCAGGGTCGGGAAGGTAGCCAATGGGAACCCATACAAGGGAGATACAGATCGCGGGGCGCAACCGCTGGTATCGCGGCTATATCTCCGTTGACGGCGTGAGCACGGTCAACGACACCACCTCGCGCATAACAATCACCGCCGCGCTCGACGACAAGTACGCGGCACAGTACGGCACGCACTACGACGTGATCGTCAACGGCGTCACCTACAGGTCGCGCGACGTGCTGCTCAACAACTACGGCAACTGGGCCACGCGCGACGCCGTGACCTTCACCGTGGACGTCGGGCGCGGAGCCAGCGGCTGGAACTGCTCCGTGCAGATCCACGTCTACGGCAAGACGTACAACAACTACTACGGCAGCGCCGGCGGAGATGCCTGGGCAACAGAGTACGCTTGGATTCCCCAGCGCGGGTACTCGCAACCGCATCCGCCCAAGAACCCGAAGCTGGCCCGCGTTTCCGACACATCCCACAAGATCACGTGGGACGTCGACTACACGGGCATGGACGGCGCGTACCCCTGGGCTGGCGTGTATGTAGACCGCCGCACCGACGACGGCTCATGGGTGAACATCGCCGACGTCTCGTGGGACGTGACCAACTACACCGACAACTCGACGACCGCAGGACACAAGTACGAGTACCGCCTTTGCGCCCACGGCCCGGGCGGCAACTCCACGCACGTCTCGTGCGGAACCACGTACACAACTCCGTCGGCACCTTCGCGCATCGATGCCATCAAGGCCGGCGCGTCCGAGGTGACGCTGCGCGTCTACGGGGCGTGGTGGTACGCCAGCGCATGGGATGTTCAGCGATCAGGCGACGACGGGAATACGTGGGCGGCGGTCTCGACCACCACCGAGGGCGAAGACCCCGCATGGGTAGACCTGCACGACACCTCCGCGCCTGCCGGCACGATCGTCTACCGCGTCAGGGCCAAGCGCGGTAGCCTAACGTCTTCGTGGGTCGAATCGAATTCCGTGACCACGATCACGCCGCCTCTCGCACCGAAGGTCACCGCCGACCATGTTGCGCCAACGGGGTCGGCAGCATCCTTCTCGTGGGTGCCCAACCACCCCGACGGCTCGGCGCAGTCCGCCGCGCAACTTGAGCTCGTCGGCAGCGAGACGATAACGAAGTCGTACACGACCGAGAAAAGCGCATCGGTCACACTCACGAAGGGAAGTTGGAAAGCTCGCGTTCGCACGAAGGGACTGCACGCCGATTGGGGCGCTTGGTCTGGCTATGCGGCGATAACGGTCGCCGACTACCCGCAGTGCTGGGTCGCCTCCCCCGCTACCGACGGCATGCTCGTCGATGCGGTGCCGCTCACGGTGCAAGTCGCCGCAACCGACGAAACTGGCATCGCGCAGGCAACGCTCACGCTCGCAGAGGTCGGCGGCGCGACGGTCGCCACGGCAGACGTCACGAACCTGAAGCCCGTGAGTTTCGGCAGCTACGCCACCATACGCAACGGCATCGACTATCTGCTCATGCTCACGGTCAAGGGCGGCTCCGGCCTGTCCAAGACGGCCATGCGCCGCTTCAAGACGCACTGGGCGGAACCGGCCATCCCAGACGTGTCGCTGTCGTACGACGATGCGCTGGCGTGTCACGTGAAGGTGCGCAACGGCCTCTCGTCATACGAGATCGAGCAGACCACGCTCGTAGGCCCCATGACGGTCGACGAGGTGAGCAATGAGCTTTCCATGCTAGGCACGATCACAGTCGATGGTGACGCGCTGGTGCTCGGCAACGCCTCCCGCTGCTCCGCCTTCACGGTGGAGCGCGTGGCGTACGGCGGCGATGCCGTCATAGCATCCGGCGTGCTTGACTCCCAAGAGACGATCGACCGCGTGCCGCCGCTAAACACCGACTACGAGTACAAGGTCACCGGGTACGCCGACAACGGCACCTCGTCGCAGACCGTGACCGATGCCAACGTGTTCGCGCACGGGATGGCGCTTAACTTCGGCCAGGATGCATCGACCGTGCTTGTGCTCGACTACAACGGCGACTACTCGACAAGCTCTCAGCGATCCGTAGAGACATACCACTTCGCCGATGGCGGCGAGAACGGCGACCTGCCCATTTCGTACATGCTCGACGAGCTGAACAAAAAGACCTCGCTCTCATGGGAGATGAAGCGCGACGGCCACGACAGGTACATACGGATTATGGACGAGCAGTGGAGGGGATGGTGGCGCGGACATGCGGGCGAACGCGCATACGGCCCCATGGACTTCGACATGTCTGTGAAGGGTGCAGGCATCTGGAAGGGTTCGGCCAACGTCACGCACAACGTCTTCGAGGAGCCGATAAATGGCTGATTGGGGAAAACCGTTCCTCACCTCGTTCCGCTTCATGCGCGTAGACCGCGCAAGCGGCAACGAGGTCGAGAGAATCACGAACATAAAGAACGGCGGGTGCATTGAGCGCAACCAGGACAAGGACTACACCACAGGGCAGGTCGATTACTCCGGGGCGCTCGATATCGGGGCAGATCTGCTGCGGGTGTACCTCGATGCCGACTTCGGTGGCGCGTCAGTCAGTGAGGCGCTGGGGACTTTCGTTGTCTCAGCGCCGAAAAGGACCAGACGCGGCGTCAACTCAACCGGCACGGCAGGCCTGTCGGGCAGGCTGTCGGAGGTTGCGGAGGACGAATTCGATGCCCCATTAACGGTGGCGACGAGAACCGCGGCTGGCCGCTACGGAGTAAAGTTGCTCAAGGCGGCTGGCTTCGCTGACGTGATCGCCGAAGGCTCCGACTACAAGCTAGCGCAGGATTGGACGCTCGGAATCGATTCGGGCGACATGAGGCTGTCGAAGCGCCTGGCGGCGTGCAACGCGCTGCTCGACGTGGCGGGCTTCCGCGCCGTCGACGAGGACGCCTACGGAAGGCCCGTACTTCGCAGATATAGGGAGCCGCAGGACAGGCCCGTTTCCATGACCCTTCGAGAGGGCTCTGGCGCACGCTTCATCAACGAGGTAGTCGACGAGCTTGACCGCTCGGGCGTCGCCAACGTGGTGCACTGCGACTACGAAACGCAGGACGCCTTCTACCGTGGCACGGCCATCGACCCAGACCCGAGCAGCCCTTACTCCACGGTTTCGCGCGGTTGGCGCAAGACGGCCACGTACAGCTACAGCGACCTGCCCGAGGGGTCTACCGATGCCGAGAGACAGAGGAACGCCGATGCCAAGGCTAACGAGATGCTGCGAACACAGCAGAGCGCTATCCGTAGAGTCACGGTCAAGCGGACGTACGCGCCTATCGCGTGCGGCGATGCCGTGATGGTCGATTGGGCAAGCGCCGGCATCAGCGGCAAGTTCGCGGTGAGGACTGCGACTCTCACGCTCGTGGGAGGATGCCCAATCGAGATGGAGGTGAAGAGGTATGAGCGATGAACTCATGTCGGCCATGCGCCGATACGGCGCCGCGATGGCCGATGCGACCGCCAACGACCCTCCCGGCCAGCAGGCGTGCTACGGAACGGTGAATTCCGTATCCGGAGCCACCATGGCCGTATCGGTGAAGGGGGCATCCCTGAAGCTCCCGTACACCACCTCATGCTCGGGAGCCAAGGCAGGCGACCGATGCATCATCCAGGCAATCGGCCCGCACGCCATCGTGATCGGCGTGCTAGCTAAGTAAAGGAGGTGCGATGGCAGATACCAACAAAGGCGCGGCGCTGCTGCTCAACGATGCGGGCAACATCGACCGCGCCAGAACCACCGACGGCTCGATCTTCCGCATCGAGTCGACGCTATCGATGGAGGCCGCCGAAGAGGCCAAGACGGCAGCGGCGAACTGCAACACCGCGACTGAAAGCGCCGAAGCGGCAGAGAAGACGCGCGTGTCCAACGAGAACGCTCGGAAAACGGCTGAGACCGAGCGCGGCAACAACGAGACAACCCGCAAGAACAACGAGACGTCGCGCAAGAACGCCGAGACAACACGTCAAGACAACGAAACTGCGCGAAAGAATGCCGAAACCACGCGCCAGAACAACGAGACGAGCCGATCGAACGCCGAGATCGAACGCAAAAAGGCCGAAAGCCAGCGCCATGACGAGCATATCGCCGACCAACAGGCATCGAGCAACGCGACCTCTGCGGCGAACGACGCGGCTTCGCGTGCGGACGCAGCGGCGAACCAGGCGTTGCAGATCGCCAACTCCGTGGCGCAAGGCAGCGCAGGAAGCTCGGACGTCGCGGAGCTGCGTGCCCAGAATGCGAAGCTCGCAACGCTTTTGGCGAACTCGACAGGTCAGTTCATATACATGGGCGGAACAGTCTACTGCCCGGCTTCAAAGGCATCGGCGAGCGGGGTGACCGTAACGTTCGGCTCAACATGCTCCGCAAGCGGCAATACCATCACATTGATTTAAGAAGGAAACAAAATGACTCAAGCTAAGATCCTCACAGTGGGCGGCACCAACTACGAGATGATAGACGACACCGCCCGCACCAACGCCACCACGGCGCTCAACAACACCGAGTACAACCGACAGGGCCTGATCGGCAAGTACCCGGGTCGGTCGCTCGCAACGCTTCTCGCGGGCGAGGTCTCAGGCTCCGCCACCATCTACGACGCGCTGCACAAGCGCGTGCAGGCCGCGAACTTCAGCGGCATGCGCGTGGGCGACTACATCGACGTGCCGCTCGTGAGCGCGTCAAACGTGGCGGCCCAGCAGTCCGTGCGCTTCCTGCTTGCGCACTTCGACCCGTACTACCAGTGCGGCGACAGCGCCAAGGGCCACCACATCGCGTTCATCGCGTCCGCGCCCGTCGCCGTGGCCAAGACCGTCACCGGCGTGGCCAACGACAGCTACCTGATGTGGAACACTGCGAACACCAACCAGGGCACCGCAGACGTGAAGAACCCGTACCTGAACAGCAACCTCAAGGCGTGGGAGAGGCTGTTCGAGGCGTGCCTGCCCGAGGGGCTGACCAAGTACCTGCTCACCCAGCGCGTGCTGCTTGAGGAGCGTTACAGCGCGAGCGGCGCGCTCAGCGACTCCAACAGCTGGAGCTGGCAGGACATCGGCAAGGTGTGGTCGCCCTCCGAGATGGAGGTGTACGGCTGCCCAGTGTGGGGCACCAAGGGCTACAGCGTGGGCTTCGACTGCCAGTTCGACCTGTTCCGCGATACCGCGCACCGCTTGAACGGAGCTCGGTACTATTGGTGGCTGCGTTCCGTCATGGGTGGCTCCTCGTCCT
>CAJKZP010000002.1:0-41420 GCA_905204415.1 uncultured Collinsella sp. | reverse complement strand
GGACCCGTGGAGCCGGTCTCGGCTACCATCACGAGTGCCGTTATGCTGGGCACGGTGTTTTTGCCGACCGATCTTATCGGCTTTGCCATGATCATCGTGATGATGTTCCTCACGGTGTAGCCCCTGCGGTTGCTTTAAAGGATAATAGGCTGGCGGCGCGTTGCTTTGGCGGCGCGCCTTTGTCTATAGGGAGGATCTCTTATGAAGTACTTTGGCACCGACGGCTTTCGCGGCGAGGCCAACGTTGGGCTGACGGTAGAGCACGCTTATAAGATCGGCCGCTTTGTGGGCTGGTATTACGGCGCCAACCGCGGGGCCAAGGCGCGCGTGATTGTGGGCAAGGACACGCGTCGCTCGAGCTATATGTTCGAGGCGGCGCTGGTGAGCGGCCTGGTCGCGAGCGGCGCGGACGCCTACATGCTGCACGTGATCCCGACGCCGGGCGTGGCGCATCAGACCGTGGAGGGCTGCTTCGATTGCGGCATCATGATCAGCGCGAGCCACAACCCGTTTTGCGATAACGGCATTAAGCTCGTCAACAGCGACGGCTTTAAGATGGACGAGGACGTGCTGGAGCTCATCGAGGATTATATCGATGGTAAGAGCGAGGTGCCGCTGGCTACAGGCAACCACATCGGTGCCACGGTGGACTACATGCAGGGTCGCAACCGCTATATTGCCTCGCTCATCGCAAGCGCGAACTTTTCGCTGCAGGGCGTTAAGATCGGTCTCGACTGCGCCAACGGCTCGGCGCCCTCAGTGGCCAAGCCGGTGTTCGACGCGCTGGGTGCCGATGTACGCGTGATCAACGCCGCTCCCGATGGCTTTAACATCAACGTCGACTGCGGCTCCACGCATATGGAGCGTCTACAGCGCCATGTGGTGGAGCAGGGCCTAGACGTGGGCTTTGCCTACGACGGTGATGCCGACCGCTGCCTGGCCGTGGACGAGCGCGGCCGCGTGGTCGACGGCGATCAGATCCTGTACGTGTGTGGCGTGTATCTGAACAAGCACGGGCGCCTCTCGGGCGGTACCGTGGTGCCGACGATCGCCAGCAACTTTGGCCTGATCAAATCGCTGGAGCTTGCCGGCCTGAGCGCCGTGACCAGCGGCGTGGGCGACCGTCACGTGTATGCCAAGATGCGCGAGGGCGGCTACAGCCTGGGCGGCGAGCAAACGGGGCATACGATCTTTGGCGATATCGAGCGCACGGGCGACGGCATTATGACCTCGCTGCGTGTGATGGAAGTGATTCGTGCCGAGCGCGAGACGCTCTCGCAGCTCACGGCTCCGTGCAAGCTGCTGCCGCAGGCGCAGGTTGCCGTGCACGTGGCCGACAAGGATGCCGCGCTCGAGAACATGGGCGTACAGAACGCCATCGCCGAGGCTGAGGCGTCGCTGGCGGGTGAGGGCCGCGTGCTGGGGCGCAAGAGCGGAACCGAGTCGGTGATTCGCGTTTTGGCCGAAGCCCCCGACCAAGCAGCCGCCGACGCCGCCATGAAGCGTATCGCCGCCGCACTCGAGGCCCTGTAGTTACGCGGTTTTACCAAACCGCGTAACTGCTCGACGCTGCAAACGGCCCCAAGCGGCAAACTGACGTTCAATTTCAAGGGCGCGACCAGAAGGTCAGCGCCCTTTCATTTCACGTCATCTTGCTCGCTTGGGGCCGTTTTCGCTGACGTTGCCAAGACATTGGCGTCAACATGGTTGGCGTTGGCGATGGCGTGCTGGTCAATCCTTACAGCTCGTAGAGCGTGGTGAACTTGTCCTGCAGGTAGCTGCAGTAGTAGCGCGCATCGAACGCCATGCCGCATGCGCCCTTGATGAGTTCCGGTGCATCTTTGGCGCGGCCCCACTGCCAAATGTGCTCGCCCAGCCAGGCTCGGACGGGCGCCAGATCGCCGCTCGCGCAGGCGCCGTTAAGGTCAACGCCGTCGCGGCACATGGCCGGCACAAACATGGCATCGTAGGCGCTACCCAGCGCATACGTGGGGAAGTAGCCAAACGAGCCGCCGCTCCAGTGCGTATCCTGCAGACAGCCGCGCGTGTCGTCGGGAACGGGAATACCCAGGTACTCGTCCATAAAGCGATTCCAAAGCGCGGGGATGTCCTTGGCCGTGGCCTCGCCGGCAAACAGCATGCGCTCGATCTGGTAGCGCACCATAATATGCAGGGGGTAGGTGAGCTCGTCGGCCTCGGTACGGATCAACGACGGCTGCGCGATGTTCACGGCGCGGTAGAGCGTGTCCTCGTCAACGTCGCCGTAGACCTCGGGCGCGTGGCGGCGCAGTACCTCGAGCAGCGGTCCCATAAAGGCACGACTGCGGCCCACGGTGTTCTCGAAAAAGCGGCTCTGGCTCTCGTGGATGCCCATGGAGGTGCCGCCCTCCAGGCAGGTGCGCGCATAGGCGGGATTGACGCCCAGCTCGTACATGGCGTGTCCCGCCTCGTGGATGATGCTGTAGACGTTGGAGATGCAATCGTCCTCGTAGATGTGCGTGGCGATGCGCGCGTCGCCCACCGAGAAGCCCTCGCTAAACGGGTGCTCGGTAAAGGCGAGCGTGGTGTCGTCCAGGTCCAGGCCGACGAGCTTCATGAGGTCAAAGCTCATGGCGCGCTGGGCGGCCTCGGGCACGCGGGCGTGCAAAAAGTCGGCAGCGGGCTGCTGGCCGCGTTCGCCGATGGCGTGCACGAGCGGCACGACCGTCGCCTTGACCTCATCGCAAAACGCGTCGAGGCTCTCGGTGGAAAGGCCACGCTCGTACTGGTCGAGCCAAACGTCGTATGGGTCGCGCCTGGGGTCCATGAGCTCGGCCTGATGCTTAAGCTGGGCGACGATTCTGTCCACATAGGGCTCAAAGCTCGCCCAGTCATTGGCCGTCTTGGCCTTGTGCCACACGGCGTCTGCCTCGCAGGTGAGCCTGGTCCAGGCCTCGGCCTCTTCGGTGGGGATGACGCTGGCCTCGCGCTGGTCGCGGCCGAGCACGCGAATCTCGTCGAGCAACTGCGGGTCGTCGATCTTTCCGCCGGCGACGGTCTCGCGTGCCAGCGAGCGCACAAGTTCGACAGACTTTTCGCTGGTCAGGAGCTTGTGGTGCTCGCCGGCAAGCGTGCCCATGGCATCGGCACGGGCGGCGGCGCCGTTGGCGGGGGCGATGGTTGCGCCGTCAAACTCGGCAATCTTGAGTAGGTACTCGCGGGTCCACAGCTTGCCCTCGAGCTTGCGGAACTTCTTGACGGCCTTGTCGGCCTTGACGCCCTTGGCGGCTTTTGCCACGGCGGCCTTGGCCTTCTTATCGAGTTTCTTTCCCATACCATATCCTTAATCTCGCAGGCCGCGCCGCCTTTGGGCGCACGGCCAGTTTGCACAGCTACCCGTCTTGTACCCAGCGCGAACAAAACGGAACGCGGCGATACGCTCGCACAATGTGGTATCCTATAGCCCAATGCGTTGACGGAGAGGGTTTTGCCCGCCGCGTCGCCGGCAAGAGAGGGAAGGTCATGGGCTGAAAGCCTTCCTGCGGTGGCAAGGGCCAAGCGTTCACTCCCGAGCAGCAACCTCAACGGGCGCGCGGCCAGCGGCGGCGAAGCCCCAGGAGGGAAGCCGGGAGCCTCGCGATAAGGGGCGCAGAGTGGGCACGGCGGGCCAGACATCCGCCGGGTCAAACAAGGTGGTACCGCGGAATTCAACCGTCCTTGGGCAATGCACATGCCCGAGGACGGTTTTTTGTTACCGACCCGGGCCGCGTTTTCGCAGCTACCGGCCGGCATCGGTCGCCGCAAGCGGATGCGCGAGAGACGAAAGGGAAGACATGAGTCTGATTGATGATCTGGTCAAACTCGAGGAAGAGGCCAAGGAGCTCGTCGCAGGCGCCGACGACGCCGAGAAGCTCGAGGCCGCGCGCGTCGCGCTGCTGGGTCGCAAGGGCCGCATCACCGGCCTGATGCGCATGATGGGCAAGCTCGCCCCCGAGGACCGTCCCGTTATGGGCAAGCGCGCCAACGAGATGCGCCAGCTGATCGAGGGCATGCTCGACGAGCGCACCACCGAGATGAAGGCCGCCGCCCTCAAGCACGCACTCGAGCACGAGGCCGTCGACATCACGCTGCCGGGCATCCGTCCGCAGATCGGTCACCAGCACCTGATCAAGCAGATCATCGAGGAGGCCGAGGACATCTTCTGCGGCATCGGCTACACCGTCGAGTCCGGCCCCATGGTCGACACCTCCTATTACAACTTCACCGCGCTCAACGCCCCCATGGATCACCCGAGCCGCTCGGCCCGCGATACCTTCTACGTGGTCGACAACAACCCCGGCAGCGTCGCGCACCCCGAGGCTCACGCCCACGGCGAGTCCGACGTGCTGCTGCGCACCCAGACTTCGGGCGTGCAGATCCACACTATGGAGTCGCAGAAGCCGCCCATCTATATGATCTGCCCGGGCACCGTCTATCGTCCCGACACGGCCGACGCCTGCCACCTGCCGCAGTTCAACCAAATCGAGGGCCTGGTCGTCGACGAGGGCATTACCTTTGGCGATCTTAAGGGCACGCTCGACTACTTTGTTAAGTGCATGTTTGGCGAGGACCGCAAGACGCGTTACCGCCCGCACTTCTTCCCCTTCACCGAGCCGAGCTGCGAGGTGGACGTGAGTTGCCACGTCTGCGGCGGCAAGGGCTGCAACTTCTGCAAGCACAGCGGCTGGATCGAGATCCTGGGCTGCGGCATGGTCGACCCCAACGTCCTGATCAACTGCGGTATCGACCCCGAGAAGTACACCGGCTTCGCCTTTGGCATTGGCGCCGAGCGCGTCGCGGCACTGCGCTACGACCTGCCCGACCTCAGAACGCTCATGACGGGCGATATGCGCTTCTTGAACCAGTTTTAGGCTTGCCCAGACACCCCATCTTGGCGTTCAAACCGTCGCTCGCGTACCTTTAGTACGCGTCGCTCCTCTTTCACGCCAACCTGGGGCACCTGGACAACCCTAAGGCGAACGTCTTCATTTGATATTCCTTCCCTTGCGGAGATTAAGAACTAGGAGAGCTACATGCGCGTTTCTTACGACTGGCTCAAGACCATGATCGATATTCCGGAGGATCCCAAGACCCTTTCGGACGAATATATCCGTACCGGCACCGAGGTCGAGGCGATCGACACCGTGGGCGAGTCCTTCGACCACGTGGTGACTGCCAAGGTGCTCACCAAGACCCCGCACCCCGATAGCGACCACATGTATGTGTGCTCGGTCGACGTGGGCGACAAGAACCTCGACGCCGACGGCAACCCCGCCCCGCTGCAGATCGTCTGTGGCGCGCAGAACTTTGAGGCCGGCGACCACATCGTCACGGCCATGATCGGCGCCGTGCTTCCCGGCGACGTCAAGATCAAGAAGAGCAAGCTTCGCGGCGTCGTGTCCATGGGCATGAACTGCTCCGCGCGCGAGCTCGGCCTGGGCGGCGACCACTCCGGCATCATGATCCTGCCCGAGGACACGCCCTGTGGCATGCCGTTTGCCGAGTACGTGGGCTCGAGTGACACCGTGCTCGACTGTGAGATCACGCCCAACCGCCCCGACTGCCTGTCCATGATCGGCATGGCCCGCGAGACCGGCGCCATCTTCGACCGTGATTTCCGCGTTGAGCTGCCCGCCATCAAGGCCGAGACCGGCCGCGCGACCGACGACGAGCTTTCCGTCGAGATCGCCGATGAGGGCCTGTGCGACCGCTACGTTGCCCGTATCGTGCGCAACGTGAAGGTCGGCCCGTCGCCCGACTGGATGGTCAAGCGCCTCAACGCCCTGGGCGTGCGCCCGCACAACAACATCGTCGACATCACCAACTACGTGATGATGCTCACCGGTCAGCCGCTGCACGCCTTTGACCTCGATACCTTTGCCGAGCGCGATGGCCATCGCCGCGTGGTGGTCCGCGCTGCCCAGCAGGACGAGAAGTTCACGACCCTCGACGGCGAGGAGCGCGTGCTCGACGCCGGCATGGGCCTGATCACCGACGGCGAGCGTCCCGTGGCGCTGGCCGGCGTTATGGGCGGCATGGATTCCGAGATCGAGGACGACACCGTCGACGTGATGGTCGAGAGCGCCTGCTTCAACGCCGGCCGCACCTCGCACACCAGCCGCGACCTGTCGCTGATTTCCGACGCCTCCATCCGCTTTGAGCGCCAGGTCGACGAGACCGGCTGCGTGGACGTCGCCAACGTCACATGCGCCCTTATCGAGGAGATCGCCGGCGGCGAGGTCGCTCCCGGCTACATCGACGTGTTCCCCGCGCCCAAGACCATCGACAGCATTAAGCTGCGCCTGGCCCGCGTGCACGCCATCTGCGGCGCCGACATCGAGTCCGACTTTATTGAGCGCTCGCTTACCCGCCTGGGCTGCACCGTCGAGCGCGACGGCGAGGACTTTATCGTCACCCCGCCGAGCTTCCGCCCCGACCTGCCGCGCGAGATCGACCTGATCGAGGAGGTCCTGCGCCTGTGGGGCATGGGCCGCGTCACGGCGACCATTCCGGCTGCCAAGAATCACATCGGCGGTCTGACCCGCGAGCAGAAGCTTACCCGCAAGGTCGGCGAGATCCTGCGCGCCTGTGGCCTTAACGAGACCACGACCTTTGGCTTTGCCGCCCCGGGCGACTTGGAGAAGATCGGCATGTCCACCGAGGGCCGCGGTTGCCCCGTGGCGCTCATGAACCCGCTGGTGGCCGAGCAGACCGAGATGCGTCGCTCGCTGCTGCCGGGCCTGCTGCAGTCCGTGGCCTACAACGAGGCCCACGGCACGCCCAATGTGCATCTGTACGAGGTCGGCAGCCTGTTCCACGGTCGCGAGAACGCCAGCCTGCCCAAGGAGACCAAATCCGTGGCGGGCGTGCTTTCGGGCCAGTGGAGCGAGCAGTCCTGGAGCATGAAGTACCGTAAGCTGCGCTTCTTCTTTGGCAAGGGTATCGTTGAGGAGCTGCTTGCCCAGCTGCGCATCGAGAAGGTTCGCTTCCGTCCCGTCGAGGGCGAGGGCTACGCCTTCCTGCAGCCGGGTCGTGCGGCCGAGGTTCTGTCCGGCGGTACCGTGCTGGGCTGGGTCGGCGAGATTCACCCCGAGGCGCGCGAGGCTTGTGGTATCGACGAGGTCGTCGTTGCCTTTGAGCTCGACCTGGACAAGCTGATCAAGGGCGCCCGCAATCAGGAGAACTACCGTGAGTTCTCGCAGTACCCGGCCGTTGAGCACGATCTTGCCATCGTGGTCGACAACGCCGTGACCTGCGAGGATCTTGAGCGCCGTATTACCAGCGCCGGCGGCAAGCTGCTCGAGGGCGTGCGCCTGTTCGACGTCTACCGCGATCCGGTTCGCATCGGAGCGGGCAAGAAGTCCATGGCCTTCGCGCTTACGTATCGCTCCGACGACCACACGCTCACCAGCGAAGAGGTCGAGAAGGCGCACCAGAAGATCGTCACCAAGGTGTGCAAGGGCGTGAACGGCGAGGTTCGCGGCTAGGGCTTGCGACTGAGGCGCGGGCCGTCGGGCGGCGGCATGACTGAGCTGCTGCCCGTCGGCGCCTTGCGTCTGTGACATGTGTATTGCATTACGGCGTGTCGCTTTGTTGGCGGCGCGCTGTTTTGCTATGATAGCCGCCGGCGTGTTACGAAACTGATAATGCGTAACACCGCCGAAACCGTTCAAGCGGCGCTGCAATTCCGCGCGTCGACAACCGGGAGGCGCTATGCACATTCCAGATAATTACCTGTCCCCGCAGACCGATGCCGTCATGGCGGTGGCGATGGTCCCCGTGTGGGTCCACTGCATCAAGAAGGTGCGCGCCACGCTCGATCGCGAGCACATGGCCTTCCTGGGCATTTGTGCCGCCTTCTCCTTTTTGCTCATGATGTTCAACGTGCCGCTGCCTGGCGGCACCACGGGCCACGCCGTCGGCGGCGCGCTGATCGCGCTGCTGCTGGGCCCGGAGGCCGCTGCCATCGCGGTCTCGGTCGCGCTGGCGTTGCAGGCGCTGCTGTTTGGCGACGGCGGCATCCTGTCCTTTGGCGCCAACTGCTTTAATATGGCCTTTGTGCTGCCGTTTGTTGCCGCTATCGTATTTCGTGCGCTCAACGGCCGCCTGCGCGACAAGAGCTGGGGCACTTCGGTTTCTGCCATCGTGAGCGGCTGGGTCGGCCTGTGTCTGGCGGCCCTGTGCGCGGCGATTGAGTTTGGTATTCAGCCCATGCTCTTCACCAATGCCTCGGGCGCGCCGCTGTACTGCCCCTTCCCGCTGTCCATCGCCATCCCGGCCATGATGATCCCGCACATGCTGGTCGCCGGCGTGGTCGAGGGCGTGGCGACGGCTGCGATTTACGGCTTCATTAAGAAGACGGCGCCGAGCATTATCGTCGGTCCCGAGGCCGTTGACGGCCAGCTTGCCGCCGAGGGCGCTACCGCCAAGAAGACCTCGCTGGTCCCCACGCTCATCCTGGTTGCCGTGCTTGTCGTGGCCACGCCGCTGGGCCTGCTGGCCACGGGTGACGCCTGGGGTGAGTGGGACGCTGAGGGCGCCGCGACCGCCGTTCAGGAGGCTGGTGACAACAGCCTGCAGGCTTCGGTCGGTCTCGATACCCCGACCTTTGCCGATGCGCTGCCCACGGGCGATTACCTGCAGGCCTATTCCGAGGAGCAGGGTCTTGGCTTTGCCGGTCAGGCTGCCATGTATATCCTTTCCGGTGTGATTGGCGTGGCGGTGCTCACCATCGCATTCCGTCTGATCTCGCTGACGGTTAAGGAAAGCGGTGCTCATGGCAATAGCCGAGCTGCCTAGTTGGCTTGCGGCCGAGGAGCGATATGAGCCCGTGGGGGCTCGGCATCGCGTAATGCAACAGAACGTCCTGCACCTGGCGAGCCTGCTTGAGCGGGTTCGCCTGGGCGGCGGCGCACACGAGGGCGGGTCGATGATCGACCGCGCCCTTTCTTCCGTTTCGGCGCCGGTGCGTTTGGTGGGGATGCTCGTCTGCGTTCTGTGCGTGTGTCTGACGCAGAGCCCGCTGTACCTCATGTTGATGGCGGCGATCGCGTTGGTGCTGGTCGCGGTGCGCCCCGTACGCGGGCTGGGCGCTACCTTTATGCCGGCGTTGGCTGCTGCGGGGTTTGCCGTGGTTCTGGCACTGCCTGCCCTGCTGCTGGGCGCTTCTGCCACGGGTGCCATGCTTAAGATTGCACTCAAAACGTTCATTAACGTGTCGCTGGTACTGGGCGTTTCGTGGACCCTCACGTGGAGCCGCATGTCGGCGGCGCTCAAGATGCTGCGCCTGCCCGACGAGGTTATCTTTACGTTTGATATGGCGCTCAAGCACATCGAGGTGCTGGGCCGAACGGCGCACGATCTGACCGAATCGGTCATGCTGCGCAGCGTTGGCCGTGCGCCTGAGGGGTTTTCGCGTACCGATTCGATCGCGGGTATCATGGGCATGACCTTTATTAAGGCGATGGAATGCAGCCGCGCGATGGACGAGGCCATGCTCTGCCGTGGGTTTGCCGGCGCGTATCCGACGCCCGCTCGCAGCTCTTTTGGCTGGCGCGATGCGGTTTATGCGGCCGTTGTGGCGCTGCTCGCCGTGTTGTGCGCGGTGCTGTAGCGCGGGCGGTCGATCCGTCGATGTGAATAGGGAAGGGCGACGTTTTGGTAAACGATACGAATGACGCGATGGGCGCGAGCGGTGCTGCTGGCGCCGAGACAACGCCGCTCATCGAGTTTCGCGACGTGGTGTTTTCCTATGCGGGCCATACGGTGGTCGATGGCGTTTCGCTGCAGGTGGGCCGTGGGGAGCTCGTTGCCCTGCTGGGTCCCAACGGCTGCGGCAAGACGACGATCATGCGCCTTATCAACGGCCTTGAGCTCGCGGACGCGGGCACGTATCTGTTTGACGGGCATGCGGTCGATGCGGCATATCTCAAGGATTCTGCGACGGCCCAGCGGTTCCATCAGCGCGTGGGCTTTGTGTTCCAAAACGCCGATGCGCAGCTCTTTTGTGCCACGGTCGGCGAGGAAGTTGCGTTTGGCCCGGCTCAAATGGGGCTGCCGGCAGACGAGCTCGAGCGCCGCGTCCGCGATGCCATGGAGCTGTTCCAGGTGGCCGATCTGGTCGATGCCTCGCCTTATCAGCTTTCGGGCGGGCAAAAGAAGCGCGTTGCGCTGGCTGCCATCGTGTCGATGAACCCCGATATCCTGGTGCTCGACGAGCCTACCAACGGACTTGACGAAGACTCGTGCGACATCGTGGTCAACTTTCTACTGGCCTATGTTGCTGCCGGTAAGACGGTCTTGATGAGCACGCATCATCAGGATTTGGTGCGACGCCTGGGTGCCCGCGCCATCTATATCGATCGATATCACCACGTGGTCGCGGCACCCGTGGCATCGTATGGAACCGAAAGCGGCACTGCGGAATAGTTGCTGCGTAGTAGGGCTGCGGCCGCGCGCGTGGCTTGCCGTGAATGGTATAGTTATCCGGGTTTTACGGGGGTGGCTATGCCAAGTTGGAATATTCATATCGCTCAGACGGAACGACTGCTGGCGCGTGCTGGCACGCTTGCCGATAACGTGCGCGACCGCAATGCCTTTTTGTTTGGCTGCGTGGTTCCGGATATCTTCGTGGGCTATATGGTCCCTGGCATCGCCGATCCCATCCCGTACCGCATTACGCACTTTGCCAAGCCTGAGCCCATCCCTAAGCCGCGCGAGCATGAGTTTTGGGACACCTATGTGGCGCCGCTGCTCAAAGGGGCGCCTGTTGGTACGCCGGCTGCCGCGACCTCGATTGCCGAGGAGCGCGAGCGGCTCAATCGGGTGCATTATCCCCAACGCTACAAGGACGCCGAGCCGGTTGCCGGTCCCGGCGCAAGCGAGCTTTCGCTCGCGCCCGAGGACGTGGCGCAGTCGTTGCTCGATCTGACACTGGGTGTTTGGTCTCACCTCGTGGCCGATACCGTGTGGAATACGCGCGTGAATCAGTATCTGGAGGCGCACGGCGGCAAGCCGTGCGAGGAATTCCGCATTAAAAAGCAAGGCGACTTTGACTGGTTTGGCAAGACGCTCGGCATTGTTTCTATCCCGCGTGCGACCGATCGCCTGTATACCGCGGCGGCCCAGTTTGGTCAGTATTCGATTCCGCAAGATTATGTGCTCAAGACCATTGGCGTCATGCACGAGATCGTGCGCGAGAACCCCGGCGAGCCGGATCATCCACCGTACCGCCTGCTGAGCGAAGCGTTCTTTGACGCAACGTTTACCGAGGTCGTCGAGCTAACCGAGGCGGGTTTTACCGCCCGCGTCGCATCACCCGGTGTGCCCGCTCTGCCCCTGATCGCTAGCTGCTAGCTGGCCGGCCCGGCAGTGAATAGCTCAACCCAATCGACAAGTAGCTCTTGCCGAAGGACATCTTCGGCAGTGCGCTCCTGTTTAGTCTTTGGGACGTAGGTAAGCCCAGCCTTTTTATGGATGAGCTCGGCTATGTGGTCGAAGCTCTTCTTATCCTTAATCTGGCCATAGGTAATTTGGATGACATCGTAGCCCATGCTTGTAAGTGCGGTGGCGCGCTCGGCATCGGAGAGACTCGCGGCTTCGCTGCCGTGGGCGGAGCGGCCTTGGCATTCCAGAATGACGCCCATGCTGTCGGTGGCGCTTTCGATGAGGATATCGGCGTAACAGCAGGTTTTGTCATACAGCGAGCGCGCGGCGTCGCTGAGTGGGATGCGCACGTTGTTTGCGATGTTGATGCCCATGCCGCCCTCGTCGCGGGGGAGCGAGATAAGCATGGAGGTCTGTACTTCGAAGGGCGAGGCGGTCTGTCCTGTCATGCGTTCGGCGGCCCAGCGGAGCTGCTTAACACCGCGCAGGCCTGCGGCCTGCTTGGCGAACGCGGCGATATCCGCTGCGGAAAGAAGCGGCGTGCGCTTCCACAGGTTGGTATCCTTGCCGTTGACGTCGATAACTCGCTCCCAGCCGCAGTTGGGTGGAATGAGCTTAAGCGAAATAGCTTCATCAAGTTGCTGTTGCGTACGTTTGCAGGGTGTATACACAGCAAACGAGCTGCACATCTCATAACACGCCATAAGCAGCTGGTTGCGTGAGGCCTGCGTAGCAAGGTTGAGCAGCGTGAACTCGGGCGATGTGACATCAAACCCATGCTCGGTTTGCCTAAACGACCCGGGAGGCGGCTCTTGGGTCAGGAGGTGCGATTTAAACAGGCTTCGCGACCCGGATTGTGCCCGAGTGAATACAAGCCTGTGAAGCGGCGCGTGAAGCAGGTCTTTTACAACTGCATGACTTCCGAGGCCGCAACATCTGCAATCCATATTGCCAAGGCTAATGGCAGGGTAAAGGCCTAATACCTGTGGCGGGATACGGTGATAGTAAAAAGCGGATTGACCGCATAGCGTCAGGTCCATGACGTCCTCCTGGTCGAAATATGCTTTTGGACTGTGCGATGCCAGTGTCAATTCGGAAGTATGCGGCAAAATCAAAACCCTGTGAGCAGACCTGGCTTTTGAGGCTAGTTTATCAGGCATTTTGTTGCGAAAAAACGGGGTGTGCTCGGAGGTATCAGAATTTGCCGCATACTTCCGAAAAGCAGGTCGATCCGGCTCTTGCTAAAACGATTTAGCAGCGTCGGTTAAGGTGTGGGTTTGCCACCGGGCGAACACTTTTAGCGCTTGGGACTTTATTCATTGGGTCTCGAAGGGGTAGCGCACACGGTCGTGGTGTAAGAAGCAAGGGAGGGCCATCGCCTAGAATCGTCAGTGCCTAGATATTCGACGAAAGGAAAGACGATGGCCCACAGCGACATTCTATCCCAGCCGGACCGGGGGCTCGGCCTCGACCGGCCCCAGACCGAGGCCCTGCTCGCGCTGTTCTCGCGGTGCGACGACCTGAGGGAGTTCGGCAGGGAGGTGATCCAGTCCGTGGTCAACGCCCTGATGGACTCCCAGGCGCAGGAGGCCTGCGGCGCGCCCCGCGGCTCCAGGTCGCCCGAGCGCGTCAACAGCAGGAACGGCTACCGCGAGAGGTCCCTGTCGACCTCCCTCGGCGACCTCGAGCTGCGGGTCCCCAAGCTGCGCGAGGGGACCTACTTCCCCGAGGGCATACTCGAGCGCTACACGCGCGTCGAGGCGTCCATGGTCGCGCTCGTGCGCGAGATGTACGTCGCTGGCGTGAGCACCCGCAAGGTCGGGCTCGTCGCCGAGGAGCTCGGCGTCTCCTCGCTGTCCAGCTCCGAGGTGTCGGCGCTGTGCGCCGGGCTGGACGAGGAGGCCGAGGCGTTCAGGACCCGGCCGATCGAGGGCGAGCACCCCTACGTGTGGCTCGACGCGACCTACATGAAGTGCAGGACCGGCGGGCGCTACGCGAGCGTCGCGCTCGTCACGGCGATCGGCATGTCGTCCTCCGGGCACAAGGAGTTCCTCGGCTGCGCCTGCTTCGACAGCGAGAGCGAGGCCGCCTGGTCCGAGTTCCTCGGCTCCCTCAGGGACAGGGGCCTGCGCGGCGTGAGGCTCGCGGTGTCCGACGCCCACGCGGGGCTCGTCGCCGCCGTCTCCAGGGTCCTGCCGGGCTGCTCCTGGCAGCGGTGCCTGACGCACCTCCAGCGCGACATCAGGGGCCACATCCACAGCCTCGCCGGCCAGGCGCTCGCCGCCGACCTGGTCCGGGCGTGCGCGGGGCAGGCCGACGCCGACGTCGCCCGCGCGGCGTGGGACCTGGCGGCGCCCAGGGTGCGCGCCCTCTCCCGCGCGGCCGGCGACGTCTTCGAGGGCGCGAGGGAGGACGCGCTCGCCTTCATGTCCTTCCCCCGCGAGCACTGGCAGAAGATCAGGACGAACAACGTGCAGGAGCGCGCGAACCGCGAGATCAAGAGGAGGTACCGCTCGGTGCAGTCGTTCCCCTCCGAGGCGTCCATGATGCGGCTCGTGTGCGCGGTGCTCGCCGGAGAGGAGGGCAGGTGGGCCGCCCACCGGGTCGCCGCGCCCGAGTCGGCCGCCCGCGCGTCCGCCCCGGCCCCGGCTCCGGAACCGCTCGAGGGCGAGAGGCTCGAGGCGGTCAGGCTGGCCGCGCACGAGGTCATAAGGGAGGTCCTTGACCGCCACGGCGTGGCGGAATAGCCTTAGGCGCAAGGGGCGCTGACGCGGCCCTCCCTCTTACACCACAAAAATTCGCGCCATCACCATGACCGCCCTTTTCGAAAATCGACAGGCCTTCTACCTGCGGTTTTATTTTTCGTTTTCCCGGCATAGTTGAGGGTATCCAATTAAACGTAGTAGATAGGCCCGTTTTGTGGCATACAACCCATTCAAGCCCAATCTCGAAGGCTAAAGAGAGCCTCTCATCAACGCTTGCGGGCGAAAACAAAATAGAATGAAAGGCAAATGGAAAGCCCGTTTGACGAGCGGAGGACATATGCGCGACGTAGCCGAAAGCGACTGGAAGCTGTTTAAGAAAATGCTTCCTCAATGGCAAGAACGTTATATGGAAAAGCTCATCGGCCAGTACGTTGAGATACTGAACGGCGACAGCGAAGCGTCCAGTAGATTTTGGGCACTAGAAGAGCACCTCAATAGAGACAAGCTGTCCTCAGGCGTAATTGCAAACGATATTCGCCGCAGCACAATGCGCCGCGAGATAGCCAATTTGCTTATCGACAGCGTGATCACCCTTGACGACCTTGACGGTTTTACCGAGGACATTAAGAGCTATGCGCAACACTGGATTGGACAGTAAGAGCACTGAGCGACAAACATCCCCAGCAAAACGGGCCAAACGCCGGGCCACCTAATGGTTGCCCGGCGTTTGGCCAGATAAAACCTGCCATAATAAACCTGTCCCTTTTTGGCAGGTTACTCGGCGCTCTTGAGGGCGCCGACCATGTCGATCTTGTTGAGCGTTCGGTTGGTGGCGAGGTTGACGATAAACGTAAAGCCAAAGGAAAGCACCACGGCGAGCACGTAGCTTAGCGGCTCGACTTCGACGTCAAAGTACAGCGACGGCATCTGCAAAATGTACGTAAAACTCTCGGCCAGCAAGCCGCCCAGTGGCACGCCCAGCGCGGCGCCAATTGCCGTGAGGATCAACGTCTCCTTGTTGACGTAATGGTGCACCTCGCCACGGCGGAAGCCCAGCACCTTGATGGTCGCCAGCTCGCGTTCGCGCTCGGAGATATTCGTGTTGGACAGCGTAAACACCACCACAAACGATAGGCACGCCGCCATAAAGGTCACGAGCACCACGACGGAATTGATAATCGTAAAGTTCGCCTCGTAGTTCTGCCAATGTTCGGCCGTGCTCGAAATCGTAAGCCAACCGTCACTCTTAAGATTCTTGCTAAACGCAATCTGGTCGGCCGACGAGCCCTTAAGCAGCACAAAGACGCCGTTAAGGCGTGCGCTTCGGCCAAACGCGCGCTCATAGGTGCCCTGCGTCATGTAAAGCGTGTTGCCCAGATAGTTAAGCGAAATGTCGCTGACTTTGACCTTGGCGACATTGAGCGACGAATCCTGGACGTGCGCCGTATCGCCCGGTTGAATCCCCAGCACCAGCTGTGAACTCTTACTCAGATACACGTCTCCGTCACGCAAAGACAGTGGCTCTTTGGACTCATCCTCAAGGCGAACGTAATCGCCCAAGTCACCCGTGCGGTCATCGGGCACCACGATCAGCTGCACGGTCTCGCTCTTTCCGCCGAATGTAAAGGTAACGTTGTCGGTCATAATCGGCAGCGTCGAAGTCACGGTCACGTTGGAATCATTGGCCGCGCCGCGCTCATCCAATGCCGCGCACGTCTGTGAAAAATCGTCGGGATTGGCGACCGCTAGCAGATCGTAGCGTGTGATGTGGCCGTACTGCTTGGGCGACAGCGCAACCGACGTATCACGAATGCCCATGCCGCAAATCACAAGCGCCGTGCAGCCGGCGATGCCAAAGATGGTCATAAAGGCGCGCTTTTTATAGCGGAATAGGTTGCGTGCAGCGACCTTGTTCAAAAAGCCCATGCGACGCCAGATAAAGCCGATGCGCTCAAGCAAGATGCGCGAGCCAGCGCGCGGGGCCTTGGGACGCATAAGCGAGGCCGGGGTCTCGGCCATCTCGTGGCGGCAGGCGATAATCGTGGCGCCCACCACGCCCACGGCAAACAGCGCCACCGAAACGATCGAGGACACGATGTCGTACGAAAGCAGCATCTGGGGCAGTGAGTACATATCGTCGAACACCGTAAACAGGAACAGCGGCAGGCCCACAAATCCGATGATGTTGCCGAGCACGCCGCCGATCAGACACGCCCACAGCGAGTAGTCCACGTATTTGGACAGAATACGCCCGCTCGAATAGCCGAGCGCCTTGTACAGGCCAATGAGCGTGCGCTCTTCCTCGACCATGCGTGTGGCGGTGGTAAGACTGATGAGCACGGCGACGACAAAGAAGATAAATGGGAAAACCGTGGCGATGGCCTCGATCGAAGAACTGTCGCTCTCGACGCTCGAGTAGCTTGCGATGTTACCGCGGTCCTGGATGTACCAGGTGCATTCACCAAGGTCAGAGAGCTCGGCGCGGGCATCGGCAAACTGCTGGTCGGCGGCGGCACGGCGCTGGTCCAGGTCGGCTTGCGCCTGTGCACGCTCGTCGCTGCCCTCGGCCATGCGATTGATGTTGTCCTGCTCAATCCCAAAGAGCATATTCGCCTGGCGCTCGGCCGCATCCAAGCTTGCCGGCGTGTCAACCGTCAGTTCCTGAGCGCGCGCCTTCTCACGCTCCTCGCGGATCTTCTCGATATTGCCCTTGACCTCATTGATCTTTGCCGCGTAGGAATCCGAATAGGAGTTGAGGCTCTTGGCTCCCTCGACGATCACGTGGACCGCGGAGTAGGAAGAAGATGTCGCGGCGTCCTCGCTCACATAGAACTTATAGTCCGCCGCCGAAGCAGCGCGAAAGGCGTTGACTGTCGAGTCAGAACTTACATCAGTGGGGTCGAGGACCTCAGCAGTAATGGTGTAATCGCCCGCGGCAAACTGGTCCTTGGCGCTTTGATTGGACGAGCTCGCGTCATTGGCGGCAAAACTCACCGTATCGCCGATTTTCTTGCCCGATGCCTTCAGGAACTTCGAAGTCACCGCGACTTCATCGGCGCTCTCGGGCAAATCGCCGTTCACGAGCACCGGCTGATCGATGTTCTCCTTGGAGAGACTTTGCACGACCACGCGCTCGCGCGTTGTGCCCACGGCGGTGTAGGCGGTCTCGGCGTAGATGCCCTCGGCCGTCTCGACACCATCGACCTCTTGGATGGCGGCGAGATCATCGTCAGTCAGGCCATAGGTCGACTGTACGTTAATGTCATAGACATTTTGCTGGTCGAAGTAGGCGTCAACCGAATCGCACAGGTCCTCGCAACCCGCCTTAAGGCCGCACATCACGCTCACGCCAAGCGCGGTGATGACCACGATTGACAAGAAGCGCTTAAGACTGCCTCGGATTGTGCGGTAGATGCCACGGCGAAAAACCGTCGGCACCATATCGTTTGAGCTTTGGGCAGTGCGGTAGGTCGTAAAATCCTGCTCGCGCTCCGTGTTCTGCACGTCGCGGCGTAGGCTGTTTTGGCGGTCCTGATCCATGGGCACTACCACTCGATCGTCTCGATAGGCACGGGATTTTGCTGGACCGTCTCGCTCTCCACGCGACCGTTCTTAAAGCGGATCAGGCGATCGGCCATGGGTGCTAGCGCGGAGTTGTGAGTGATGATGATGACCGTAATGCCCTGCTTGCGGCAAGTGTCCTGTAGCAGCTGCAAGATCTGCTTGCCGGTTTTATAGTCGAGCGCGCCCGTGGGCTCGTCGCACAGAAGCAGCTTGGGGTTCTTGGCCAGTGCGCGGGCAATGGACACGCGCTGCTGCTCGCCGCCCGAAAGCTGCGCGGGGAAGTTGCCCAGGCGCTCGCCCAGGCCAACCTGGCGAAGCGTCTGTTCGGCATCGAGCGAATCGGGGCAGATTTGCGCCGCGAGCTCGACGTTTTCGAGCGCCGTCAGGTTGGGGACCAGATTGTAGAACTGGAAGACAAAGCCGACGTCGGCACGACGGTATTCCACGAGCTGCGCCTCGTTGGCGGAGCTCACGTCACGCCCGTCCACCGTCACGGTGCCGGAGGTTACCGTATCCATACCGCCCAGGATGTTGAGCGCCGTGGTCTTGCCGGCACCCGAGGCGCCCAGGATAATGGCGAGCTCGCCACGCTCAACGGTAAAGCTCGCGCCGTCGAGCGCATGAATGCGGGCGTCGCCCTCGCCGTATGCTTTGATGACGTCTTTGAATTCGATATAGGCCATCGATTAATTCCCATCTGGTCGGATAACTCTTTAGTATTACCCATTTCGCACCGACCAAAAAGGGACAGGTTTATTTTGGCAGGTTTTATATGGGGAAACGGGGAGCGCAGGCAAGCGCCGGGAGGCAGAGAAATCATCAACGGGGTCAGGCCGACCGCCAAACACAACGCACGTATCTCAATCTGTCAGCCAAATCATTCGAACAGCTGTTCGTTTCTATGATATGATTCCGTTATCTAAGCAGGCCAATACGCAGAAAGGCGGCCAACATGGCGTTCGACTTTAAGAAGGTATGCAAGGAGCTCTACAAACCTGCAAGCAAGCCGAGTATCGTAACTGTCCCGCCTATGAGCTACGTTGCCGTTCGCGGAAAGGGCGACCCAAATACCGAAGGTGGCGAGTATCAAAACGCCCTGCCGCTGCTTTACGGCATCGCCTATACCGTCAAGATGTCGAAGAAAGGCTCAAGGAGTATCGAGGGCTATTTCGACTTTGTGGTACCGCCGCTCGAGGGTTTCTGGTGGCAAGACTCCCCGAGCGGCGACATCGATTATGTACGCAAGGACGATTTCAGCTTTATCTCGTGCATTCGCCTGCCCGATTTCGTCACCCGAGATGACTTTGACTGGGCAGTCGCGGAAGCCACGACCAAAAAGAAACTTGACTTTTCTGCCGTCGAGCTGCTTAAAGTTGACGAGGGCCTCTGCGTTCAATGCATGCACACTGGGCCCTACGACAACGAACCGGCGACCGTAGGCGCCATGCATGAATACGCAACCGAGCAGGGCTATGTCCCCGACTTCTCAGACACCCGTTTCCATCACGAAATCTATCTCTCCGATCCACGCAAATGTGCGCCGGAGAAACTTAAGACTGTGGTTCGTCATCCTATCAAGCGCGCTGAATAGCGTGAAGCGTCATTTCACGCGCTAGGTTTTAAGCCAGCCAGCCGCCTCCCAGGCCGTCCGGTAATAATCTTGACGCGGCCCGTCGCATCTTATATCCCCTAGGGGAAACTGCGTCCCGTTCTGAAGCCTCAAACTGGGATGCAGTTTCCGCTAGGCGCCCCAAGAGGAAAGTGCGTCCCACTCCGCAGCGTCACGCCGGAACGTACCCTCAGCCCGCAGCCTCCTCCGTCGACGTTTCCCCAGATAGAACCTGCCATAATAAACCTGCCCCTTTTTGGCAGGTTTTAGAAGCGGACGGTGAAGGTAATCTGGTTGCCGTGGCCGCAGACAGAAGCGCTCCCGCCATGGGCCTCGGCGATGGCTCGCACCACGGATAGGCCCACGCCCGAGCCGCCTGTCTTGGAGCTGCGCGACACATCTGCGCGGTAGAAGCGGTCGAACAGCCGGTCCAGGTCGCCTTCGGGCAGCTCGTCCACGGCGTTCGATACGACAAGTTCGGCGGCGCCCTTACCCTGACCGCGCGAGGCTGCGCGCAGGCTTAGCTCAATCACGCTGCCCTCGCTCGCATAACGCGTGGCGTTATCCAGCAGCAACTCAACCATCTGCGCCACCGCTGCAGCGTCGGCATGGGTCCGCACGCCGCTCGCAATCGACGTCGACAGACGCTTGCCGCGCGAAACCGCCACCGACTCAAACGGCGCCGCCGCCTTGTCCACGGCCTCCGAAAGATCGATCGATGTCATGGTAAAGCCCGCCGAGCCCTCGTCCATGCGAGCTAAAAATACCAGACGCTCCGTGAGCGCCGTCAACCGTGCAACCTGCTCGTGAATGCTCTGCGTCCATTCGCTCTCGCCGTTCTCGATTTCCTGCACCTCGTTAGCGGCATCAATCACGGCCAGCGGCGTCTTGATCTCGTGGCTTGCATCGGTAATAAAGCGCTTTTGCTTGCTGTAGCTCTCGACCATCGGTCGAATCACCGCGCCCGAGGCACCCGCCACGATTGCCAGCACCGCCAGCCAGCCAATGCAACTGATTGCCACGCTCGCGCTCAAAAACGAATGAAAGCTTGCAAGCTCGCGCGAGCAGTCCACGAACACATAGGTGGTCTCATCGTCTTGAACCGTAACCGTATAGCGGTAGTTACCAGAAAAGCCCGAGACCCAACCCTTGGAATACAACTTTGCGGCAATACTGGCGGCGCGCTTGGCACCCACCGCGGCAATGCGGGCCGTATTGACATCGGCAACCTGACCGGCGTCAATCGTCACCGTAAAGTAGCGCGTGTCGAAGGGAGACTCCGCCGTCATGCCTTCGAAGTGCCTGATGCGAACGCCCGCCTGACTATCGCCGGCATCCTTGCCATTAGCAGGATCGTCTTTAGGCTCGTCCCCCCAATCGATACCGTCCTTGCCCGCCAGGATATAGTCCAGGCGAGCGTCGGCCATCTTGCAGACATGCGAATAATTGACGATGTTGATGCCGACGATGATGAGCGTGAGCACCACGGTCACGGCACCCATGGCAACGAGGATAAATTTGCGACGCAGGCGGCAGCCCAATGCGTCAACAGAATTAGCCCGCCCCGTACTACTCGAGGCGGCGTGAAACCGCTCCGTCACGCGTTTGCACCACGCGCGTACGCTCACGCCTGCTCGCCTTCCTCGACAACCTCGAGCGAATAGCCCTGGTTGCGCGATGCACGAATGGCCACGTCGGCACCAAGTCCCGTCAGCTTTTTGCGCAGGTACGAGATATAGACCCACACTACGTTGGCGCCTTCGGGCGCGTCCTCACCCCAGACTTCGAGCATCAGACGCTCGGTGGGCATGCGCGTGCCGGCGTTGCGCATAAAGAGCTCCATAAGCTGAAACTCACGATTAGCCAAGTGCTCCTCGCCCAAAGGGCCAACGAGTGCGTACGATGCCGTGTCGAGGCGCACGTTGCCCACACTGAGCGTCGTGGCGTCAATTGCCGTCGCGGCACGCGTCATGGCACGAATACGCGCAAGCAATTCCTTGGCGGCAAACGGCTTGGTCAGGTAATCGTTGGCACCGGCATCCAGACCCTCGACCTTATCGGACACCTCGCTTTTTGCCGTGAGCATGATGATGGGCAGGCGTTTGCCGGCTTCACGCGTGCGTTTGAGCACCTCGATGCCATCCATGCCGGGCATCATGATATCTAGGATTGCGGCGTCATAGTCGTTGGCGAGCAGATATTCGAGCGCCGTCAGACCGTCGAGGGCGGTGTCGACCTCGTAGTCGCTATGTTGAAGAATCGCGGTAAGGGCGCGGGAGAGGCCGGGTTCGTCCTCGGCAAGCATCAGCTTCACAGTTGCTCCTTTGGCGCATGGAAATACAGGTTTCGATACTGCCGATAATAGCGCACCGAAAGCTGCCTTAGCGCAGCCTTAGCGGCTCAACCTGCGCGTTTTCAAATACGCAGGATTTGGCTTAACCAAACTTAAGGCGCAGATGCCGAGCGCTTGGACGCATGCCGGTCGCGAAAAGACGGCGACTCGTTCTTTCACGGCGTCCTAGTTATGCAAAGTGCTCGAACGTTATTCCTCGTACGCGCCCTCAAGCCGGAGCAGCAACTCCTTACGGTCGAGGCCGCCGGCATATCCGTTAAGCGAGCCGTCGGCGGCAACCACGCGATGGCACGGCACGATAATCGAAATGGGATTGCGTGCAACCGCAGCCCCCACGGCACGCGGGGACACAACGGGTGCTTCGTTTCCCGGTACACGATGTCGAGCCGCAACACGCTGGGCAATCTCACCATACGTAGCGACCTCGCCACGCGGGATAGAAAGCAGCTCAAACCAAACCTCACGCTGAAACGCCGTGCCAATCATATGCAACGGCGGCGTAAACCGAGGCTCCTGCCCCGCAAAATAAGCATTCAGCCAAGCCCAAGAACGCTCAAGCACCGAAGATGCCGCGCCATTTGCCGGACTCACCGAAGACATCCCACCGGTACCAGAAACCGCATCGGCACCTACGACATACTCCGCATCCTCTTTGAGCAGCGTAGAGCCAAAGTGCTCCTGACCCTCAAACCAAAGCCCCGTCAAACCGCGGCCATCAGCGGCAAGCAAGATTTCGCCCAAAGGCGAAGCAAACGTCGTCGTGACCACCAGCGGCTCCTTTCAAAACTTCGCAAACATAATACCGCGAATTGTGCAGACAACCCCGCAGATACGTCTGGGCGGGCTCGCAATTGCTTAAGCGAGGCTGTTTTCCCCAATCAAGCGAAGAAGACACGGGGCTTAGACGCCAGAGCGGTACCCTGCCAGCCGAGCTCTAATACTTTCCCGAGAAGTGAACGAGTAAAAACGAAGCCCCGGAGCATCCACACCTTTAGACCATAAAACCGCAGGATTCGCGCAGCAAAACCGCAGGAAATAGCGGTCAAAAAATGCCAATACTTCGGGGGTCCAAATAAGGTCGTTCACTTCTCGGCAAAGAATTAGACCCCGATTCACCCCAACCCCAAAGTCGCCCCAGGCAGCAGGCGCGACAACGCCGCGGCTGCCGTCACGGCCCCGCAGTCACCCCAGGCAGCAGGCGCAACGCGCCGGGGCCGCCGCCGGGACCAGGGCCCGCAACGGCCACGTGCTCCCACATCAGCCCAGCGGCCCCAACCAACAACGGCCCCATCGCAGACCGCTCGCAGCAGCGTCACCACAGGCGGGGGCCGGGCTTAGTTTTCAGAACACTCCGCAGACCAGTGTGGCGCCTTGTCCACGGCTCCGAAGGAGCAGGACAAGGCGCCACACATGGTCGAGGACGTTCTGAAAACTAAGCCCGGCCCCCGCCGGACAGGTCCACCGCTACTCGCAGAGCAGCTTGGCGATCTGGACGGCGTTGGTTGCCGCGCCCTTACGGATTTGGTCGCCGCAGCACCAGAAGGTGATACCGCGCGCGGCCTCGGGGTTCGAGATGTCGCGACGCACGCGGCCGACCCAAATCAGGTCCTGGTCGGACGTATCCATCGGCATGGGGAAGCGATCGTGCGCATCCTCGGCGCTCATGTCGTCAACCAGCTTCACGCCCGGAGCGGCAGGGGGCGCAGCACGGGCCTCTTCCACCGTGATGTCGCGCTCAAACTCGAGCGTAATGCTCTCGGAGTGCGAACGCAGCACGGGCACGCGCACGCAGGTGCAGTTCACGCGCAACTCGGGCAGATGCATGATCTTGCGGCCCTCGTTTTGCAGCTTCATCTCCTCGGAGGTAAAGCCTTCCTCCTTGACACCGCCGATCTGCGGAATCAGGTTGCTCGCCAGCTGGGCGGCAAAGGCGCGCGGCTCGGGAATCTCCTCGCCACGGCCCAGGGCGCCAAGCTGGGCCTCGAGCTCGGCCATACCGGGGGCACCGGCGCCCGAAGCTGCCTGATACGTGGACACGATCATGCGCTTTACGCCGGCGAGCTGATGCAGCGGCCACGTAGGAACCAGGCCGATGATAGTTGCGCAGTTGGGGTTGGCGATAAGGCCGTGATGCCACTTGATGTCGTCGGCATTGATCTCGGGCACGACGAGCGGCACTTCGGGGTCCATGCGGAAGGCGTGGCTGTTGTCGACCACGACGGCGCCACGCTTGACAGCCTCGGGCAGCAGCTCCTTCGCGATGTCGTCGCCGGCGGCGCCAAGCACAATGTCGCAGCCCTCAAAGGCCTCGGGACAAGCCTCTTCGATCACGATCTGCTCGCCGCGGAACTCGACGGTCTTGCCCGCGGAGCGTGCACTTGCCAACAGCTTGAGCTTGCCAACCGGAAACTCCTGCTCGTTGAGGCACTCGAGCATCTGGGTGCCCACGGCTCCCGTCGCGCCCAAAATAGCAACCGTGTACTGTTTCATGCTTCCCCCTTTAAAGGTTTTGGCTTTTGCCCGCACGCCGAGCAGGCCGATTATTGTTGCCAGTGTATACAAGAACGGGGCGGATATAAAACCCGCCCCGTCGAAACGAAACCGAAACGAAACGCCCCGCCGTAGATTTTTGAAACCTGACCCAAAAATCTACCGAGCAGTCGCTACTTTTTGAGCGCGGCCAGAGCGGGATCGACCGGTGCGGGAGCCTCCAGGTCGGAGACCTTCACAATGCCGTTCTCATCGGAGAAGGCACGGTAAATGGTCTGAATCGCCAGGTCGAAGTCTTTCTCCTCGACACCGATAATGATGTTGATCTCGTCACAGCTCTGTGAAATCATGCGCACGCTCACGCCGGCCTGGCCGAGCATGCCAAACAGATGGCCCGAGATACCTGCACGACCGCGCAGGTTACGACCGACGGTCGCGATGAGCGCCAGGCCCTCGACAACCTCGATCTCGAGCGGCTCGACCTCCTGCTGAATGTCGCCCACAAGCGAGTACAGCGAATCGTGCACATCCTGCTCCTGCACCACGGCGCCAAAGCGGTCGACACCGGTGGGCATGTGCTCGACGGAAACGTCATAGCGCTCGAAGACCGAAAGCGCGCGGCGCATAAAACCGACACGGGGTTTGGTGCGGTCGCGGGCAACGTTGATGGCGACAAAACCGCGCTTGCCGGTCACACCGGTAATGATGGGCTCCGCCTCGCCCTCGTCAGCCGTCTCGCTAATGATGGTGCCGGGGTCCTGCGGCGCGTTGGTGTTCTTGATGACCAGCGGAATACCCGCCTCGCGCACGGGGAACACGGCCTCCTCGTGCAGGACGCTTGCGCCCATGTACGAAAGCTCGCGCAGCTCCTCGTAGGTAACGCGCGCAATGGGCTGAGCCTCGGGAACAATACGCGGATCGGCAGAATAGAAACCCGAGACGTCGGTCCAGTTCTCGTACAGATCGGCGCCCAGGCACTTGGCCAGGATCGAGCCCGAGATATCGCCGCCGCCACGGTCGAGCAGCTTGATCTGGCCCTCTCGCGTCGCGCCGTAGAAACCGGGCATAACAAAGCCGCCCTGCTGGCCGTACTCCTGCACCAGCTCGGAGGTGCGGTTCATGCTGAGCGTACCGTCGTGATGGAACGCCACAACCGTCGCGGCGTCCAAGAACGGCAGGCCCAGGTACTCGGCCATCAGGCGAGCGGTGAAGTACTCGCCACGGCTCACGAGCTCCTCGGTGGAGTAGCCGCCCGAGCGGGCGCGCTCGGCAAAGGCCGCAAACTCCTCGCGGATGGGATAGGTGAGCTCCAGCTCGTCGGCAATATCAAAGTAGCGCTGGCCGATGTCCTCGAGCAGCTCCTCGCACGACACGTGGTACTTAACGTGCGCGTTAACCAGGTAGAGCAGGTCGGTCACCTTGGTGTCGCCCTTAAAGCGGCGACCGCAGGCAGAAACCACCACAAAACGGCGAGCCGGGTCGGCATCGACGATGGCCTTGATCTTCTTAAAGTGTTCGGCGTCGGCGACCGACGAGCCGCCAAACTTGGCAATCTTAATCATGGGCTGGAGGTTACCTTTCTAAAAAGCCTCTGCGAACCTATTTTGCGCGCTCTGATACCATGGTTTCACCGATTGGGACCAAGGCATCCGAGGAGCAGTGTTATATGGGAACTTATCATAGTACACGAGGACGCACTTTATCGTGCTCAAGTAAGGTGGCAATCCGCACCGGCATCGCTCCCGACGGGGGTCTGTTTGTCTCGGACGAGCTCGGCACCCAGCAGGTCGATATCAGCTCGCTTGCAGATAAATCGTACTTTGAAATCGCTCAAGATGTGTTGGGAATGTTACTGAATGATTACACGGCCGAAGAAATTTCGGCGTGTGTCGACGAGGCATACCGCGGCACGTTTGCGAGTGAAGAGGTCACGCCGCTCGTCAAACTCGACGCCGCGCCGGGCGCCGACGCCCCTCAGACCTATGTGATGGAGCTCTTTGGCGGCCCCACGAGCGCCTTCAAGGACGTCGCCCTGCAGATGCTCCCCCGCCTCATGGCCCGCACTTCTGCCAAGAACGGCGGCGCCGAGCGCATCACGATCGTCACCGCCACGTCGGGCGACACGGGCAAGGCAGCACTCGCCGGCTTTGCCGACGCCCCGGGCACGGGCATCACCGTCTTTTATCCCGAGGGCAAAGTCAGCCGCGTGCAGAATCTGCAGATGTCCACGCAGGAAGGCGACAACGTCGCCGTCTGCGGCATCCGCGGCAACTTTGACGACGCCCAGAGCGCCGTCAAGCGCATCTTTGCCGATAAGGAGCTTGCCGAGCGTCTGGAGGCCGCCGGCACGGTGCTTTCAAGCGCCAACTCCATCAACGTCGGCCGTCTGGTGCCGCAGGTCGTCTACTACTTTGCCGCCTATGCGCAGCTGTTGCGCGCCGGCGCCATCGAGGCCGGCGACGCCGTGGAGTTCTGCGTACCGACCGGCAACTTTGGCGATATCTTGGCCGGCTACTATGCCAAGCGCATGGGCCTGCCCGTCGCCAAGCTCATCGTCGCGAGCGACAAGAACAACGTGCTTGCCGACTTCCTGACCACCGGCGTTTACGACCGCAACCGTCCGTTCTTCACGACCATCTCGCCGTCGATGGACATCCTCATCAGCTCCAACCTGGAGCGCATGCTCTACTTCCTGTCCGACGGCGACTGCGAACTCGTTGCCGGCCTTATGGAGCAGCTTGCCCAGACGGGTCGCTACGAGGTGCCCGCTGAGCTACTGGCCATGATCCAGAGTGTGTTTGGCTGCGGTTGGGCCAGCGAGGACGAGGTCCGCGCTGCCATCAAGAGCTGTTGGGACGCAAATGGCTACGTGATCGACCCGCACACCGCTTGCGGCTATCACGTCTTTGAGCAGGTCGCCCCCGCCGAGGACGCCAAGGCCCGCGTGCTGCTTTCGACCGCCAGCCCCTACAAGTTCCCGCGCGCCTGCTGCGACGCCCTGGGCCTCGACGTTCCCGAGGATGATTTTGAGGCTATGCGTGTACTCGAGCAGGCCACCAACACGGTCGCCCCGACCCAGCTCGCCGAACTCGAATCCAAACCCGTCCGCTTTGAAGACGTCTGCGACGTCGATGAGATGGCAAGCTACGTCGAGTCTGCAGCAAAACGAATGAGCACCAACTAGATCCCTCATTAAGCGCCGGCGAAAGCCGGCGCACCTTCTTTTTATTTAGCTTTCGGGATGATGACGAGCATGCGAGCGGGTCTGGCCGTTTAGTTCGTCGCGAGTTCCGCACGAGCCGGAAAGCACTTAATGTGCTTTCCGAGCGAGCCAGGACTGCCCGAGCAGCGAACTAAACGGCCAGACCCGCCCAGGAGGACCCACATGATCAAAATCACCGTCCCAGCAACCAGCGCCAACCTAGGCATCGGCTATGACACCCTCGGCATGGCTGTCAGCCTCTACTCGCGCTTCACCTTCGAGCGCGCCGACAAACTCACCATCACCGGATGCCCCGAAGAGTTCCAAAACGAGAACAACCTAGTCTACGTGAGCTTTGTGGACGCACTGGCCGCATGGGGCGAGCCGGCCTTCCCCGTCGCCATCGACATTCAGACTGACGTTCCCGTCGCCCGCGGCCTGGGCTCCAGCTCCACCTGCGTCGTCGCCGGCATTATGGCCGCCGCCGCACTGACAGGCCACACCGTCGACCGTGCCGAGCTCGTCCGCATTGCCACCGAGGTCGAGGGCCATCCCGATAACGTCGCCCCCGCCATCCTGGGCGGCGCCGTCTGCTCCTTTACGCCGACTGATTCGCTCCCCCAGTGCCTGCGCTACGAGGTGAGCGATCGCCTGCGTTTTATTACCGTGATTCCGCCCTACGAGGTACACACGAGCGAGGCACGCAAGGTCGTGCCGCAGGAGATTCCACTCTCCACCGCCGTATGGCAAATGGGCCGCATCGCCGGCATGACGCGCGGCCTGGAGACTGGCGACCTTGACCTGATTGCCGCCGCCAACGACGACCGCATCCAGGAGCCCTATCGTCGCCGTCTGATTCCCGACTACAACGCTGTGCGCGACACCTGCCTTAACGGCGGTGCCAAGACCATCTGGATCAGCGGTTCGGGCTCGACCCTTATGGCTGTGACCGACGATACCATCGTGGCAAAGTTCCTGCAGGTCAAGCTGCGCGAGCAGTTCCCTAAGTGTGATACGCATATCCTCACGTGCGACACGGAAGGCGCCCAGATCGAATACCTGTAGTCGCCGTCCCGTATACTCGCCGGGGAGGCCAGGGGCTTTGCCCCCAAATCGTCCTCGGACATGGCAGGACCCCCGCTGCGCACTTCGTGCGGCGGGGGTCCTGCCGTCCTGCGGAAAGATTTGGGGGCAAAGCCCCTGGCCTCCCCTACGTTCACTTCGCTGGCGGCGGCTACAGGGACCTACACTCTGTAAAAGCGCCGGGCTGATAGTTGCTTTTTATTGGTAGGGGCTCTTGCTAGGTAGGGGCACTTACTAGTGACAGGCTTCGCCTGTGCGCTTGGTTTACGCTGCGCTGGTTTCTTTGTATTCGAAGACTGGTTCTAGGAGGTCTTCGATGTTGCAGTGGAGGGCTTTTGCTATGGCTCTTACGCTTGTTACCGAAGCTTCATTGATGTTTCTCTGGCGCTGCTCGTACATTTGGATTGAGCGGAGTGACACATCCGATTCGTATGCCAGATCTTGTTGGGTTTTCTTGAGCCTCTTTCTTGCTAACGCAAGCTTGGTTTGCCTGGACGCTTTTTTCGCCATATCGCAGACGAGGCGAGCCACGCGTTCCTCCGAGGCTTCGTGCCAGGGGTAGTACAGACTGCGTAGCACATCGAATGGAACGACATGCAGCAAATCTTCGAAAGACTCTCCTAGGCGCCACTGAAGGTATGCCAATATCCAGCCTGTCCAATATTCCGGTGTCTTTTCGAATCGGTAGGTTCGATTTGGCATCGGCCTTGATTGATAGCCGGACCTTTCGGCAATGAGCGCGAACAGCTCAACGCCCGATTTTCCCGACACTACCCATGCGTTGCCGCGTTCGAACTCGCGGGCCACGCCGCTCAGGCAAAAGAGTTCAGCAACTTCCGATCCTTCTGCCCCATAATCGTTAACGGCATAGTCAAAGCAGTCGCCGAGGTTGTTCATTGCATCCTCGAGGTAGTAGACGGGGTATGTCCTACTCGGCCCACAATCCGTTAACTCTTGGATCATTTAAATCAACCCTCCCTGCCATCAAATCCCTAATGTCGACACCATCAGAGTCAAATCCGTTTACAGTATCCAGGTACTTTCGTCGAGCGTTCTGTTCTCGCTCAAATCGTTTGGGATAAAACTCAGCTCCCGAGGCCTGCTTCCAATCGCGGAACTTAATCGCCGAGAACGCACGCTCACTCATAAGCGCATATTGAATGCCCAAATCCCCCAAAAACATAATGCGCTGCAATTGCCTGAGCGAGATCATGCCGTTGACAAACTGTCTTGCAAACGAGAAATAGGAATCGTCTGCACGATAGCCTCGAATAACGTCATAGGGAGAAATATCAATCAGGCAGTTATCCAGCAGATAACGAAGCCCCTCGCGTGCTACTGGCGTTGAAACATTAAACTCTCTGTTATTCGCCAGAATTGCAAGCCAGTTGAGAATCGAGAACTCACCTGATTCCAAATCCAAAATCGCAAGGCCATCTAAATCAAGCTCATATCGATTGGCAATGCCATCAGACTCGGTCCGACATGCCCACTCCATTGCCATTTCCTCATGCGGTGTGCAATAAAACCCGCGCCCATAGTCATTGAATTGCCTGCATTTATCCAACGATGGATGATCGACAACAACGTCCGACCCATGCCAAAGCTCCATATCGACCTCCTAAAAAATATCACCTCAGTGATAGTTTACCAATAACTATCACTGAGGTGATATAGATGGGAGCTTTTGATGGGCTGCAGCCTGACTAGAGGCAGGCCTCGGCGATGCGCTTTTTTAGTTCGTCGATACCCACGCCGGTCTGGGAGCTCGTGATGATTACATTCTCGGCCGGGACGTTGAGCTGCTTTTTGATGGCTGCTGCCTGGCGGGCCTGCTGGGTGCGGCTGAGCTTGTCGGCTTTGGTGAGGCAAACGATAAAGTTGAACTCGTTGCCCTGTAGGTAGTCGATCATGTCGTGGTCGAGCTTGCTGGGGTCGTGACGAATGTCCACCAGCGAGACCACCAAGTTAAAGCTGCGCTCGGAGTCGAAAAAGTCGCCGATAAGCTCGGCCCAGCGGTCGCGCTCGGCCTTGGAGCGACGGGCGAAACCGTAACCCGGCAAGTCCACGAAATGCACGTCATCGGCCTCAAAGAAGTTGATGTTGCTCGTCTTGCCCGGCGTACTGGAAACCTTGACTAGGTTCTTGCGGCCAAATAGCTTGTTCATAATCGACGACTTGCCCACGTTGGAGCGGCCGACAAAGCTCACCTCGGGGCAGGTGGACTCGGGAATCTGCGAAACCTTGCCATAGCTGGCGACGAACTTGGCAAGCTGGTAGTTAATGGAATCGGCCATGGACACTCCTTGGTCGTAGGTTCTTACAAATAGACGCGCTATTGCGCAGCGGCAATGCGGCGGACGATATCGAGCGTAATGTCACTTGCGACACGCGCGTACTCGAACAGATCGAACTCTCGCTCGCAAATTGCATCGTACGCCTCGTCACAATTATCGCTGATAGCGCGCAACACCAGGCAATCGACACCATTTTTGGTTGCGACATGGGCAATTGCCGCGCCCTCCATGCCGACACAATCGGCATGCGTCGCCTCGATAGCGTCGTTGCGCATGGTGGCGCCCGTCACAAAGCGGTTACCCGTGGCAATCGTGCCGACCAGGAACTGCTTGGTGCCCTCGTTCGAAGCGACTGTATTTTTCGAAGCGTCAACAAACCCACGCTCAGCAAGCACGTCGGCGGCAATATCGACCAGCGCGGGCGTCGAGCCAAACTCCTCGAGCCCCGGTGCGGACTCGGCGATAAGCGCGGTATCGGTATCCAGATAGCGTAGGCGTTTGCCAATGACCACGTCGTCGATATGGAGCTTGGGGTTCAAACCGCCCGCAATGCCCGAAAACACAACAGCCTGCGGAGCATACTTGCTAATGAGGTGCTGTGTTGCAGCGGCGGCGTTCACCGTGCCCATGCCCGCCGTTGTGGCGACAACTGTCAGGCCGTCGAGCTCACCGCTCACAACGGTCAAGCCCGCCTCCCGTGCCTCGCAAACGTCGCTCAGCTCTTCCTTAATCTGCATGATCTCTTTTTCGAGCGCACCGATAATCGCGATGGTAGCCATACCATTCCCCAAACCTATACGAAATTCTCAACCAAGGTATGGTACCAGCATTTTGTTTGACCTCGCCAAACGAACACGCTAAGCCAGTGCAGCTCGCGTATCAAACAGAGCCTTTGCAATCGCGGCCGTAACCTCGCTCGAACGGTCACTCCATGGCATCGATGTCATGACGCTCATGACATAGGTACGGCCATCGATGTCGATGAGGCCTGCATCGCATGTCGAATAGTAACCGCCCTCGCTAATCCAGCCTGCCTTGTTGCGCACCAAAACCTGCTCGTCCGCAATGCCATCGCGAATAAACGAGCGCGATGTTGATGTCAGAAGGCCCGACAACCACTGTGAAGTCTCGGTATCCATGCTCAGATACTCGCTCATCTCACGCCATAACCTCGCAGAAGTGCGCGGGCAGTAGGTCGGAAAATCACTCATCGGATTCAGTGCCGTTTCGTCATCAACACCCAGATTGGCAATCCAATCCTCATAGCCATCATGGTCAAACGCCGCGCGTAACGCGATAAACGAATCGTTGTCCGAGTTGACGACCGCGGCCTCGATAAGGTCACGCACTGTCTGCCAGCCCATGCTGTAACCACCATACGTTGCTAAAGGCCAATCGAGCGACACCTGCCCCGATTCGACCAACATCTCGCAAATATAGAGTGCATACAGAGCCTTATAACTGCTCGCTCCATACACCTCAACATCGGCGTTATACGTCACGCCCCTACCACTCGATAGGTCGTAGAACACTACACCCACGTCGCCCAGCTCCTGCGCCCGACACAGGGCATCCTGGAGCGAGGCAAGGCTCTCATCCTCCAAGGCAGGAGTCTTGTTATCCACCAACGAGAAGGTCCGAACGGTATCACCCGAAGGGATATCGTTGAAGTCCGCCTTCGAAAGTCTCGTCTTGAGATCTGCCGTCGACAGAGCTTGATCTGCCGACGCTTTGGACTTTGAAACCTTCTCGTTTTGCAGCTGTACCGTTGACGCATCTGGGCGCCCCGTTCGCTCCGAGGCGTAGGTTTTAACGGTAATTCCGAGGATAATAACCGCCGACGTTAGCATCCCAATAGCGGCAATCTTCCTCACGCGGATGCGAGCGCCGGCAAGGCCACGCGAAGACGTGCCCTTCGTCTTATATCTGCTGCCATGCTGCGGCACATACTCGTCCCGCGATGCGATGTTTCGCACGTGGTCTCCTGACTGCCACCGTTTATATACGAGCAGCATGATACCGAGCAGGCATTTCTTTCCAAAGATATTCAGCAGCGTTTAAGGTGTCTTTAAAGAAACCACAAGCGTATTTATCCAAATGGCACGATTCTGTTGCGCATCTCTACCCAAAACGAAGTTGCGGTGAAATGGTTCCTGTTTGGGCGACATGGGCCTAAAAACAAGAACTATTCCACCGCAACTCAGCTGGGAACGAGGGGATATGAGGGCTATGGCATGCTATCCGATAGCGTTTTTGAGCTCCGCACGGCGCTTTTTCATACCGGCCATAACGGCATTGCGCAGCTCGGGCATGCGCGCGGTATCCATCTGGGGCACGCCCTCGAGCTTATAGGGAATGCCCAGTTGCTCGTACTTGACGACACCCATCGTGTGATACGGCAGCATTTCCAGGCCCACCACGTTGTGCCATGGAGCGATGAGGCGACCGAGCTTCTCGCACTCCTCCGCCGTGTCGGTAATGCCCGGCACAACCACGTGGCGGATAACGACCTTGATATTGCGACGTGCAAGCTCATCGCCAAACGCCAGGATGCGTGCGGGATCACAACCGGTCAGCTTTTTATGCTCGACCGGGTCGGCATGCTTAATATCGAGCAGTACCATGTCGGTCTCGTTGAGCACGGCATCGAACTTCTCGGGATGCTGAGGGTCGAAGGCGTAGCCACAGCTATCCAGGCAGGTATGCACACGACCATCGGGGTTGTTGTGCATTGCACGGAACAGGTCGGCCAAAAACTCGGGCTGCAGAAGCGGCTCGCCGCCCGAAACGGTAATGCCGCCGCTGCGGTAAAACTCATGGTTGCTCTGGAACTCGTCCATCAGATGCTCGACGGTCACCATGGTGCCGCCGTTAACCGACCAGGTATCGGGATTGTGGCAATACGCGCAGCGCATGGGACAGCCTTGGACAAACACTACGAAGCGGATGCCGGGACCGTCAACCGTACCCATCGTCTCGATCGAATGTACGCGGCCCAGGGCAAACGCGGAGTCCTCGGGACGAGCGTCCACACCCTCGAGCGTCATCTCAGCCATTCCCGCTACCTTGCCTCTCATTGGTTTTAGTTACATAAATGCCAGAGCCATTCTAGCCCATACATATGATGGCGAAACGGTTTAGAGGTCAATTAGGTCGTCCTATTTGACTCCACGCAAAAGCGGCGGGAGGGTTATCGCAACCCGCCCACCGCCGAGGCAATAGAAATCGATAGACTCCAGGCCTTACGCCTTAAGCGTGAGCACCGCGCCGAAGGCGGTCGGGCCGCAATGGCTCGAGATGACGCCGCCGACCTGAGTCCAGGTAATGTCCTTAAAGCCAAGATCGTGTGCATAGACTTCCATGTCGTCGCGCAGCTCCTCGGAAAGACCTACCGAATACGCCAGGCCAATGTGCGAGTAGTCAATCTCGCCCTTGGCAACCATGTGATCAATAAAGGCGCGGGCGCACTTGAGCATAGAGCCGCGGAACTTCTTGGTTGCCACGAACTTGCCGCCCGTTACCTCAATGCAGGGCTTAATCTTGAGCAGATGGGCGCCCAGGAACGCGACGTTGGACAAGCGACCGCCCGCCTTAAGGAAGGCAAGGTCCGTAGGAACAAAGCCCAACAGCACGCGGTCCATGACGGAGTTCGCGAAGGCGAAGATCTCGTCGACGGTGGCATCGGGGTGAGCCTCGATGTATTTGGCGGTCTCGACGACAACAAGCGACTGGCCTACCGAGACAAAGCGCGTGTCCATGGAGAACACGTAGTCGCGCCCCTGGGCCGCAATCTTTGAGGACTGATGCGAACAGGTCGTGGCCTCGGAATATGCAAGATGCAAAATAGTCGCGTCGGGCTGCTCAGCGTGAATGCGGTCGTACACGTGAGCAAAATCCGCAGGCGCGCAGCCACTGGTCTTGGGCATCACGCCAAACTCATTGCAGCGCGAATAAATCTCGAGCGGATCGATCGAGCCGTCCTCGACGGTCTCGTCACCAATCGTGACATGCATGGGCACGCGCACGATGCCGTAGCGCTCGCAGAGCTCCGGCGTCACATCCGACCCAGACTCGACCACGATTACGTACTTGCCCATTAATATCACGACCCATCTCGACATTGGCTTTTCAATACATGGCACGCACCGCCGCACTGTTGCACAACGGCGTCCAAGCGCCAAAGAGACGCCGCCCCTTGCACACAACAAAGGACAGCGTCTCCCTGGAAAACTCCGTGCTTATCTGAGATTCTACACGGTTTATTAAGGAGTGTTACTTATTCCGCAAACGGTCGCTATACGCGATAAGCGGTAGCTGGCCGCGGCAACTGCGACACATTCCGCCCAACAAGTCCAATCGTGCTCCATGCACGGTTAATGAGCAAGGCGGTAGAAATCCATCGACGCCGCACCCTCGGCATGCAACCCCATCGCCGGAACCGCCGGCGAATAGGTACGGCTCGTAAGTGCCGCCTCGCCACCGTTGGCAAAAATCTCGACCATCGTAGTGTCCGAAAGCACGCGCAAATCGCGAAGCTCGCTGAGCTCGATCGACCTCTGGTTGCGCCCATAGCCTTCGTCACCCATGTCGAGGGTAAGCATCCCGTCCGTATAGCGTACAAAGACACCCTTGCGGATTTCGAGCTCGACCATCTTGGCTCCCTCACAGGAAACCACAAGATCAAACAGGCGACCCGGCTCCTCAACGGTTTCACCGCCTACAGCACGAACGCAATTGCCGCGCATTCTCTCAATCTCGTGCGCCGGTTGCTGGCAGAGCTTGCCGCCGCGCATGCTCAACTCTCTCGGCACCGTCAACGCGCACTGCCACCCGCGCGCCACCGTCGGGCTTTCCGCCTTCGCATCGGGGCAACCCGACCATCCGATCATCAAACGCCGACCCGCAACGTCCTCAAAGGACTGCGGGGCATAGAAATCAAAACCGGCATCAACCATCGGAGGCATGCCCTGGCCGACGATCTTAAAGCTCGGCGCCCCCCAATCGGCCTCGATGGAGAACCACACGCACTGATGCGGATTGCGGTAACGCCAGCCATCGGCGGGCACGCCCTGCGGACAGCAAACGAGAATAAGCTCGCCATCGAGCTCAAACAGATCAGGACACTCCCACATAAAGCCAAACTTCTCGCCCAGCTCAATGCGCGTCGCATAGCCCCAGTCCTCTAGATCACGCGAGGTATAGACAAGCACGCACCCGCGATCGTCTTTCGTACGAGCGCCCAGAACCATGTAGTAGATACCGTCGTGTTCAAGGATCTTGGGGTCGCGCACGTGCGTACCGATATCGTCGGGGTAATCGACCGGCCCAACAGCTATGCGCTTCTCGCCCAATTCGTCGGGATTCTCGGCAACCATATGAATCTGGTTTTGCTCACGGCCCGTCAACACGTAGTCGTAATCATCACGGTCAAAATGCTTAACGTTGCCGGTATAGAAGTAGTGAATCTTGCCATCACGTACAAAGGCAGAACCAGAATACGCTCCACTCGAATCCAAATCGGAATCGGGGAACAGCACGGGACCGTGATTCTCGTACGTCACAAAATCCTTTGTCGTTAGATGGTTCCAAAGCACTGGACCGCCATGCGCAGCATCGAACGGATCGTATTGATGATAGATGTGATACGTATCACCAATCTGAACCAAACCATTGGGGTCGTTGAGCCAGCCAAGCTCAGGCTCCACATGGAACAAAAGCCTATCGGGGTCGGACGCGATGCGAGCCGCCGTCTCATCCTGTCCGGCACGCCACTGCTCATAGTCCGCACGCATCACCTTGTTTTTTTGATTAAACATCGCCATTGACCTTCTCGTCTATAGGAAAGGACGCTCGACTCACACGAGCCGAACGCCCTTCCCCAAATGGACTTATCCGCACATTACGCTGAACGGCTCAACTAGAAGCTAACGTCGAAGCCAGCGCCAGCGCCCTCTTCATCGGTGGTCGGCACGCCCTTTGCCTTGTTGTAGGCAAAGATCAAGACGATCGGCACGATGAAGGCGATGAGATTGCCAGCCACATACCACACGAGCGTCTCGGGCGTAACGATGAGCAGGCCAAGCACGCCGGTCAGACCCTGACCGATGGCGCGCACCTCAAAGAGCTTCACGAAGGCACCGCCGCAGCCTGCACCGATGCAAGCGCAGATGAACGGGATGATCGAGTAGCGCATGTTTGCAGCAAAGATTGCGGGCTCGGAGATACCGACCAGCGTCGGGATAAAGGACGACATGCAGATGTTGCGCTCTTTGGAATGCTTCTTGTGAATGAGGTACATGCCGATGGCGCCGCCGCCCTGGGCGATGATGGAAACCGACCAGATTGCCTGGATGTAGTTGAAGCCAGTCGTGGCAACGAGGTTTGCCTCGATACCCTGGATGAACTGATGCGTACCGGTAACGACGAGCGGCTGCAGGAATGCGGCAAAGACAAAGGCACCGAAGACGCCCATCCTGTTGTACAGGATATCGATTACGCCGGCGAGGACGTCGCCGATCAGGTTGCCGAGCGGGCCGAACACGGTGAACAGGGCGACGTTAGCAAGAATCAGGGTAACGGTCGGGACAAAGACGAACGAAACGACCTCGGGGATGTACTTCTGGGCAATCTTCTCGACCTTGGCCATAAACCAGGCAGTCAGGATTGCAGGGAACACGCCGCCCTGGAAAGCAACCATGGGAATGGAGAGCGGACCGAAGTTCCAGTACTCAGCACCCGTCGGGTCCATAACGAACGTGTTACGGTTCATAAGGCTCGGGTGAACCATGACGATACCGACGAGGATGCCCAGGATCGGGTTACCGCCAAAACGCTTGACCGCGCTGTACATAACCAGGACAGGTAGGTAGTCGAAGGTGGTGGCGATAATGGCAAAGAAGCTTGCGAGGTTCTTGAGGAACTCGCTGTGATCGGCGAGGCTGCCCTCCATGCCAAAGAGGCCGTTGGCAACGATCAGCGACTTAAGGCCGATGATGATAGCAGCGCCGACGAAAGCGGGAATGATGGGGATAAAGATGTCCGAGAATACCTTGAGGACCGAGAAGAACTTGCCCTTCTTGTCCGCCTCGGCGCCCTTGACCTCGGAAGCGCTGATCTCCTTAACGCCCGTCAGAGCCATAAACTCATCGTAAACCTTGTTGACGGTACCGGTACCGAAGATGATCATGAGCTGGCCGCTGTTGTACAGCACGCCCTTGACGCCATCGATGTTCTCGAGCTCGGCCTTGTTGTACTTGCTCGTATCCTTGAGCACCAGACGCAGACGCGTAACGCAATGCGTGGCGCCCTCGATGTTCTCCAGACCGCCGACGTTATCGACGACTTGCTGAGACACTACTTTGTAGTCCATGTTCCTCTCCATTCCTTTACGAAAGCATAAGACGTTTTGATGCCATTACAGAGACGCGATCGTTGCATTTGCGCACTTAAGCGTACCGTCGGTGACCGTCAGCGCCACACCCTGGCCCTGCTTATTGCAGAATCGAGCGTTAAGCGCAACATCATCGACAAAGATGGTCGCGATATCGTCGTCAACGACCAGGCGCACATGATGAGTGCCCTCGCCCTTAAAGAACAACGGACGCTCAAGGCCCATGTTGTTGACCTGGAACCACGGATACTGGGGGGCCGCCGTAAACTCGAGCTTGCCCTCACGCAGGTTGGCGCGGAACTCATAGGCAAGACCGGACTCGGCGTCCTCGGCAAGCTTCACCGAGAAGCCGGCAGCGTCACCGGCGAGCTCGATGTCGGCATCGAGCATATAGGTGGAACCGGCATCCGCGGCGAGCACCTGCTCGACCTTGCCCGACTCGCAGGAGAGCTCAAAGGCCTCGACTGCCTTAGCCTCGCCAAAGGCGCCAAGCATGCTATCAGGAAGCTTGGTGCCGAGCGTTCCGTCGGCACGCTGAACGATCTCGAGGGGCATAAAGGTGCCACCCCACAGGTAAGAGCTGGGGTCGCCGCCCTCGTCACGCGTAGGAACCCAACCAAAGAGAACGCGGCGCTCGCCGTCAAATGCGGTACGCGCGGCATAGTACGCGCGGCCATCGAAGGAATCGTCCGCAGGAGTGATCCAAGGACCGTTGATAGAGCGAGACATGCGGTAACGGGTCTTGTTGCCATCACTGTACTCGGAGAACACCAGATACCACCAGTCGCCCATCTTAAAGAGATCAGGCATCTCGAACATGGTGTACAGGCCCGGATTCCACCAGTCGCCCTGGAACTCCCAGGTATCCAGGTCCTTGGAGGTGAACTTGACCAGACGACCGGTCATCAGACGCTTGTCCTCGCCCACACGCGTGCCGAGGATGAGCATGTACTCTTCGTTCTCCTCATCCCAAAGCACAAAGGGATCGCGCCAGTTGCGGTCATCGTAACCCTCCTGGGGCGGAAGCAGCGTCTCGGCGATGTTCTTCTCCCACTTGACGGCGTCGTCACTCGTTGCGTGAAGAAGAACCTGCTTCATCAAGCGTGCCTTGACCTTATCGCGATTGCAACCAGTGTAGAGCGCATGGTACTTGTCGCCCACCTTAAACACCGTGCCGGCATAAACATACTGGTCGACTTCCTCGTCGCCGCCACGCTCAAGGCTCTCGCCAAAGTCTTTGTAATTGACGAAGTCCTTGGTTGTCGCGAGTGCCCAGCCAAACGGCTCTCCGAAAGGTCCGGGGTTTCGCGTGTCACGCTGATGATAGAGATAGAACGTGCCGTCCTCGCCGTACGGCATGATGTCGCCTACCCAAATTCCCTCAGGCTGGTAATACACCTTGTGCATCCGAGACTTCCTTTCTCACGAGATACTAACTCGGTACAACTGCAAGATATGTCAATCGTTTTCATATGTCAAACGTTTTCACACCAATACGTCTTTTCGCAGTTCCAGTCGTCGGCAAACGGTTGACATATGCCGGCGAACGGTCATCAGAGGTGTTTGAGGAATTCTTTTGGCACGGGATGAACTACGCGGTTTTACCCTCAATGAGTTCAACGGGGAGCTTGATATTCGATTCGGGCTTTTCGCCGTTAATAAGAGCAATGATGGATTGCGCCGCGAGCTCTCCGATGCGATCGATATCTTGGCGAACGGTTGTTAAGTCAGGCATAAACGTCATAGTGCGGCGGGCACCATCCGCGCCCACGACCTTAATATCGCCCGGAGCGCTCAAGCCGCGCTGCTTCATCACGTTAAGACAGATAGCCGCCATCGTGTCGTCTCCCGCAAAGATGCCGTCAATATCGGGGTTCTCATCGAGAATCTTCGCAACGACCGCACTCTTTTCGTCGTCGGGCTTAACGAACTCGACCTCACGGACAAGCGCGGGCAAACCGGCCTGCTCAACAACATCGAGGTAGGCATCGGTACGCTTATTGGCAGGCATGCGCATGCGGCTATTGCTGCGCAGGCACAGGATGCGTGAACATCCGTCATCGATCAGGCGACGCGTGGCAAGTTCGCCGATGCTATAGCTGTCGCTCGCAATCTGAACAGAGGCTTCGCCAAGGTCGCAGTCGATACCAACCAGACTCAAGCCCATCTCGGCATACGCCTCGGCACCGATATTAAGCGAGTTGACGATGACGCCATCAACCATATTGCGTCGAAGCATGTCGATATAAGAGCGCTCAAGCTCGGGTCGATTGGCGCTATTGCACAGCAGCATCTTAAAACCGTTTTCGGCCAGGGTATGCTCAATGACTTGAACCACTTGGGCATGAAACGGACTGCTGACATAGGGGACGATCATACCGATAAGATTCAGGCGACCGTTGAGCATGGCACGAGCGATATCGTTGGGCGTATAGTTGATGCGCTTCATCGCGGCATGGACCTTATCGCGGGTCTCTTGGCTAATATAGCCACGATTATTAAGCACACGAGATACCGTAGTAGGCGAAACCCCCGCCACCGCCGCAACTTCCTTGATGCCAGGCTTAGCCGTATCCTTAGAACGAGCACTCTCGCGAGCCATAGCACCCTCCCCCATCAACATGTCATACGTTTACATACGAACAAAGCATACCCCAACAACAGCGGAAAGACGGTAACAGCACAAGTAAGTAGACGACTCATCCAAATAATTTGGAGAGTTCCGCCTAAAGGATGACTACACAGGACCCCCGCCGGGGCTGTTTGGGCTACCTCCCAAAACATTCCGCACTGATATCTTCTGAATTGAAGACGCCGATCGCGCACCCATATACCATTGGCGTCGACACCATAAGATGCGGACCGCGCGGTGACCCCACATTCCGCTGGCGCCCACAGGGCTGCCCTCGTTTCCTGACATGTCCCGCGCGGGCCGCGGCGAGCCGAGACCGCCGCATGACCTAATAGGAGCATGGAGCGATACCGCGGACCCGAACAACCGCATTCTATCGCGCCCCGTCAGTGTGCCGTCTGCCCGGTCCAGGCGAGCACGGAAAGAACGGAGCGAGACATGAGAGCCGAATCGACACCCGGCGCCCGCGGGCCGGTCTTCTGCGGGGTCGACACCCACGCCGACTCGCACTGGCTGTGCGTCCTGGACTGGAGGGGCCGCAGGGTCCTGTCCCGCCAGTTCCCCGCCGACGCGGCGGGCTACGAGGCGCTCGCCGGGGCGATCGCGGCGGCCGGGGAGCCGGCCTGCATCGCGATGGTGGATTGGCTACACTGGTGTGGACAGTTCCGGGAGGGGCGCAGGAGACGGGAGGG
>CAJKZP010000001.1:0-64201 GCA_905204415.1 uncultured Collinsella sp. | reverse complement strand
TCTCGGAAGGCACGTGCAGACCTTTCGTCATGGCCTCCTACCTTTCTTTCGGGCCCCTGTCAGGGCCGATTCGTTAGCGCCCCTCCGTGTGAGGCGTTATTGCTGACGACATATTTATATCCAAAATCAGTTCATACTTCCACCTCGCCCCCGAACGGTTTTATATGAGGGGTGAACGGCATACACATATACTTCACGCATGGCACACTTTGATTTAATAAAGTGTATTTACGTGCTCAAACGCTTTTTTAAACGATAGATTAGTTGGAACTAATCTTTGTTAAACCACCCTCAAATTGCATATTTCGCGCAACGATATGAATAGAATTCGCAATTCTCGCTGTGTCTCAACCATTTTGATTTTTATTCAGAATAAAGTTCGTCCTATTCATTTTTAGCAAACAGATTACCGTTTACCAGACGTTGGATACCGTTCACCGGAAGCTCAGTATAAGACCCAGCGGAGATCGGCTCGCCGCACTGCCTCATTTGTAACAACCTGACTTCTCGATATAGAAAAACGGACCCGATCCCCTAGGGGAACAGGTCCGTTTTCGATTATCGTCGGCCAATTTGAATACTGCCTTCAAAAGGAGTCGCGATCCTAGCGATCGAACTCGGCCAGTGCCTCGCCCAGGAGCCTCAGGCCCTCGCGAAGAACATCTTCGCTCGCGCAGTAGCCCAGGCGCGCTCCGCAGGGAAGCTCAAAACGGCTACCGGGGACCAACAGCACTCCCCTCTCTGACAGCAGGCGCTTGCAGAACTCCTCGTCATCCTCGGGAATATCCAGCTGGATAAACGAGGTTGACACGCCCTGCGGGGCCGTCCAGGAGACACGCTGCTGCGTATCGATCCAAGCCTGTGCGATATCGCGGTTACCAAACACGATCTTGCGGTTGCGCTCGAGAATCTTGTCCTTGTGCTCGAGCACGTAGGTCGCCAAAGCATCGTTAAACACGCCACCGCAGATCATGGTGTAGTCGCGGTAGGCGCGGATGCGGTTGGACACCTCTTCATCCGCAACGACCCAGCCCACGCGGGCTGCAGGCGTCGAATAGGTCTTGGACACCGAGTTGGTGACAATGGCCCTCTCGTACACGTCTGCCATCGACATAAAGGACTCGGTGTTCTCGAGCGGCAGATACACCTCGTCGCACAGCACGTAGGCGCCCACCGAGCGGGCAATCTCGGCAATCTGCCCGAGCATGTCTGCATCGAGCACCGTACCGATGGGGTTCGATGCGTTGTTGATGCAGATAAGCTTGGTGTTGGGGCGAACGAGGCGCTTGAGCTGTTCGATATCGGGTTTCCATCCGAGCTCCTCGCGAAGCTCCCAATACTCGACCTCGGCACCGAGCGTACGCGGAATCTCATAGAGCGGCGCATAGGTAGGCCACTCGGCAATCACGTGATCGCCGGGCTCGACAACGGCCATGATGGCATTGAGGTTGGCACCCGTGCAGCCATTAGTCTGCAGAATGTGATCGGGATTGACCTCGCGTCGATACAGCTTGGCGACCTCGACTTTAAACTCCGGGGACCCCTCGATCCAGCCGTAGTTCATCTTTTCGCGATCCAGGCGCTCGTAGAACGTGGCGCCGTCCTGCTCGTCGAGCGCGCGAAGCTCGCCCATGGTCAGCGACGAGATCGTCGACTGGGCAATGTCCCACGTAGCGCTCTTCTCCCAAACGTTAAGCCACTCCTCAACGCCAATTGTCTTGATATCCATGGCTAGGCTCCAATCGCTAGAACACGGGGATGATGCCGGCAAAGGTCATGGGAATCGAGATGATGTCCAAAAGGCAAGGAAGCCGACAGCGTCGGGGGTATCAACGTGACTGCCTCTAGACATAATGGACACCTTATCTGATGCAAATTTAGCTTATCAAACAAGAATGGGGTGGTGCGAAAACCTGCACCACCCCATTGGGAGACATCTAATGGCAGCTAGATGTTTGTATTTAGACCCATACGGATCTTTGAAAACCTTAGAGGTCCTCGCGCCAGAAGGGCATGCTCATGCAGCGCGGGCCGCCGCGGCCGCGGGAGAGCTCGGCGGAGGGCACGACGAGAAGGTCCAGGCCCTCCTTGTACAGCACGTCGTTGGTGACGGTGTTGCGGGCGTAGACGCAGATCTTGCCGGGCTCGACGCACAGGGTGTTGGAGCCGTCGTTCCACTGCTCGCGGGAGGCCGCGATCGGGTCGCCGCCGCCGCAGGGGATCAGCTTGACCTGGTCGACGCCGGTGGCGTCCTCCAGGACGTGCTCGAGGGTGTCCTCGATCAGGCGGATGTTCACGTCGCCCGGGTTCTTGCCGGCGGTCAGCTCGTAGACGCGCAGGGTGCCCATGATGGCGGGGTGGATCGTGAACTTATCGACGTCGATCTGGGTGAAGACCGTGTCGAGGTGCATGAAGGCGCGCGAGACCGGGATGTCGAAGGCAAGGATGCGCTCGACCTTGGAGTCGGAGTTCCAGAAGATGTTCTGGGCCATGATGTCGATAGCGGCGGCCTGGGTGCGCTGGGAGATGCCGACGGCGAGGGTCTTCTCGTTGATGTTCAGCACGTCGCCGCCCTCGGTGTGGAACTGGCAGTCGCGGCGGAAGTACAGGGAGACGTCCTTGTAGTCGGGGTGGTACTTGAAGATGTACTTGCCGTACAGGGTCTCGCGGTTGCGGGTGACCGAGTACATGCGGTTGAGGTTGACGCCCTCGCCGACGACCGCGAACGGGTCGCGGGTGAAGTAGAGGTTGGGCATCGGGTCGATGATCAGGTCGGACTCGGACTCGGAGTTGACCAGGGAGTCGAGGGTCGTGGACGCCGTGAGGGGCATGTCGATCTCGGCCTTGGTCATGCCGGCCATGGTCTTCTTGACGAACTCGAGGTTGTCCTCGATGGAGTCCAGCTTCTCGCGGACGATCTGCGGCATGTGCTGGCCGCGGATGCCGGCCTCGGCGATGTACTGGTCGGTGAACTCGGCGCGGGCGCCGGGGACCTGGTCGAACACCTCGGCGACGAGGTTCTCGAGGTAGAGGACCTCCACGCCCTGGTCCCTCAGGATCTGGGCGAAGGTGTCGTGCTCCTGCTGCGCGACCTCCAGGAACGGGACGTCGTCGAACAGGAGTCGCTCGAGCTCGTCGGGCGGCAGGTTGAGGAGCTCGTCGCCGGGACGGTGCAGGCAGACCTTCCTGAGCTTGCCGATCTCGGAAGGCACGTGCAGACCTTTCGTCATGGCCTCCTACCTTTCTTTCGGGCCTTACTGGCCGAATGTATCAGCGCCCCTCCATATGGGACGCTGCTTGCTGACAGCTCTAGTTATATCCAAATTCCATCCGTAATGCTACCTCGCCCCCGAACGGTCAGCAAAGTACGATGAACGGTATATCGCATATGATTTCCCATGATACACTTCAGTTTCGTAAAGCAGATTTTCCTAGGTAAACGTTATTTTTCTAGGAAATCAAGCTTGAACACTCAAAGTTATCCATGATTCAAAATTGCATAGTGAAAACGGTTTTCTGCATATAAATGACGCTTGCCCTCGATTCGACCTACATTCGATTATATTCAGCTTGCTATCATTCTTATTCATACATTCTCACCAGTTGAGTGAGGATATAGATCGCTTGCTCAAATCGCCGGACGTTAGTGCTTCGGCTTGTCAGCGTAAGAAGTAGGTAAAGATACCGTTCACGAGATACGTCCGTGCCGGCGGTCGACTAAATTGAGACAATAGTGAATTAGAGTTAGGCTACCGTCCCCTGCGGGGACTGAACGGACAGATGCATATGCCGAGCAAAATCGAAAAGAAGCAAAAGGCCGCTAAGCTGCGCAAGCCGCCGCGCGACTTCTCGTACACGCAAAACCGAGAGCTTAGCTGGCTGCGCTTTAACAACCGCGTGCTTGACGAAGCCTTCGACGAAACCGTTCCGCTGTTCGAGCGTCTAAAGTTCGTGTCGATTTTCGAGTCCAACCTCGACGAATTCCTTATGGTGCGCGTGGGCGGCCTGTCCGATCTGGCAGAGCTCAAAAAGCAGCCTGTCGACAACAAGAGCAATATGACCGCCTCCGAACAGGTCGATGCTGTCATGGCAGAGCTGCCCGGGCTCCTTACCCGTTGGGAGTCCATCTTTAAGAGCATCGAGGGCAAGCTCGACACCCTGGGCGTTCACCGCGCCCGCATCGATTCACTTACGCCCGAGGAGCGCACCTTTGTAACCCGCTACTTCCAGGCCTACGTGTCGCCGGTTATCTCACCGCTGGTCATTGACCCGCGCCATCCCTTCCCCAACCTGCGCAACGGCGCGCTCTATCTGGCTTGTGGCCTGGACGGCGTCACCGACGAGGAAAGCCTGCTCGGCCTGATCGAGATTCCCGCCTCGATGAACCGCGTGGTCGAGATTCCCTCGCCCGCCGGCACCTACTCCTATATCTTGCTCGAAGACGTTATCCTCGCCTGCCTCGACAGTTGCTTTGGCTCCTACAAGCCGCTGGATCGCGCGCTGATCCGCGTCACCCGCAATGCCGATATCGACCCGGACGGCGAGGGCGTCGAGGAGGAGGAAGATTACCGCCAGCACATGAAGCGCATCCTCAAGAAGCGCCTGCGCCTGCAGCCGGTGGTGCTCGCCGTATCGGGCTCACTCGAAAAGCCAACGCTCAAGACCATCCGCAAGGCGCTCGAGCTTTCTCGCCGCTCGGTCTTTACCTGCGATATCCCCCTTGACCTTGGCTACGTCTTTGGCATTGAGGGTAAGATTCCCGAGCACCTGCGCAATGAGCTCCTCTTTACGCCGTTTAAGCCGCAGCCCAATCCCACCATCGATATGGCCCGCTCCATCCGCGAGCAGGTGCTGCAGCACGACAAGCTGCTCTTTTACCCTTACGAGGCAATGAACCCGTTCTTGGACCTGGTGCACGAAGCAGCCTATGACCCCGAGTGTATCTCGCTGCGCATCACGCTCTACCGCGTGGCAAAGCAGAGCCGTCTGTGCGAGTCGCTCATCGATGCTGCCGAAAACGGCAAAGAGGTCACGGTGCTCATGGAGCTTCGTGCCCGCTTTGACGAGCAAAACAACATCGAATGGGCCGAGCGCCTGGAAGAGGCCGGCTGCACCGTTATCTACGGCTCCGAGGGCTTTAAGTGTCACTCAAAGATCTGCCAGCTCACCTATCGCGAGGGCATGGCGCTTACCCGCCTGACGCTTTTGGGTACCGGCAACTTTAACGAGAAGACGGCCAAGCTCTACAGCGACTTTATGCTCATGACCGCGCATCCCGGCATCGGCGAGGACGCCAACCTGTTCTTCCGCAACCTGTCGCTGGGCAACCTGCGCGGCGACTACCGCTTCCTGGGCGTGGCGCCCGTGGGCCTCAAGCCGCTCATCATGCGCGGCCTGGACCGCGAGATTCAGCGCGCCCTTGTCGGCGAGCCCGCCCGCGTGTTCTTTAAGCTCAACTCGCTTACCGACCGCGAGGTCATCGACAAGATTGCCGAGGCATCGTGTGCCGGCGTGCGCGTGGACATGATCATTCGCGGCATCTCGTGCCTCAAGCCCGGTGTTCCGGGCAAGACCGAGAACGTGCACGTGCGCTCCATCGTCGGACGCTTTTTGGAGCATGCGCGCGTCTATGCCTTTGGCGTGGACTCGGACATGATCTATCTGAGCTCGGCAGACATGATGACGCGCAACACCGAGCACCGCGTGGAGATCGCCTTCCCCGTGCTCGACCCCACCTGCCGCGCCCTGGTGCACGAGTACATGGGCATGCAGCTGCGCGACAACGTGAAGGCACGCAGCCTGACGAGTGACGGCACCTGGGTTCCCGTGGAGCGCAAAGAGGACGAGAAGCCCTTCAACTCGCAGGAAGCCCTGCTGGAGCGTGCATATCGCAACGCCGAGGCCGCCGCGCAGCAGCGCGCACAGGAGAAGGAACGTGTGGCCGAAAAAGTTATCCAGGACGAGATTGAACATGGGGCGGCTGCCAAACCGGAAGCGGTTGCCGCTCTCCCGGTGAATGAGCCCGAGGCTGCCGCAGAGCCCGCCGTGGAGAAAGCGCCCGAGCCCGCTACCGCGACTCCGGAGCCCGCCGCCGAGGCAAAGCCCACCCCTGATCCTAAGCCGCAGCCGACCACACCCGAGGTTCAGAAGGTCCAGGCGACCGTCATTGAGCCCGAGCCCGCACCTGCACCTCGGCCCGAGCCGCAGGTCACCAAGCCCGTACCCGAGACGAGTGCCCGTCACGATAAGCCCGCTGGCAAAGCCAAGGCCATCGAGCGCCATCGCCCCGGTCGCGTGCGCATGGGTCTGGGCCTGATCGGTCTGGGTCTTAAGACGCTCATTACCGGCAAGACGAAATAGTCGTTTGTAGAAGCAGTTTGTAGAAGCGCCCCGCATTTGAGGAAAGCCTCGGATGCGGGGCGCTTTTCCCTGCTACCATGGTGCGAACAGCAACGCGAATGACAGGCAGGAATATGAAGCTCACCATAGAATCGATGACGTACGGCACCAACGGTCTGGCACATGCCGACAACGGCAAGGCCGTCTTTGTGCAGGGCGCTGTGGCAGGCGACACCGTCGAAGCCGAGATCGTGCAGGACGGCAAGTCGTTTATGCGCGCCCGCACGACCGAGATTCTGGAGCCGAGTCCCGATCGCATTCAGCCCCCCTGCCCCTTCGTGGGCATCTGCGGCGGTTGTTCGTGGGGCAATCTATCGCGCTCCGCTCAGCTTGCCGCCAAAGAGCAAAACCTGCGCTCCACGCTCGAGCGCATTGGCAAGTTCACCCCCGAGCAGGTCAACGATCTTGTCCAGCCTATCCGCCATACCAAGGACGACTGGGGCTACCGCAATAAAATTGAGCTGGAGCCCACTCTCGTTAACGGCCGTGTTCGCCTTGGCATGCACGGCGTCGACCCCAGCAAGATCGTGACCGTCGATTCGTGCCCGCTGTTCGATAAGCGTTTTCCCAAGACGCTCAAATCGGTCGTCGGCGCGCTCAACTATCTGAGCGGCAGCCACAACCTGGGTCTGGAGCGCGTGGGCATTCGCGCTTCGCGTCGCACCAAGGCACTCGAGGTCGCGCTCTGGACGCCCACAGGCTCCTTCCCGCGCTCACAGGTCTCGCGCGTGCTGGCAGACGCCGCACACCCCACGAGCGTCGCGCGCGTCATGAGCAAGGGCGAGAAGAAGGCCCGCCGTGTCTCTAAGGTGGAGATGCTCGCCGGTGAGGGCTCGTGGACCGAGAACATCGCTGACGGCCAGATGCGCCTGTCCGCCCCATCGTTTTTCCAAGTCAATACCAAGGGCGCCGAGATTTTGATTGAGCTCGTTATGGACGCCCTCGACCCGCAGGAAGACGAGCTGGCCGTGGACCTGTACTGCGGTGCCGGTACCTTTACCCTGCCGCTCGCCCGCCGCTGCGACTTTGTTGCCGCCGTCGAGGCCTACGGTCCGGCCGTGCGCGACCTGCGCCGTAACCTCGAGATCAACAAACTCGACAACGTCGACGTCATCGGCGGCGATGCCGTGCGCGAGTTCCCCGACCAGGATGCCGATGTCCTGGTGGTCGATCCGCCGCGCGCAGGTCTGGCACCCGAGGCTATCGACCTCATCGCTAGCACGAGTGCGCGCGATGTCGCCTATGTGAGCTGCGACCCTGTCACCCTGGCACGCGACCTTAAGCGCTTTGTCGAGGAAGGCACCTTCTCCCCCGTCAAGATCACGCCGGTCGACCTGTTCCCGCAAACCTTCCACTGCGAAACGGTCGTCCACCTCAAGCGCAACTAGACTGTTTGTCCAAGACCACGCTCGATGATTTTTCTGGGACGGGGATAAAAATAAATTTGCTCCGAATGATTATTTAATCCCCGTCCCGAAATTGAACCGCCCCCTCGTTTCTTGAACATTAGAAATGGGGGCTTCTTTATGGACGGGAAAGTCGGGCACGACGCCACGCTGAGGACTCTTGCAGCAGAGCTTTGCGACAGGGGGTACGGGCGCGCCGAAGGCCGGCGGGAGGCCGAAGGGTGCCCGGACCCGGCCGGGGCCGGCGGCGTGCGAGGGCAAGCTCATGCGACGGAGCTGCTGCCCGGGCGCCTGAAGGACGAATTCTACAGGAACCGGACGTGGCGGAGCTTCGAGGAGTTCAAGCGGGACCTCGACGCCTACACCGTTCACTGGAACAAGAGGAGGCAGGTTAAGCAAAAGGGACTGACCCCGGAGGAGTTCCGGAATCAGTCCCCATGTGCGGCATAGGCCGCTAATTGACCCGTCTAAGTTTCGGGGCGCAGTTCATTTCAGCGCCGCCCGAGAAAGCTAAACGCCTTCTGACAGGTTGTCTCGGACACGGGGCGGCCGCCTCGACCGCCCTCGGCCTTCATCCACCTCAACTGCTCCTCAATTACATAGAGCTAGTCGAAAGGGGCGCAAACTAGCGGGCGCCTTCCTCGTCGTCGTTGGGTCGGTAGGTGATGAACTCGATAACAAAGGCCAGGACGGCAGAGACGAGCGCGGCGATGATCGCGAAGATCATGTGGGAGATCCCGGCGCCACCAGGGGTCCCGTCGATGAAGTTGAGCAGGTTGAAGACACCGAGGCCGCCCGAGATGTACATGAGGGCGCCCGTCATTCCCACGATGGCGCCGCCCACGGCGGAGCTCAAGCATGCCACGACGAACGCGCGCTTGTTGGGGAGGGCGATGCCGTAGATGCCCGGCTCGGTGACGCCGAAGAAGAAGGCGGAGATCATCGCGGGAAGGGCGATGCCGCGGAAGCGCTCGTCCTTGTTTCTGAGGTACATGGCAAAGATGACCGCTCCGAGCGCGAACCCATGGCCGATGGTGGCGGCGAGCACGCTGTCGTGGCCGAGGGTATTCAGGTTCATGATGGAGATGGGGATGAGGCTCCAGTGGAAGCCAAAGATGACGAGGCACATCCACAGTCCGCCGACCAGGGCGCTGCCCAAGACGGAACCAACCACGGGAAGCTGGAAGATGAACGAGAACGCCACGCTCAGCAGGTTGGTGATGAGGGTGGCCACCGGGCCGATGACGAGGTAACCCAAGACGATGGAGGCCGTCATCGTGGCGAGCGGGACGAGGAACATCTTGAGCGCAGCCGGCATCCAGCTCTTGAGCCAGCGCTCAATGATAGAGCCGAACCACACCATGAGAAGGACGGGGATCACCGAGCTCACGTAGCCGGACACGGGCATGATGATGGGGAGCCCGAGGGCGGTGGCGTACCACGAGAACGTGCCGGCAACGCCGAGGTCGATGCTGCCGAGCGCCTCACCCGAGGTCAGGGCGACCATCGTCGGGTAGAGGAGCGCCACGCCGATTGCCACGCCGGTGAACTCGTTCATGCGGAACTTGCGCGCGGCACTGAACGCCAGGGCGACGGGAAGGAAGTAGAAGAAGCCGTCAGCCACGGTGTAGAGCAGCGTGTAGAGGCCGTCGTTTGCAAAGGCCGGGACGAAGTAGGTGATGAGGGCAAGCAGTCCCTTCATGATGCCTGCGGCGGCAAGCGGTCCCAGGATGGGCTGGAAGATGCCAGAGATGAGGTCGATGACGACGGAGGCAACGGTCTTATCGCCCTGGGGCTCGTCGTCGGCGCTTGCGCCGCCCGAGAAGTTGCCGGCCTCCAGGACCGCGTCGTAGACGTCCTCGACGATGTTACCCACGACCACCTGGTACTGGCCGTTGGCCTGGATGACCTGGATGACGCCCTTGAGGGCCTCGATCTTGGCAGTGTTGGCGCGGGACTCGTCCTTGAGTTTGAAGCGCACGCGCGTGATGCAGTGCGCGACGCTGGCGACGTTCTCTGTGCCGCCTACGTTCTCGAGTATGGATCTGGCCAGATCGTCGTATTTTTCAGCCATTATTTTCTCCTTAGTGATATTGCCCGGGCGGCTAGCCCAGGTCGCTTCCGTTGGTGGCGATGGCCTGTTGGTACCAGTAGAAGCTCTTCTTGCGCCTGCGCTCGAGCGTGCCGTTGCCCAGGTTGTCGCGGTCCACGTAGATGAAGCCGTAGCGCTTCTCCATCTCGCCGGAGCCCGCGCTCACGAGGTCGATCGGCCCCCAGGTGGTGTAGCCGAGCATCTCGACGCCGTCCTGCTCGATGGCGTCGCGCATGGCCTCGATGTGCTCGCGCAGGTAGGCGATGCGGTAGTCATCCTCGATCGTTCCGTCGGGAAGTACCTCGTCATAGGCGCCGAGGCCGTTCTCCACCACAAAGAGTGGCTTCTGGTAGCGGTCCCAGAGGTCGTTGATCGTGATGCGGAACCCAAGCGGGTCGATGACCCAGCCCCAGTCGCTCGTGCGCACGTAGGGGTTCTCCACGCCGGCGAAGGCGTTGCCCTCGGCGACGCCGCCCACAGAATCGGGGTCGCCCGCGGTACAGCGCGAGGAGTAGTAGCTAAACGAGATGAAGTCGACGGTGTTCTCCGCAAGGATGCGCTCGTCTTCGGCGGTCATGCCCACGTCGATACCCTCGCGCTCGAGCATCTTGAGCGCGTAGCCGGGGTAGTGCCCGCGTGCCTGCACGTCCACGAAGAAGAGATCCTCTTGGTTCTTGACCTGCGCTGCGCGGACGTCCTCGGGACGACAGGAGTAGGGGTAGTAGCTTCCCGCGGCGAGCATGCAGCCTACCTTGTTCTCCGGGTCGACCTCGTGGGCGATCTTGGTGGCCCAGGCGCTCGCCACGAGCTCGTTGTGCGCGGCGCGGTACTCGGCCTCGCGGGCATTCTCCCCGGGCTCGAGGACGATGCCGGCACCCATGAAGGGACGGTGCAAGATCATGTTCATCTCGTTGAACGTGATCCACCAGCGCACGAGGCCGCGGTAGCTGTTGAAGAGCACCGTCACGAGCCGCTTGTAGAGCTCGATGAGGGTGCGGTTTCGCCAGGCGCCGTACTTCTTGACGAGGTGGATGGGGCAGTCGAAGTGCGTGATGGTCACGAGGGGCTCGATCCCGTGCTCGCGGCAGCAGCGGAACACGTCCTCGTAGAAGGCGAGCCCGACCTCGTTGGGCTCCTCCTCGTCGCCGTTGGGGAAGATGCGACTCCAAGCGATGGAGAGGCGAAAGACCTTGAAGCCCATCTCCGCGAAGAGGGCTATGTCCTCGCGGTAGTGGTGGTAGAAGTCGATGCCCGTCTGGGCCGGGTAGTAGTACCCGGGCTCAAAGTCGAGCATGCGCCTCAGGCCGCGGCTCACGTCGTTGCGCTCCGGCCCGTGTGGGATGACGTCGACGTTGGCAAGGCCGCGGCCACCCTCGTCATAACCTCCCTCGCATTGGTTGGCGGCGGTGGCTCCTCCCCACAGGAACCCTTTTGGAAATGGCATGGTGCCTCCTTCTTTCTGGCGCCCCCACCTCTGCGGGGGACGCTTTAATAACGTCCTTGCGACCTCACGCGCCGGGCCCGTGGCCCCCTGATGCGCGCGGGCCGTCTGTGAAGGGATGACTAGTTGACGGCTTGTCCTGCGGCGGCGCGACGTGCCTCCCGGCCTCCAAGCAGGGAGGGGACCTGCGCCAGGCACACGCCGGCGAGGATGATGGCGACGCCCAGCCACTCGACGACGCCGAGCGGCTCGCCGAGGACGATCATGGCGATGAGCAGGCCGGCGGGGAGTTCCGCGGCGGCCATGACAGTGGAGAGGCCCGCGGGCAGGTGCGGAGAGCCCATGCCGAAGAGCAGGACCGGGCAGAACATGCCAAAGAAACCGGCGATGACGGCAAAGGGCAGGATGCCCTGGGCGAGGACGCCCGAGACAACGTAGTCCGGGCACACCGTGAGCGACATGACCACGGAGCCCGCGCATACGATGACGCCACGCTGTTCGGACGAGCAGGGGGCCTCGACCTTGCCGGAGAGGGTGACAAAGAGGGAGCAGGACACGGCCGCCCCCAGCGCGCAGAGCAGGGCCACGGGGTCGTACCCGGTGATGCCAGTCTTGTAAACGCCGCTGGCGAACACCGTTCCGAAGACGATGACCAGGGCGGAGACCACTTGGAGGACCCTCGGCGGTCGGCGCGTCATGACGGTCTGCCACAGGAGCCCCAGCCACGTGAACTGGAAGAGGAGCGTGAGCGCCACCGGGGCGGGCAGCACGCTCATGGCGTAGCAGTAGAGGATTGAGGTGAGGCAGGTGAGGGCTCCCAGGCCCATGAGCTTAAGGGCGAGCTTCCAGCCCACGCGCTGCCAGCGGTGCCCGAGTGCGTGGCCCGCGAGTGTGGCGAGGGCGAAGAAGAGGCAGCCGAACCACGCCTGGCTCGCCACCACCTGCGCCGAGGTGAAGCCCGCGGCGTAGGCGAGCTTGTAGGTCGTGGCCATCGCGCCGTAGCAGGCGCCGCCCGCAAAGACCTGGAGCGCCGCCTTGGCCTGTCCTGTGCCCGTGGCTCCCGCCTCGGCGGTCTGTTGCTTGATTGTGTTTGTTCCTGCCATTAGGCTCCCTTCCGTCTGCTGTCTTGCAGATGCACGTCTCGTGCGTCTGTTCCCTGCAGTCGGAAGGTGGGCTCGTGCGGTCTTCTGGCGGTGCATGTGGTACCTGCTGCCAAGACGAAAAAAGCCACGCAACCGACTGCTCGGTTGCGTGGCAAAAAGGTGGCTAGCGCCCAGAAAAGTCCACGCGTTTTTAGACTGGGACAAAGTACTACAACAGGTGAGATTCCGTCAAGAAAAACCGAGGAAAACAGGGAGTCTCTGCCCGCCGTACCTGTGGCGGTCGTTACCCGAACGGGAAGGTGCTGTTGGGGGCTGTCTCGATCTGTAACAGTAAGACCCGGTTTTGGTCCGTAGATGTTACAGATTGAGACGTTTTGTCGGGGCGGTTTCCGTTTGTCTTGATCTGTAACAGTTAGGGGTCAAAAGTGGGTCTAGATGTTACAGATTGAGATTGTTGAGGATGGGTGAGGGTAGCTAATTCGGACGGGGCTATTTTAAACATTGGGAAATCGAGCGTGGCAAGCGTATGTCTTCGGGGTATAAGACGGCTAATTGTATGCCGCTTTTTGAAAGGAACCCTTATGCCCAGCGTTGCCGTTCTCGCCGCCGATGGCTTTGAAACGATTGAATGCCTGACCATGGTCGACGTCATGCGTCGCGGCGGCGTGCGTGCCACGCTCGTCTCGATCATGCCCACGCGCGAGGTCGTGAGCTCGCTGCAGATTCCCGTGACCTGCGATGCTCTCTTTGACGAGATCAACTTTGACGAGTACGACTGCGTCGTGCTGCCCGGCGGCCTGCCCGGAGCCACCAACCTTCGCGCCGACCAGCGCGTCTGCGACGTAGTCTGCGAGTTCGCCGCGACTAAGCACGTTGCCGCCATCTGCGCCGCCCCGTTTATCCTGGGCGAGCTTGGCCTTCTCGAGGGACGCCGTGCCACGTGCTTCCCCGGCTTTGAGAAGAGCTTCCCCGAGGGCGCCTATACCGGCGAGAAGGTCACGCAAGACGGCAACATCATCACTGCCAGCGGCATGGCACAGTCACTCCCCTTTGCCTTGAAGCTGCTGCGCACGCTCGCCGGCGACAAGGCCGTCGAGAAGGTCGCCGAGGGCATCCAGCTATGATTTTGGCTTCGCAATCGCCGCGCCGCATAGAGCTGATGCGCGAGGCAGGCTACAACATTCGCGTGATTCCCGCGGATATCGATGAAACGCCCTTTGATAGCGAAGCTCCGCTTACGCTCGTCGAGCGCTTGGCGCGTGCCAAAGCCGCTGCCGTCGCCGCCGAGCATGCCGAGCCCAATGAGCTGACCGTCGCGGCCGATACCATCGTCACCTTCGATGGCAAGATTTTGGGTAAGCCGGCAAACGAGGACGAGGCACGCACCATGCTCCGCGAGCTTTCGGGCCGCACGCACCAGGTGGCGACCGGCGTCTGCATCGTTAAAGCCGGCGACGCTACAGCTCCGCATGCCGCCGAGAGCCTGTCGTTTGTCGATGTGACCGACGTGACGTTCTATGAGCTTACCGAAGAGCAGATCGAGCGCTATGTTGCCTCCGGTGAACCCATGGACAAGGCCGGGGCCTACGGCATCCAGGGCACAGGCGGCCGCCTGCTCGTGCATGACATTTCGGGCGACTTCTACAACGTGGTGGGCTTGCCCATCGCCCGCGTCGCGCGCGCGATTCAAAAACTCTCGTAATTGCATCTGGCGCTGGGTATTCCCCAGCGCCTACAATTTTTGCGTACCGTACGGATCCCGACCGGGCACAAGGCGCGGCGGAAAACCGATAGGAGTTAAACATGGATACACTGCTCGAGGCCATTGACGTCTGCGATGTCGATGGCTTTTGCTATGGCAACTATACGGACGAGGAGGCCGGCACCGGTTGCACCGTAATCGTGGCACCCGAGGGCGCCACCGGCGGCGTTGACGTTCGCGGCGGTGCTCCAGCATCGCGCGAAACCGACCTGCTGCGTCCCGAGAACACCGTCGACAAGGTCCACGCCGTCTGCCTGTCGGGTGGATCGGCCTTTGGCCTCGAGGCTGCAAGCGGCGTCGCTCGCGAGCTTGAGAACCGCGGCATCGGCCTTCCCGTCGGCCCCACGCAGGTGCCTATCGTGTGCTCCAGCTGCATCTTCGACCTCGCCTTTGGCGATCCCACCGTGCGCCCCGACATAGAGGCCGGCATCGCCGCCGTGCGTGAGGCACTCGACAACACCCCCACCATGCTCGAGCAGGGCAATGTAGGTGCCGGCACGGGTGCCACCGTCGGAAAGCTCATGGGGCCCGCCACCTGCATGAAGGCCGGCCTTGGCGCTGCCGCCGTGGCGCTCGGCCCCATCAAGGTGGGCGCCGTGGTCTCGGTCAACGCCTGTGGCAACGTTGTCGACCCGACCACCGGCGAGTGGGTCGCCGGTATGCGTGCCGCGGCCGATAGCGACCAGATCGTCGACATGGAACTCGCAGCCTTTGCCGCCGCCGGATCCATGCAGATGCCGCTCGACCGCACCAACACCACCATCAGCTGCATCGTCACCAACGTGGAGCTCACTAAGGCCCAGGCCACCAAGGTCTCCCAGATGGCAGCAGACGCCTACGCGCACGCCATCCGCCCCACACACACCACCAACGACGGCGACACCATCTACACCCTCGCCAGCGGCAAACTGGGAGCCCAGGCAAGCGCCGCCGTTCCCCTAGACCTGCTGGGCATGCTCGCCGTAAGGGCCCTAGAAACCGCCATCGTAAACGGAGCCAAAACCGCCAAAACCTCCCACGGCATCCCCGGCGCCGCGAAGTAAACTAGCTCGTCCGGTTGCCCGGTGGGTCTTGGTTATGTTTGCTGCTCTACAGTCCTGGCTCGCACGAAGAGCACATTAAGTGCTCTTCGGCTCGTGCGGAACTCGCGACAAACATAACCAAGACTCACCGGGCAACCTACTCAACAAGATTCCTTTCAGCCCAGGCCCCTGTGTACCGCGCGTCTAAGATCTTCAAATTCAGGTTGCTGACATAAAGCGAGACATAGCAGAGGACCCCTGGTCCTTAACTTGATACGAGTTCCGCACGCAAAGGAGGCGCCAGTGGCGCCTCCGTCTTGCGCAGGACTGTTCGAAGTAGCAAGTTAAGGACCAGGGGTCCCCGTTACCCGAGCACTTCTGTGCTAGTTGAATTTGAAGATCTTTGAGGCAAGACGGTATAGGCCAAGCGTGATTTTGTCACCGGCACGGCCGCGCAGGTTGATGAAGAAGCCAACCACACCGTAGCGTGCACGACGATACATGCGCTCGTCATAGGCCTTCAGATCATTCCACAACGTCTTCAGGCGCTCGTCGGCACAATCCTCGTCGGAAAGCTTAGTAAGCACCGAGCAGATTGCCATCATCATGGTGAAATAGCCCATCATGTACGAGCGCAGACGCGATGACTCGACATCGCCGTACAGATGGAACGACTCCATCATGATGCGCGTCACGCGGAACTGCTGGTCCAGACGCTTGACCATCGTGGCCTCGTTGACGCTCTGGCCCTCGCGACCGATAAAGTAGCGATAGAGGTCGATGTCGGCGTAGTACATGGTCTTGCAGTGCGGCAGCGGCACATAGGCGTAGATGTTGTCTACATAGAACGTGTGCGGCGGCATGGGCAGATTGGACGCGCGCAGCACATCCGTGCGATAGCACAGGCTGTGCATAAGCAGATTCTGGTCCAGACGGAAATGACCAATCTGGTCCCAGGTAAAGATCTTTTTTCGCGGCAGGGCAAACTTGTAGCCAATAGCGGTGTGTGTGCCCTCGTAAACCTTCTCGTACACATAGTTCGAGATAAAGAGGTCGACGCGCTGGTCGCGCCCCTCAAAACCGCGAAGGATCGAAAGCATAGTCGATAGGGCTGCGCCATCGAGCCAGTCGTCCGAGTCGACGACCTTGTAGTAGGTGCCCTGTGCCTCGCGCAAGCCCGAGAGGACGGCGATGCCGTGGCCGCCATTCTCCTGATGCACCGCGCGAATGATGCCGGGATAACGCGTCTCCCACTCGTCGGCCTTAGCTGCCGTCTCGTCCTTGGAACCGTCATCGACGATGATGATCTCGATATCGGTGGCGTAATTGCTCCCCTCCAGAATGGAGGTGATGCAATGGTCCATGTCCTTGGCGGCGTTATACGAGGGAATACCGAATGATATGACTTTATGCATGGCAGGCGATAATCTCATCCGAAAGATCGAGGGCAGAGTTGGTCACGGCATCCATATCGTAGTAACGATACTCGGCCAGGCGACCCACCGGGTGGAAGTTCGTCAGGTTCTGGACGCGCTCAAGATAGCGCTCATAGAGCTCGCGGTTCTCGGGCTCCAGAATGGCGTAATAGGGCGTCTCGCCCGAGCCGGGCGTATAGGCCTTGGAATACTCCTTCATGATGCTGGTCTTGCCGGGCAGGACCTGACCAGTCATGTTCTTGAACTCGGTGATACGCGTGTAATCCTCGCTCGTGGTGTAATTGACGGTGCCCACGGGCTGGAACTGGTCCATATCGAGCGTCTCGAACTTCATGTCGAGCGTACGGTACGGTAGAGCGCCCAGGTCGAGGTTGAACAGCTCGTCAAGCGGACCGGTGTAGACGATCTCGCCGCCATAGACCTTACCGTCGATCTTGACGGTGGTCTCGTCGATCTCGAAGAGGTCGCGGGCGTCCACGTCGCAGAACACATCAATCAGATCGTGGTCGAGCATGTGCTCGAACAGCGCGGTATAGCCGTCCTGCGGCATGCCCTGGAAGGGAGCCTGCGGGAAGTAGCGGTCATCGTCGCCCACAAAGACGGGAACGCGGCCGGTGATCGAGGGATCGATCTGGTCGGGCGTCTGACCCCACTGCTTCATGGTGTAATGCAAAAAGACGTTCTCGTAGACGTAATCGGCGACCTCGACAAGATCCGGGTCGTTCTTCTTGCGCAGCTCCATAATGGGCACCTTGACGTCCTTGCCAAAGGTCTCCACGAGCTTCTGATACAGCTCCTCGCCGCGCTCATCGCCAAAGGCGAGCTTGAGGCTCGCGTGGTTAAAGGGCACGGGCATAAGGGTGCCGTTGATGTTGGCAAGCACCTTGTGCTGGTAGTCCGTCCACTTGGTAAAGCGCGACAGGAAATTGTGGACGCGTTCATTAAAGGTATGGTAGATGTGCGGACCATACTCGTGGACCAGGATGCCGGCCTCATCAGCGCAGTCGTAGGCGTTACCTGCAATGTGGCTACGGCGCTCCAGAACGGCAACGCGATAGCCGATAGTCTCGGCGAGACGGCGGGCACAAACGGCACCGGCATATCCGGCACCGACGACAATCATGTCGTACGCGCCGGCGTTAAAGCCTTCAGGCAGGCCTGAGGTAATCTGCATCGATACTCCTTGTCAAAAGCCACGGGCTCGTTAGCTGGGCTTTTCTCGAACATTCTTCGAGACATATTTATCAGAGCGATTATAGCGCTAATGCGTCCTATAATGAGCTTGCCACACAAGGAAAGCTCAAGCACCGCGGCGTACATAATTGAAAGGTAAACCCGCTAGCAGCGGGTTTATTCGTGAACAGCCGGGCGCCTGGAGCTTAGCGAAACGCTTGTAAGGAGTAACATGAGCGATTTCCTAAACCGTATGAAGTCTGCCGCCAAGGCCGACCTTAAGACGATCGTCCTGCCCGAGGGCGAGGATCCGCGCACCATCGTCGCAGCCACCAAGATCATCGAGGAGGGCCTGGCAAAGATCGTCATCCTGGGCAACCCCGACGAGATCGACGTTCCCGGCGCTACCGTCATCGATCCGCGCAATGCCGAGAAGCACGAGGAGTACGCGCAGAAGTTTGCCGAGCTCCGCGCCAAGAAGGGCGTCACCATCGAGCAAGCTCGCGCCCAGGTGATGGATGCTACCTACTTTGGCACCATGATGGTCAAGATGGGCGATGCCGACGGCCTAGTCTCCGGCGCCTGCCACTCCACCGCCGACACCCTGCGCCCCGCGCTGCAGATCCTCAAGACCGCCCCGGGCACCAAGTTGGTCTCGGCCTTCTTCGTGATGTGCACCAACACCCCGCAGTTCGGCACCGACGGCACGCTGATCTTCGCCGACTGCGGCCTCAACATCAACCCGTCCTCCGACGAGCTCTCCGAGATCGCCATCGCCTCCGCTCACTCTTGGTCCACCTTCATGGGCAACGTTGAGCCGCACGTGGCCATGCTCTCCTACTCCACCATGGGCTCCGCCGGCGGCGACGTCGCCAAGAAGGTCCAGGAGGCCGTGAAGTTCTGCAAGGAGAAGGCTCCCGAGCTCGCCATCGATGGCGACCTGCAGCTCGACGCCGCTATCGTCCCCACCGTCGCCCAGCTCAAGGCTCCCGGTTCCTCCGTTGCCGGTAAGGCCAACGTGCTCGTGTTCCCCGACCTCGAGGCTGGCAACATCGGCTACAAGCTGGTCCAGCGCTTCGCCGGCGCCGACGCTTACGGCCCCATCCTGCAGGGCATCGCCAAGCCGGTTAACGACCTTTCGCGCGGCTGCTCTGCCGACGACATCGTGGGTGTCGTAGCCATCACCGCCGTCCAGGCTCAGATGGCTGAGTAGCGGACATATCCCCTCGGAACCCTACAGGGTAAAGCTCTGAAAACGTCCTCAGACATGCATGAAACCCCCGCTGCGCACTTCGTGCGGCGGGGGTTTCATGCGTCCTGCGGAAAGTTTTCAGAGCTTTACCCTGTAGGGTCCCTGTCGCAACGTGGCAGTCAGGGTATCTGGGGTGGACGGCGGCTTGGCTACGAGCTGGAGCTGAGAACCTGAATGGTCGGGCACCGTTGTTGGGAGCGCAAGCGTTGCTGGCGATGGTCACTTTGGGACTGGAATTTCCGCCTGCCAGCAAAAAGGCCTCCCGAGCTGTTGCTCAGGAGGCCTTTCATTTACATGCAAACGGGCGCGTTAGTTGTTCTTGGTCAGACGCTCGACGTCGTGGGCAATCATGTATTCCTCGTCGGTGGGGATGACCATGACCGCGACGGCGGAACCGGCGGCACTGATGACCTGCGGACCGTTGCCTACGGCCTCGCGGTTCCTGTTGTTGTCGATGCGCACGCCCAGCCACTCAAAGCAGTCGCAGAAGGCCTTGCGGATCGACCAGTCGTTCTCGCCGATGCCGGCGGTAAAGGTGATGGTGTCCACGCCCGCCATGGAAGCGATCATGGAGCCGGCCTGCTGCATGGCCTTGTAGGCGAACATATCGAAGGCGAGCAGACAGCGCTCGTCGCCCTCGGAGGCGCGCGTGCGGATGTCGCGGGCGTCGTTGGAGATACCCGAGATAGCAAGCAGACCAGACTGCTTGTTCATCATGTCGTCGACTTCCTGGTAGCTGTAGCCGCCCTCACGCTGCAGGTAGCACACGGTAGCCGGGTCGATGGAGCCGCAGCGGGTTCCCATCATCAGGCCGTCAAGCGGCGTGAGCCCCATCGTGGTGTCGCGGCACACGCCGTCCTCGATGGCGGCGAGCGAAGCGCCATTGCCCAGATGGCACGAAAGCAGACGGTGGCAGCACGAGCCCAGGATCTCCTTGGCCATCATCCACTCATAGCGGTGGCTCGTACCGTGGGCTCCGTACTTGCGCACGTGATACTTGTCGCACACGTCCTTGGGCAGGGCGTAGGTGTAGGCAACCTCGGGCATGGTCATGTGGAACGAGGTGTCGAAGACGGCCACGTTGGGCAGCTCCGGATACTTCTCGCGACAATACTCAATCGCCGCGGCCTCGCCGTAGTTGTGCAGCGGAGCCAAGGGGGCTACCTCGAGAATCTTAGCCATGACCTCGTCGTCAACGACCGCGGAATCATTGAAGTGCCAGCCGCCCTGAACGATGCGATGCCCAATGCCATCAATTGTAAAGTCGGTCTTCTCGAGCTCCTCGAACACGCGAGCGATAGCAGAGCGATGATCGGGGAAGGGAACCTCCTCGGTCTGCTTGGCGCCACCGTTCTCGGAATGACCAAAGATACCCATGTCCGAGCCGATGCGCTCGCAGTTGCCCTTGGCGAAAACCTCGCGGGTATCGGTATCCAGAAGCTGATATTTAAGACTTGAGCTGCCGGCGTTGACAACAAGTACGTTCATGAGACTCCTTTGCAGTGCAATACGGTCGACGCAGACCCCTTAAGGCGGCCGCATGTTAATAAGAAGTTATCACACCTTGATAAATAGCTATCAGGCATATCGCCCAACGAGCACAAAAGAGGGGCCGAACGGCGCTCGATCGTCCAGCCCCTCCCCTCTTGCAATTACTTGCCGTTGACGATGCGCTCGACGTCGGAAGCGATCATGAACTCCTCGTCCGTAGGGATGACGAAGATCTTGACCTTGGAATCCTTGGCAGACAGGCACCAAGCGCCGTCGCCACGCAGAGCGTTGCGGGCATGGTCCATCTTCACGCCCATAAAGGCCAGACGGTCGGCAACGCCGGCGCGAACGGCCGGAGCGTGCTCGCCGATGCCGGCGGTGAAGACGAGCGTGTCCATGCCGCACATGGAAGTGGCCATCTCGGCGGCCTTGGCGGCAATCTTGTAGACAAACATATCGAAGGCGAGCTGAGCCTCGGGGTCCCCAGCGGCAGCGAGCTCCTCGACGTTGCGGCAGTCGTTGGTCTTGCCACCGGTCACAGCCAAAAGGCCGGACTTCTTGTTCATCATCTCGTCGACCTCGTCGAAGGTGTAGCCGCCCTCGCGCTGCAGGTAGCACACGGTAGCCGGGTCGATGGAGCCGCAGCGAGTGCCCATCATGACGCCGTCGAGAGGGGTGAGACCCATGGTTGTATCCATGCACTTGCCGTCCTCGATGGCACACAGGGAGGCACCGGAACCGATGTGGCACACAACGACCTTGCGGGCCTCGCCGTTGGTCATCTCGGCGACCTTCTTGGAGATGTAACGGTAGCTGGTGCCATGAGCGCCATACTTACGGATGTGCAGCTTGTCGCAAACGTCCTTGGGCAGGGCGTAAGTCTTCGCAACCTCGGGCATGTTGAAGTGGAAAGCGGTGTCGTAGACCGTAACGTTGGGCAGGTCGGGATACTGCTCCAGGCAGTACTCGATAACGTTGGCCTCGGGGTTGTTGTGCAGCGGCGCCAGCGGAGCGACCTCGCGAATCTTGGCGAGAACGTCCTCGTCGACGAGGGAGGAATCACCAAAGTACCAGCCGCCCTGAACGATACGGTGGCCAATGCCCTCAATCTTGACGCCGTTGGCCTCGAGATCCTTCAGGACGGCCTCGATGGCGACCTTGTGGTCGGGGAACTCGATGTTCTCGGTCACCTTCTTGGAACCGTTGGCAGCATGGGTGAAGGTACCGCCGGTAAAGCAGACGCGCTCGCAGGAGCCCTTTGCGGACACCTTGTGGGACTTGGTGTCGATGACCTGATACTTAAGAGTCGAAGATCCCGCGTTGACGACCAGAACGTTCATGTGTCTCCCTACTAACAGGCGGTGTGGCGCCGCCAGGTTACATACGCTTCAATAATAAACCCAAACGCCCTCGCGCTCGGGTTTATTGCGTTGATATATAAGTTATCGATGCCAGAGCTTCCGTTTCATTGCACGGAAGAAGCGTCCTCAGATGAGGTTCTCGCCCAGGTTCTTGCCGCCGAGGACGTGCATGTGGAAGTGCATGACGGTCTGACCGGCGTTGACGCCCTTGTTGGAGATGACGCGGAAACCGTCCTCCAGACCCTTGGCCTTGGCGACCTCCTGGATGGCGTGGGCCATGGCGCCCATGGTCTCGGCGGGCACGTTATCGGCGATGTCACTGTAGTGCTTCTTGGGGATCACGAGCGTGTGGACCGGCGCCTGGGGATTGAGGTCGTCGAACGCGATGACCTGGTCATCCTCGTAGACGACGGTCGAGGGGATCTCGTGGTTGGCAATTTTGCAGAAGATGCAATCACACATGGTTGGTTCCTTTCTCACAGACCAAGGTAATTATATTTGGTCGGGATGGTTAGAACGAAAGGTTGTCGTCGGTGTTGGCGGCTTCGCCGTCGGCGAGCACGTCGTTGCCGTCGACGTCCTTCAGGAGCACCGAGACCTTCTGCTCGGCATCGGACAAGCGGGTACGCAGGCTCTTGAGGAGCTCGACGCCGCGGGTATAGCTCTCAAGCGACTCCTCGAGCTCCATATCACCCGACTCCAAGCTGCGGATGATGAGCTCCAACTCCTGTGAAGCCTGCTTGTACGTAAGCTGCTCGACCGGGGTCTTCTCTGCCATATCTGTTTCCTTTCCTAAAGGTTTATCGCTATGAAACGCGGCCTACTCGACCGTATCGACCGTTGCCGCCACGTTGCCGTCTGCCATGCGCACGCGAATGGCGTCACCGGGCTTAAAGGTCTTGGCGCTCGTGGCCACCCCATCATCGCTGTACGCGATGGAATAACCACGGGCAAGCACCTTGAGCGGCGACAGGGCATCGAGCGAGGCTGCCGCACGGCCCAGGTCGGATGCTGGCTTGTTGAGCATCGTGCGCCCCTGATGCTCCAGGCGGGAGCTTGCGAGCGTGAGCGCATGGCGCTTGCCATCGAGTCCTGAGGTGCTTGCGATCAAGCGCTCGGGCAGACGCTCAAAGTTGGAGCGGAATGCCCCAACCGAACGCGTTATGGCGCCGGACAAACGATCGGCCGTCAGGGCAAGCTCAGACTCGCGACGCTCAACCATAAACGTTGGGTCGTTGAGGCACGGGCGGCACGCAGCCGCATCGAGCGCATCGCCCAAGCGAGCCGTATAGGTATCCCAGGCACGGCGACCGCGCTGATCGAGCATCTCCAGGTCGACCTGGGCCGACCCAATCATCGATGCCATCGCAGCACCCAGACGTTGATAGCGCGCCTCGAGCACATCGGCCAACTCCGTCATAGCCGGCGCCACCGATTCGCCCGTCGCCGTAGGCGTGGAGGCGCGACGGTCGCTCACCATGTCGCAAATCGAGGTATCGGGCTCATGGCCAATGCCGGTCACCACGGGCACGGGACAAGCCGCCACCGCGCGGGCAAGCTCCTCGTCATTAAAGGTCATGAGGTCCTCAAAGGAGCCGCCGCCGCGCACCAACAAAATACAGTCGGGCGCCGGCGTAATGGAAGCGGCGCGACGCAGGCCCTCAATGAGCTCTGTCGGCGCACCCTCGCCTTGTACCTTGGCACCCACGCAGACGAGCTCGACGAGCGGGTTGCGACGACGCAATGTGCGCTTGACGTCGTCGATTACGGCACCCGAAAGCGAGGTGACGACCGCCACGCGGGAGCAGAACACCGGGATGCGGCGCTTGCGCGCTTCGTCCATCAGACCCTCACGGCGTAGCTTTTCGGCCAGTTGCGCCACTTGTTGACGCAGCAGACCCTCCCCCGCCAGCGAAAACGAGCGGGCGACGAAGCTCATGCGACCCGTAGGCTTGTAGAGATTGAAGCTGCCCTTAAAGCTTACCTGCATGCCGTCGCGCAAGTCGAAGGTGCGCTTAAGGTAGGCGCCCTTCCAGATGATGCAGTCGACGGCGGCCGAGTCGTCTTTAATCTGGAAATAGCAGTGGCCGCTTCGGGCGTTGGGACCACGGAAACCCGTGACCTCGCCCAAAACGCTCAGTTGCGGAATGGCATCGAGCGCGCCGGCGGCGATCTCCACCGCTTGGCTCACGCTGAGCTCCTTGCGCTCCTGCTCGTCCGATCCGTCGAACTCGGCGGAAACGCTATTGCCGGTCAGATTCCAGCCTGCCACGCAGCCCCCTTTCGTCATCGTGCACATGGGCTCCGGCCCTGCGCAAATTTAAGTCCAACACATAGTACAGCGCCGCGGGGACACGAATCCCCGCGGCGCCCAGCGACCCAATTTGTTATCGGTTGGAGTTTCTGTTGTAGCGAGCCATCAGGTAGAGCAGCTGAATGATCGAAGTGAGCGCTGCAGCAACATAGGTAAGCGCGGCTGCCGTCAGGACCTTCTTGGCACCATTGACCTGCTTGGAGCTCATGCCCGACTGCTCGATGTACGCCACGGCGCGGCGGCTGGCATCAATCTCGACCGGCAGCGTAACCAGTTGGAACAGCACGCTAAACGAGAAGAAGATCAACGCGAGGGTCGTGAGCCCGGCAATGTTCATAAACAGGCCCAAGAGCAACACGATGGTCCAGGTGTTCTGGGTAAAGTTGACGACTGGGACCAGGGCGGTGCGCACCTTCATCATGGCGTAGCCGCTTTGACGCTGGGCGGCATGGCCCGCCTCGTGGCAGGCGACGGCAACGCTTGCGACCGACCCGCCCGAACGGTTGGCGTCCGAGAGATACAGGTTGTTATCCTGCGGGTTGTAGTGGTCGGTAAGCTCGCCAGCCACGCCCTTGATACCCACGGCGTTGCAACCGTTGGCGTCGAGCATGCGGCGAGCGACCGTAGCACCCGTGTCGCCGTCCGAGCGAACCTTGGACCAGGTCTTGTACGTCGAGTTGATATAGCTCTGCGCCGCAAGACCAAGCACCGTACAAACAAGGACAACCAGCAGGTACAGCGGGTCGATGCCAAAGCCGTAACCATAGTAATAGGGCATGCGAATTCCTCCGAATCGAGTTACACGTTGGAGGCATTCTACCCATTCGACTGACCAGCAAATCAACATCGATGTTTTGGCAATGTCAGCGAAAACGGCCGAGAGCGAGCAAGGTGACGTGAAAGAGAAGCGACGCGTACTTTGGTACGCGAGCGACGATTGAACGTCAGATTGCCGCTCTCGGCCGTTTGCAGCGTCGAGCTGTTAGGCGGTTTGGTAAAACCGCGTAACTATATACCTACAGGAGCTCGATTTTGCCGTCCTTCACGGTGAGTCCCATGTTGCCCGAGAGCAGATCGTCCAGACGCGAACCCACAAGCTCAAAACGCCAGCCTTCGCGCAGGGGACTTTGCTCAGGATGCTCAATGTAGTCGGCCAGGTCATCGCGCGAGGCAATGACCGAGGTCGCCACGCCCGAGCGCTCGGCAACCAGGCGAATGAGCGCGTACATGAGATCCGTCACGCTCTCCAGCTCCGGAGAGATTTGGCGATGCCCGCGCACCATAAGCGGCAGGCGGTCGTGCGGGCAGCTCGCGCCTCGCTTGATGGCCATCAACGCGCCATCCACGTCGCGCTCCCCCAGCTGGTCGGTGCCGCGAATGCTGCGGAACTCCTCAACACGCACGGGATTGCGCTTAACCAGGGCTAGCAGCGTATCATCAGACATAACCCACTTGCGCGGGATATTGCGGCGCTCAGCGCGGTCTTCACGCCAGGCGGCAAGCTCACGCGCAATGCCCAGCTGATGGCGGCTACACGAGTTGATGCGCTTGACCTTGCGGAATGCCTCGTGGCGATCGGCACGGTAGTGCGACTCGTCGGCCAGAGGGCGCAACTCATCGAGCACCCAGTCCACGCGGCCCAGCTCGCGCAGACGGCTCATCATCTCGGTATAGGCGACGATCAAGTACTTGACGTCATCGATCGCGTACTCGATCTGCTTATCGCTCAGCGGGCGGCGCGACCAATCGGTCAGCGACTCGGTCTTGGGAAGTGATACGCCGCAGAACGTCTGAACGAGCGCACCATACGAGATCTGCTGACGCTCGCCCAAAAAGGCGGCGGCAACCTGTGTGTCAAAAATCGGTCGCGGCAGCGCACCCACGGTATGGAGCATAACCTCCATGTCCTGCGAACAGGCATGGAATACCTTGACCACGCCCTCGTCAGCCATAAGCTCGGCAAGCGGCGACAGGTCGTCGATCACCAGAGGATCGACCGCGACACTCTCGGCGGGGGTGGCAATCTGGACCAGGCACAGGCGCGGATGAAACGTGCGCTCGCGCAAAAACTCGGTGTCGACGGCGATCGCGTCGAACTCGCGGGCGCGCTGGCAAAAGTCGACCAGAGCCTGATGTGTGGAAATGTACATATCAACCCATCGAATAAGGTTAGGCCCGAAAAACACGGGTAGGATATCGGCATTGCTCTACAACTATACTCGGTTAGTCACAGAACGGGAACGTAAGTATGCGCTGCCTTATCATCCACAACCCGGCATCGGGTCCCAGCTCCGATGAAATCTTCGCATTCACGCACGCCCTTGCACAGGGCGGCGACGAGGTCGTGATGCGTTTTATCGGCGATGGCATGGAGCCCGAGGACGCGGTAGCGGACGTTCGTGAGTTCGATCGCGTGGTCGTTTCGGGTGGCGACGGCACCGTCTCCAACGTGCTCGACCAGATGCGCGGGTGCGGTGTCCCTACGCTCGTCTTCCCCTCCGGCACGGCTTGCCTGTTCTTTAACAACATCGGCAATGCCCCCGAGGCGGCGGCACTCGCCAAGGCTTGCCGCGCCGGCCGCACGGTCAAGGTGGACATGGGTGAGCTCTTTTGGCTCGACGAGAACGGTAACGAGAAGCGCCACGGCTTTATCATCATCGCCGGCTCGGGCTTCGACGCCGAGATCATGATGAAGGCCGCTCCCACCAAAAACGACATTGGCGAGATCGCCTACTTCCTCTCCGCGCTCGCTACGCCCAACCCCACGGTGGCACACTTCACCATTGAGCACGACGGCATTGTCGAGGAGCTCGACGGCATCTGCTGCATGGCAGGCAATACCTCGGTCATCCAAAACGACATCAACCTATTCCCTAACTGCCGCATGGACGACGGCATGGTCGACATCGTCGTTATTGAGCCCGTACGCACGGTGCAGCTGCTCCCCACGGTAATTACCGCCGCGCTCGACCCCGCTGGCAAATTGCTCGGCCGTCCGCAGTTTAAGATCATCCAGACCAAGGAAGCCAAGATCACCTGCACGCCACCGCTGGGCATGCAGTTCGATGGCGAGATCATCTCCAGCAACTCCGGCGTCTTTGGCGCCCGCGCACTGCCGCAATGCCTCGATCTTATCGTCGACGAATTTTCACCGCTCGGAAAATAGGAGGACCCCATGAACGACAATCCCCTGATTGGCTTTATCGTCATCGTCTTGGCCATGCTCGTCGGTTACGCCATCAATGTGATTCACCGCCGAAAGAAGTAAATCCACATTGGTATGATATTCATCCAGTTATCGACTCTCCCGTTGTTTATGCAAATCCTAAACAGCGGGAGAGTTTCCTTTTTGAGCACTGTCTGGCGCTTTATTCAGCTATAGTAAATGCAGGGTGCCTTTATTTAACTAAAGCCATATAATGAGTATTATTATCCGCTCATCGTATATTTCTTCACGCTCATCGAGTAAAAGCTATTGTCGAATGAATACTCTTTAAACTTCCTTTAGGCTAGTAGATGTATTTATTAGCTGAAGCTCCGTACGATTTCGCGGGGTTTCAACAGTTGGGAGGGATCATGAGGTTTACTCATCCTGTCAACACGCTCAAGAAGCTTGGCTGCGGCCTTGCATTTGGAGCAGCGGCCATTATGGCTATGCCGACTTCGGCGCTCGCTTGCACCCAGATCTACATGGGCAGCCAGCTCACGGCAGACGGCAACACGTACTACGGCCGCTCCGAGGACTTCGGCCCGCGTTACGTCAAGCACTTTGGCATCGAGCCCGCACACAAGGACGGCAGCAAGTACACCTCGGTCGAGTCCGGCTTTGAATACAAGTCCAAGGGCGCAACCTACCGCTACACCTTCGTTCGCGACAACCCCTCTCAGTGGGAAGATCGTTACGACGCATATTCCGAGGCTGGCATCAACGAGAAGGGCGTTTCCTGCTCTGCCACGCTGAGCACCTCCTATAACGAGAAGGCAGAGGAAGCCGACCCCGTCACCGAGGAGACCGGCATCGGCGAGTACAACTACGCCAGCGTCATTCTGGGCGAGAGTGCCACGGCCCGCGAAGGTGTCGAGCTCCTCGGCAACCTGATTGACGAGCAGGGCGTCTGCTCCAACGACCAGATCATCATCGCCGACAACAACGAGACCTGGCTGTTTGCAGCGCTTTCCGGCCATCAGTGGATTGCCATGAGGCTCACCGACGATATCGCCTCGCTCAACCCCAACATCGGCAACCTCACCTATGACGTCGACCTCGACGACACCGAGAACTGCCTCCACTCCGAGGGCATCGAGTCCATGCCTAAGGAGAAGGGCTTTGCCGAGTACACCGACGGCAAGTTCGACGTCGCCAAGACCTACGGCGAGGAGATTAGCGAGGCCGGTATGCACCAGTGGTCGCGCTATGTCCAGGGCCGCGATTACTTCATGGCTCCGCTTGCCGAGGGCACCGACTACGAGATCGTCAAGGACGAGCGCGAAGACGCTCGTGCGACGACCGGCGCCCTGGTCCACGAGATGCAGCCGCTGTTCTTTACGCCCGGCAAGTCCGACTGGAACACCTTTGAGATGATTCGTTCCTTCGCCGCTCGCGGCGAGAATGTCGCCGGCCTCAACGCCAACACCGACGGCGCCTATGCCATCGGCTCCAACCGCAACACCGAGATCCACACCTTCCAGATCCGTCACGGCATGGACCCCGAGATCGCGACCATCCAATGGGAGATGCTCTCCAACGCCGAGTTCTCCGTCGCTATCCCCCTCTATTCCGCACTGCTCACCGAGGTCAGCCCCTACTTCAGCGATCAGGATGTCTCCTTTGATCACTGTGAAGAGGAAGACGTCGTGAACAACGAGGAGCCCAAGAACTCCATCAACTACGTTCTCATGGACATCAACACGCTTGCCTATGAGAACCGCGACAGCTGCGCCACCGGCGTCCGCGCCTATCTCGACGCCCTGCAGAAGGAGCTCATTGAGCAGAACCTGACCGTCGACGAGGCCATGCAGGCCGCCAAGGACACCGAGGCCCGCACCGCCCTGGCCAACAAGGCCGGCAAGGCAGCGACCAAGAACACCTACGTCAAGTGCAAGGCCATGCTCGAGGAGATGCGCGACTACCTCAAGGAGGGCGACTTCTCCGAGGAGTTCGTCCCGAGTGACTACGATGCCGACAACGACTGCCTGGTCGAGTCCATCACCTACGCCGACGAGGCCCTCTCCGATGAGGACGTTGCCGAGCCCGAGGTTGAGGAAGAGGCGACCGAGGAGAAGTCCGAGGGCAACAACATGGCCGCCATGGCCGTTGGCGCCATCGTCATCATCGGTGTCTGCGGCTTCGTGCTCTATCGTCGCAAGAAGGCCTAAGACCCTCACGTTCCGAGAGACGGGCGGGATCGCATGAGTCATCCCGCCCGCTCAGCCTGCCCTTTTGACCGGCAGGAAACGCCGCCGAAATCTTTTCAAAAAAAGATTTCCCCGCACACACTTCGCTGTGCTATAGTGCAGCGCAACAGCAATGAGGTGCAACCGCGCCAAGGCATCACGAAAGGAGCCACCAAGATGATGAACACGATGAAGTCCCTCAACAACTGGTGGTGGCGTGATGCGAATACGATCGGTCGAAAGTGAGTCCCTCACGCCTGTTTTTGCGCTCTAGGTGATTGGAAGGCCTCCGGTTTCGACCGGGGGCCTTTTTCTATCTCGAGCCCGATCGCATTCGCATCACGCGCCTCCGTTTTTCTCTTACACTCCCCATTTCGAAAGGACTTTCACCATGTCTCAGAACACCACCGCCACCGCCCAGCCCCGCACCGTCCAGACCGCCGACCGCGGCAAACTCGATATCCGCGCCCTTGTCCTGCTCGCCATCCTGCTTGCCGCCGGCTTCATCCTCAACTTCACCGTCGGCAAGGCAATCTCGGGCATCTCGGGCGGCATGATCAGCCCCGAGTTCATCATCTCGGCTTTCTGCCTCACCATCCTGGTCGTTCGTCCCAACATTGGCCAGGCGCTCGTCATTGGTCTCATCTCGGCGGCCGTGATCCAGATCACTACCACCTCGCCGTTTGTCGATTTTGCCGCCGAGGGCATCGCCGCTATGCTCATGGCCGTCATTGTCAACGCCACCGCCAAGGACGGCCAGGTTAAGCCCGTCATCGCCATCGTCGCAACATTCGTGACCACCTTTGTCTCGGGCGTCATCTTCATGGTCATCAAGATGGCCATGCTCGGCGTTGTGGGCGAGCTCGCCGCAGCCATGCTGCCCGTCGTCGCCATGACCGCCGTGTTTAACGCAATTCTGGTCGGCGCTCTCTACCTGCCCATCCAGAAGGCCCTTAAGCTCAACTAACCTGCCCGGCTTTACCACCAAAGACTGTCCCAAACAACGAGCATTTGGGGACGTTCCTAAACGACCAGTCATGTAAGAACGTCCCCGATGACTATGAAAGGTATCCATGGAAACGATCATCAACGTCGACGATGTCTCGTTCTCCTATGGCACGCAAACCGAGCAGGCGCTCAGCCACGTCTCGCTCAGCGTGGACAAGGGGGAATTCATCGGCATCATCGGACCCTCGGGCGCAGGTAAGTCCACACTCGCCGCCTGCCTGTCGGGCGCCGTGCCTCACCACTACACCGGCACCTTTTATGGCTCCGTGTTAGTTGACGGCCACGACACCTGCGAGGTCTCGCTCACCGACATATCGCAGATCGTCGGCAGCGTGCTGCAGGACATCGATACCCAGATGGTCGCTTCGGTCGTTGAGGACGAAATGCTCTTTGGCCTCGAGAACTTTGGCGTTCCGCACGACCAGATCGAACAGCGCGTGAGTGAAACGCTCAAGACCGTCGGCATCAGTGACCTGCGCGACCGCGAGATTGCCACCCTCTCGGGCGGCCAAAAGCAAAAGGCAGCCATCGCCGCCATCCTCGCCATGCGCCCGCGCGTCCTGGTACTCGATGAGCCCACCGCAGCACTCGATCCCGCCAGCTCCACCCTGGTCTTCGAGACGCTGCGCGAGGCAAACCGTGCGCTCGGCATCACCATCGTTGTCGTTGAGCAAAAAGTCGCCCTGCTTTCGGAGTACTGCAACCGCGTGCTGGTGCTCGATCGCGGCAAGATCGCGCTGCAAGGCGAGCCACATGAGGTATTCGCGCACACCGACGAGCTTCGCACCATCGGCGTCGACTGTCCGCGCGTCACACGCATCTTCAACAACCTTGAGGCTGATGGCCTGGCAAGCGGTGCGCCCTGCTTAGATGTGAACGAGGCCGAGCAGCTGATCATGGGTATCGTCGACCCCGACCGCGCGGCAAGCGGCACCCAAGCGCCCGCAGGCTCCCCGCACGCACCGTCGTTGCGCCCGCATGCGAAAGACGCTGAGCCAGTGCTCACGTTTGACCATGTCGAGTTTTCCTACCCCCATGGCGGCGCCGCCGTCCACGACCTCAGCTTGACGCTCTACCCCGGCGAGCTCGTGGGCATTGTCGGCCAAAACGGGGCCGGCAAGACCACGCTCACCAAGCTGCTCACGGGCCTGCTCAAGCCCGCATCGGGCAGCGTGCGCGTTACGGGCCTGGACACGGCATCGGTTCCCACAAGCCGCATCGCACGCGAGGTGGCAACGCTTTTCCAGAACCCCGACCGTCAAATTTGCAAGGATAGCGTGCTCGACGAGGTCGCCTTTGGCCTGGAGCTTGCCGGCATCGACCGTGCCGAGGCGCTGCGTCGCGCCCGACTCGTCATTGACCGCTTTGGCCTGCCCGCCGAAGAGGCACCGTTCTCGCTGTCACGCGGCCAACGCCAGATGGTGGCGCTGGCCTCCGTCGTGGTAGTGGAACCCAAGATCGTGGTGCTCGACGAGCCCACGAGCGGCCTGGACTACCGCGAGTGCATGACCGTGATGGAAACGGTGCGCACCATGGCAGAGCGCGGTTGCGCCGTCATCATGGTCTGTCACGACATGGAAGTCGTTTCCGACTTTGCCGAGCGCATCGTGGTGATGGCGAACGGCCGCATCCTCGACCGCGGGCGCACGCACGAGCTGTTCTCGAACATCGAGCTCATGCAGCGTGCCTACGTTGAGCCGCCCCAGGTCATCGAACTCTCGCGCCGTCTGGCATCCACCGTCTCGCCCGCCTTTACACAGGTGAGTGAGGTCACTGATATCGTTCGCATTACCGAGGAGATGGTCCGCCGTGGTTAACGTCATCGACTACATGCCGGGTGACACGCTGCTACACCGCCTGAACCCCGTCATCAAACTGGGCCTCGCCGCCGCCATCATCATCGGCATCTTCTTGTCCGACACCTATGTGGCACTGCTGGGCTTTCTGGCGTTCACGCTCGCGCTGGGAGCCTACGCCGGCGTCGTCGACCGCCTGCTCGCGCTGCTCAGGCTGTTGATTCCGCTCGCGCTCATCATGCTGGTGCTGCAGCTGGCTTTTATGCGCGATGGCAACATCGTGTGGGGCTTCGTTACCGACACGGGTCTCATCACCGGCTCCAAGGCTTGCCTGCGCCTGCTGGGCGTGGCGCTTCCGCTTATTCTGATGCTCATGGTGACCAAGCTCAACGACCTTGCCAACGCCTGCGTGGAGGTACTGCACGTGCCGTATCGCTACGCCTTCACCTTTACCACGGCGCTACGCTTTGTGCCGGTGTTTGGCCAAGAGATGAACGCCATCATGGAGGCGCAGACCGCACGCGGCATCGAGTATGACACCAAGAACCCCATCAAGAAGCTTCAGCTCATGCTGCCGCTGTGCGTGCCGTTACTGATCTCGAGCGTGGGTAAAACCGATGCCACGGCCTTGGCGGCCGAGCAGCGCGGCTTCTACCTGCGCACGCGCGCGAGCTCGTACAAGCGCTACCCCATCAAGGGCCTGGACATTGCCATACTTATTGTCAGCATTGCCCTCATCGTCCTCGGCTTCCTGTTCTAACCTGCCAATTTGGGACAGGCTTTTTGGTCGGTTTTTTCTGGGCGAACGTCAGCTCTCCCCGTAAGTCCAGCCGTGCAACAACTGCAACCAAGCGCAATGAGCCCCGACTCGGACTGAACGAGCCGGGGCCCTTCTTTCCCCACGAGGGCATCTTTGGCGTAGTCCTTCACGGCGGAGAGGTCCATACCGGGGACGATATCCAGGTAGTCAAACTTGGCGATGGCACCTGTTCCTTCACCCCTGCTGAAGCACTTAAAGAGGTGGAGCGGGCTCGCCGCGAAGGAACCCTATAGTTGCAAAACCCCACGTGAGGCAGCTTTTTCAGCTCTAAATCGAGCTTCGATAGGGTTCCGTAACGTTAAAGTTGAACTCTATGGTTTCTCAACAATTCACTATAACTGCAGGTCAAGGCCAAAGCCTCAAGTTCAACTTGACCCTTTAGAACCTTTAAGGTTCAAGTTGAGGTCGAAAGCAGTAGTAGAATACCGTTCGAACCATAACCTACGATTGATTGCAGAGGGACTGGATGCAGCATTCGAACCATCGCACCGCAGCGTTCATCGCGTCGAGGCCGGCTCGTATCATCACGAGCGCCGCGCTCGCCGTTGCGCTGACGGCCACGCCGATGCTCTCCCCCGTCGCGGCCTATGCCGCCTCGCAGGCAACGCAGGATCAGCTTTCCGCCGCCCAGCAGAAGATCGAAGCCGCCACGAGCGCCTACAACGAGGCCCGCACCAAGCTCGAGGATCTGCAAAAGCAAATCGACACCAACGAGGCAAGCATCGAGCAGATCGAAGCCGAGCTTCCCGATCAGCAGGCAAAGGCAAGCTCCGCCATGCGCGATCTGTATAAGTACCAGAAGGGCACCAATCCCATCGTGAGCTTCCTGGTCAACGCACAGAGCCTTGGCGAGTTCATCACCACCTGCAGGTACACCAACCAGATCGCAAGCTCGAGCGTCGATGAGATCGAAGAGCTCAACAAGATGCAGACCGAGCTCGAGCAGAACAAGACCGAGCTTGAACAGGCTAAATCCCAACTCGAGGCCGAGCAGAAAACCGCCGAAGATGCACTGGCACAGGCCCAGCAGCTTCGCAGCGAAGCCCAGGCAAAAGCCGAGCAGGAAAATGCCGCCGAGCTGGCCAAACTCGAGGCAGACAAGGCCGCTGCCGCCGAGAAGCTCTCGGGCGAGGGCGTGAGCGGCAACAACTCCAACAGCCAGGCCAATAACGCCAACACCACCATCGACACCACGGTGAACAGCTCGAACAGCGGTAACTCCGATTACGACTCGTTCATTAACGAGTGGACGAGCCGCATCGACAACTACCTTGCCGGCTCCCCCATGGCAGGCCAGGGTCACAACTTTGCCGTGGCAGCCTGGAACACCGGTGTTGACCCCCGTTGGTCCCCTGCCATCGCCTGCGTCGAGAGCAGCAAGGGCCTCTATTGTGCCGGCTCCTATAACGCCTGGGGCTGGAGCGCCCGTGGCGGCGGCTGGCGGAGCTTTGGTAGCTGGAGCGAGGGCGTCTCTGCCCACGTCGCCTACCTGGGCGCCAACTATGGCTCCACGCTTACCCCGGCAGCCGCCAAAAAGTACTGCCCGCCCACGTGGCAGGACTGGTACAACAAGGTTGCAACCCAGATGAACCGCATCTAAGATCAACGTCAAAGGGCCCCAATCGGGGCCCTTTTTCTTTTACGCGACGGAGGTATCGACGACGCCAGTCGCGTTTGCGATGGCAACAATGATAATCATTGCCAACAAGAGCACGCCCATAGCCTTGAAACAGAGCTTTGCAAGCTTTTTACCGCGATATCTATCGAGTAGCTCAAACCGCCGGCGAAGGCGGCGTTTATCGAGCATTACAAAATGAATGAGCGCTACGAAACCGTCGACGAAGACAAAATACTCAACCGCGAGAAACCATATCGGGTAGTTTTGGTTGACGCCCGTGGGATGAAAAACGGCAAAATGGCTTCCGGCAAAGAAAACAAGTAGCGAAAGATAGATGAATGCGTTCCAAATGCGCCCAACGGTGTCGGGAATGCGGGAGAGTAAATTCGGGCGCTCAGGCACCATCGGCAATCCACCCTGATACTGATCTGCGGGGAGCACGGGCGCAGGGCACACAACTCGCCGCTCCGGAGGCTCTTGGAAGGAAGCAGCATTCGGCGCGGACGATGGCGTCGATGCGGACAACGCATACGATGCGCGTGCAGCGTGCCCTAGTGCCTTCGCGCTTGCAAAGCGCTTGTCCGGATCGAGCGCCATCGCCATGCAAATAACATCGACAAGCGAGGCGGGAACGTCACATGCCTCGCATTGCTCGCGCATGTCCCGACCCGGCTTGGGGTCGGCCCCCGTCAGACAAAAGAACAGCAGGGCACCGAGCGCATAGACATCGCTTCGCACGCTCGTCTGGCCAAAACCGTACTGCTCGGGTGGCGCATAGGGTCGCGTGCCAAACTTAACGGTATCGGCATCGGCTCCACACGCGAGCGATTCCCAAGTCGATAATCACCAGCGATGAAAACGTCAGGCCTGTATCGAGCGTATAGTTCGCGCCCGACACGATGATATTCGAGGGCTTTAGGTCGCGATGAATCACCGGCGCAGCCATCTCCCCCGCCGACGCAAAGCCGGCGTGGAGCTCCGCAACTGCATCACAAAGGGAGCCAAACAGCTCACAAGCATAATCGGGCGTTGCACCCAAACGTCCCACCAGGGCCCCGAGCGTTTCGCCTTCGATGTATTCCATGACCACGCAAAGCTCGTCGCCCACGCGGTGGCAATCGACAATCCGAGGCAAGTGCTCGTAACGTCGCCCGGCGTGCTGGGCCGCAAACAGGCGTTCATACGCCCCGCCAATCTGGGCCGACGCGTCGATGCGCTTGCGAACAAAGGGACCAAGAGATCCTCCGCCGGAGCCCTCAAAGTACACGAGCTCGGTCGTCTCGACGTCGGAGTGCTTGAGCACACGGTCTACGCAATAGCTGTCATCACGCTCAAGTGACGCCAGGTGTCCGGCGAGCGCAGCGGTCAGCTCATCATCGGAATATGTTGGGCTCTGAGTATCCATAGCGTCCATAATAACGCAGGGCACGGACGCACCATGACGCCCGTGCCCTGCACGTTCAAAATGTCGTGAACGGCGCCTCCGCCGGCAGCTAACCGTTAGCTCACCGTCTCCTCGCCAAAGCGATACAGCTCCTCGTTCACCTTTTGCAGGCTGCAGCCACGATCGATACAGAAAATGATGATGGCGTCACGGCGGTCCTTGCAGTTGAGGATATTGGCGCCTGCCGCCGTCAAGGCGCGGTTGGCCTCCTTGAGTGTCAGCGCCATGGCAAATGCAATCTGCAGCACCTTATTGCGGCTCGGATGCCGCGCACCGGTAAAGATCTGATAGCCAAACGTCTCGTTGAGGTCGGCCATGCGCACCACGCGCGAACGCTCCAGCCCCTTTTCTTCCAAAAGCTGTTTCAGATACTCCGAAAGCGACGGGGCGGCAAAGTCGTGCTCTTTGATATAGCCATCGATGTTTGGCGCGTCGAGAAGCTCATTGAGCAACTCTTCGGTTAGCTTTTTATCAGACACGCGGCTTCACCTCCCCCAGCGCATGCAACATGCTAGAAACCGCTCACATCCGAGCGCTCCCAACTGGCGACCTGATCGGGAGACACCGTACCCAGCGCCTCGAATTTCCAGGAGCCGCCCGCCTTCAGATGATTGGTGTTTGCAAGAGCTGTTCCAACCTGGTTGCCATCAGCATCATACAGAACATACTCAATCTGAATGTAGCTCTTTTCCTTGTCCGTGTTATTGGTCAGCGTGCCCGTGATCTTATAGGCAAACTGATTGGAAGTGTCTTCAGCCTCGTCAGCAATGGTATACGGTTCTTGCGGTTCTTTTTGCTCCTCAGCCCGCTGTGTCGCCTCGGCAGGTTTTGCCGAATCGTTCGCAGACGAATCGGTTGAGTTGCCGCCCATAGAGCCCACGGCACCGACGATAACCAGCACCACGATGACGCCTAGGACAATCTTGCCAATCGGCTTCTTTCCCTCTTTTGCCATTATTCATCCTTCCTACGATCCGGCTACCGTGCCGGCACACAGCACATCGTAGGAGGCAGCGAACTCAAATTCATTAGCTGGGAGCTAATGTCGCGACACAGCTTGCCATCTGACACTCATTAGTCCCTTTCTTCCTTCACCGAACTCATGCCTTTGTTGTTGACTATTAAACATTTAGACGTAAACTGCTTTGTTACCTTGTCAACATCTGAAAGGAACCTCATTGGGAAAAGACGTACTGGTACAGCAACTCGTCGACTCATTCGACAGCTGGCCCGCCAAAAATTCCGGTTGCGGATCGTCCCGCATGACACAAGAGCTCTATCCTTTTGACAAGCTCTTCTCTCCCATCAAAATTAACAAGCTCACCGTCAAAAACCGCATTGTCATGGCACCGATGGGCAATATCGACATGTGCGAGGAAACTGGCCGCCCCAGCGACATGATGCTGCAGTACTTTTTCGCCCGCGCCAAAGGCGGCTGCGGCCTCATCACAACAGGGCTCGTGCCGGTAAGCCACAGCATCGATACCACGGTCACCGAGCTGGACAAGCTCACCTATTTCCCGCGCATCGATCGAAGCCGAACCGTTATGGCAGGCTGGCGCGACCTTGCCCAAGGCGTCCATGCCTTCGGATCGCGCATTTTTGTCCAGCTTACGGCTGGACTCGGCCGCGTGGGCAACCCGCAATGCCTCATCACGCAAAAGAAGTTTCCGGTCTCGGCGAGTTTCTTGCCTAACTACTACATCCCCGCCATTCCATGCATGCGCCTCTCGGACCAAAAGCTGCGCCGTATCGTAAACAATATCGGCCAAGCGGCGGCCGATGCCCATGCCATGGGCATCGATGGCGTCTATTTGCACGGACACGAAGGCTATCTTATCGAGCAGCTCGGAAACCCCGCCTTTAACCATCGCAAGCTCGGACGTTATGCCGATTGGCGTCAATTTGGCCTCGATATGGTCAAAGAAATCCGTCGCCGCGTTGGGCCCGACTACCCCATTATGTACCGCATCAACCTTTCGCTTGCACTCGAGGAAACCTATGACGAGCAGGTCATGAATTCGACCTATCTGGGACGCATGCGCGGCGGCCGCACGGTCGAACAGACCCTGTGCTATATGGAAGAGCTCGTGACGGCAGGAGTAGATATCTTTGACGTCGACCTGGGTTGCTACGACAACTGGTGGATGCCCCACCCGCCTGCGAGCATGCCCGCAGGCTGCTTCGTTCCCGTGGCGCGCGCCGTTCGGGAGCGCTTTGCCGCCGACAATATCCGCTCCAATGCCGGCCTTCCCGTACCCGTTGTCGCGGTGGGTAAGTTGGGCTACCCCGACATTGCCGAACGCGCCCTTCGCAATGGCGACGCCGATATGATCATGCTCGGACGCCCGCTGCTTGCGGATCCCGAGTGGCCCAACAAGGCGTACGCCGGTCGCGTGGCAGATATTCGCCCCTGCATCGGATGCCAGGAAGGATGCCTCAACGAGTTTGTCGAAGGGGGCCACCCGCAGTGCGCCGTCAATCCACGCTGCAGCTTTGAATACCTCATGCCCCAGATACCCGCTCCCGCCATAGAATCCAAACGCATAGCGGTGGTAGGAGCCGGGCCCGCCGGGATGGTCTGTGCGCTAATCGCTGCACGTCGTGGCCACGACGTAAAGCTCATCGACGCCGAAGATGGACTTGGAGGAAAACTCCTCTCCGCCAGCGCCGCCCGGATCAAGTTCGACCTCGATAATTACCGCTCCTATCTTGTTCGACAGGTGCGCGAGCAGGCAGAAAAACCCAACGGGAACCTGGCACTCGAGCTTGGACGGGCAGCACGCGCCGAAGATCTTGCAAAAGCAGGCTTCGACGCAATCGTGTGTGCGACAGGCACTTCCAATGCGATACCGCCCATCCCCGGCCTTACGGAGCTTGCAGCATCGGGCCATGCCGTGCAGGCAACGCAGCTACTGCGCCAACCCGCGCTGCTTGGCAACGCCAAAACCGTCGCCATCATTGGCGGAGGGGCCGTGGGCTGCGAGGTTGCCCAATGGCTCACCGTCGAACACGGCATACCACAGGTCAGCGTAATTGAAATGCTGCCTCACATGATGCAGGGCTCCTGTACGGCAAATCGCGGCCACCTACTCCATACGCTCAGGGGACGCAATGTGCGGCTCTTCAATATGACACGCGTCGAGCGCGCAGAGGTCGACGGCAAACGCGAGTCTGGAGCCCCATCGAGGTACGCGCGTCTCTACTTGAGTCGCAACTGCCACAAAAACGTTCCCGACCCCTACGTCTCATGGTCACCGGTCTTGCCCGAAAACGTCGAAAACCCGCTTGCACCCAAAATCGGCAACGACTGGAAGCCGCTCGAGCTAACCTGCGACCTGGTAATCATTGCCTGCGGCGGACACCCCGACGACGCACTGTTCTACAAACTGCAGCAGACGCATGCCGCAGACGAGCTGCATAACATCGGCGATGGGTTTGCACCCGGCCGTGTGCTCGAAGCGGTCCGTGCGGCATATCGACTCGGCACCAATATCTAACACGAAAGGATGGGCTCACAGATGAACCTGACCTCCCAACAACAAGCCCTGCTCGACGGCGCCAAGGGCCCCGCCATGGCCAAAGTGGTCAAGACCCTCGTTATGTACGGCGAGTGCTTTGGTGCCAAGCGCATGGTTCCCGTGACCGGCGCAAATGGTCATCTTGTCACAAGTTTTGGCCTCTCCATGCTCGGTCCAGTCTATGACCTTATGGATGAGCTGCTGAAAGACGGCGCCCTGTCCGGTCAGTCATTCTCGGTCGACCCGAGGCCCCTCGACCCCGCCGTCCCGGCCAACCCGCTGCAAAAGCTGCTGTTCAAGATTATGTATTCCAAACAAGATGATTACGAGGCACAGCTGCGCAGCATGGGCCTATTGGACAGCGATGCTTTCACCTGCACCTGCTATCAACCCGAGGTTGGCAATCGACCTCGGCGTGGCGACATCCTAAGCTGGGCAGAAAGCAGCGCCGTGGTCTTTGCCAACTCCGTGTTGGGCGCTCGCTGCAATCGCAACTCCGGCATCATCGAGATGTTCGGCTCAATTGCCGGCTTTGTCCCGGAATTCGGGCTGCTCACCGATGAGGGCCGCAAGGCGACCTGGATCATCGAAGTCGACTGTAAGCGCAAGCCCGAAGCGCAAGTGCTTGGCAGCGCCATTGGCATGAAGGTGATGGAAGACGTCCCTTACATTAAAGGCCTCGACCGCTGGCTTGGCCGCGAACTCACACCCGGCACGCAGGACTACCTTAAGGACATGGGCGCTGCCAGCGCATCGAACGGCGCTGTCGGGCTCTACCACGTGGACGGCATCACGCCCGAGGCCGTCGAACAAGGCGAACAACTCATAGCACCAGACGCCCAAATCTATCGCATTGACGACGCCGAGCTGGAACGCATCCGCTCGAGCTACCCCGTTATGTGGAAGAACCCGGACGCGCGCCCCAAGCTGGCCTTCATCGGCTGCCCCCACCGCTCGTCTGCACAACTCGCCCACTGGGCAGACGCCATCTGCGATGGGTTGAGTGCCTCCGGCAACTGCCGCGTACAAGTACCCACCGTACTGACCGCCGCCCCATCCGTGGCAGACGCCTTCCGCAAGACTGCGGCATACAGGCGCCTCTCGACTACCGGCGCCGTCGTCTCGAGCATCTGCCCGCTTATGTACACCAACAACCCGCTGTGCGGCAGCATGCCCATCATCACCAACTCCAACAAGTTGCGTACGTACTCGGCATCGCGCTACTACACCGACGACGAGGTGCTCGCCTACGTCACCACCGGAAAACCAATCAAATAGGAAGGCGACTCCTCATGAAGAAAATCTTTCACGGCCGCGTCGTTGTCCCCGGAACTGCCCGCGCCAAGGCACTTGTCTCTCACGGAGGGCTCAACACACTCGCATCGTTTCAGAAGGCACTGATGTTTGGCGACAAAAAGGCCACGTGTTCCGACCAAAACAATCCCGACTTGTACGGCAAACCTTTGGCAGGATGCGCCCTGTGCCTTCCGCAGACTATCGGCTCCACCACAGGCGGCATGGTGCTCTTCTGCGCCACCAAAATGGGGCGCCAACCCGCATGCCTGCTGTTTTCCAAACCCATTGACAGCCTTGCCGCCGCTGGCGCGATCCTCTCGGGTGTATGGACCGACACCCCCATGCCCACCATTGACAACCTGGGCGATGAGTTTCTCGATGCCGTGTCGACGGGAGACGCCATCACCGTGGCCGAAGACGGCACGGTCATCGTCGGCTAAGGCTATCCGACCCGCCGCCCGTAGATGAACAACGTGTTTCGCCGTTTCCCACGCGCGGTGCGGGCGATAATCTTGACGTATTCGATATACAACACGAAAGGAATCCCACCATGGGAGCATCGGTATCGGTCGCACAGGGCGTGCCTCTTGATGCAGGCACCTACAAGGCAGACGAGGATGTCGTCGAGCGCTTTTGCGAATTGCTGCGCATCCCCACCGTTTCGCGTGAGAACATCGCCGAGCGCGACGATGAGCCCTTCAGCCAGTGGATTCCCACGCTTCGGCGACTTTATCCGCATTTCTTTAAAGTCGCCGAGCTCACACGCGTCGACGACTTTGGCATGCTCCTGCGTTGGCCTGGCGCCGATTCCGCCTTGGACCCCATCGTCATGATGGCGCATCAGGACGTCGTGCCCGTCGAGGGCCAGGACTGGGAACACGATCCCTTTGGAGCCGAGATCTTCGACGGCGAGATCTGGGCACGCGGATCACTCGACACCAAGTGCATCGTCTCGGCTTTCTTCGAGGCCGCCGAGCACCTAATCGATCAGGGCTTCGTTCCCCCGCGCGATGTCTGGTTCTTCTCGAGCGATGGCGAGGAAATCGCCGCGTCTACTGCAACCCATGCAGTGCAGTGGCTTCGCGAGCATAACATCCATCCCTATATGGTGCTCGATGAGGGCGGCGCCGTGGCAACCGATGCACCGCTCGGTGTCACCGAACCCGTTGCCATGGTAGGCGTGTCCGAGAAGGGCCATGTCGACCTTACCGTCACGGCGCGCGCCGACGGCGGCCACGCTTCTACGCCAGCGGCAAACGATGCCTGCCGTCTTCTCTGCCGTGTATGCGAGACCATCTCTGCCAACCCCGGCAAGCCGCAGCTTACGCCTGCCGTCGAGGCCACACTGACCGAGCTGGGTGCCCGCAGCAGCGCGACGTTTCAGGCAATCTTTGGCAACCTCTGGCTCACACGCCCCGCGGTTACCAAGATTATGGCCGCCAGCCCCGAGACCTCGGCCATGCTGCGCACAACCTATGCGCTCACGCAGCTCGAAGGCTCCAACGCGCACAACGTGCTGCCACCAGTCGCTCGCGCCAATTTCAACGTGCGCATCGCTCCGTTCGAGACCATCGCCGATGCCGTTGAGCGCGCTCGCAAGCTCGCCGCTCAGCAGTGCCGCGCCTCGGGCGTAAGCCCCGATCACGTCACCGTCGAAATCAACGAGGCGATCCCCTACACCGAACCAGCACCTATCTCGCCTTACGAAGACGATGCCGCCTTCAACTACATCCATCGCTGCGTGTCGGGTGTCTATCCCGAGGCCGGCTTTGCTCCCTACGTGCAGAACTCCTGCACCGACTCGCGCGAGTTCAACGAGATCTGCGATCGCGTCTACCGCTTCTGCGGCTTTATCTACTCGGGCGAGGCGCGCAAGCTCATCCATGCCGCCAACGAACGCATCGGTGTCGATGTCTACAAACGCGGCGTCGAATTCTATGTGTCGTTTCTCGCCAACCTTGAACAACTGTAGGACGGGAGGGCCGATAGCGCCCCTCCCCGCTTTTACCGACCAGGAGAACCAGCATGACCCAACCAAATCTTAAGCGGGCGGCCCGGCTCGACACCAAGGCCGTCGCCCTCGCCTCCCTACCCTTTATGGGCATGATCAGCTTTTGGCAGGTCTACGACGGCATCGTTCCCAAGATGCTCACGGGGACCTTTGGCCTATCCAACTCGCTCACCGGCGCGATCATGGCCATCGATAATGTCTTTGGCCTGTTCCTGTTTCCGCTCTTTGGCATCCTCTCGGACCGTTGCACAAGCAAACTCGGGCGCCGAACGCCCTTTATCTTGGGCGGCTCCGCGGTGGCAATGCTCTCCGTCCCGCTCATCGCGATCGCCAGCAACATGGGCAGCCTGCCTCTGCTCATCGGCGCGATTATCCTCACGCTATTGGCAATATGCGCCTATCGCACCATGACGGTTGCCATCGTGGCCGATATTACGCCTCGCCCACTGCGAACCAAGGCGGACTCGATCGAAAAGATCGTCGGCTATGCGGGGACGGGCCTTATGCTCGTCGCCATCTCGGTCATGGTTCCCAAGGCCCACAAACCCGATTATCTTCCGCTCTTTATCTTGCAGGCCTCCTTTATCCTCGTGTCGGCCGTTGTCTATGGAATCTTTGTCCGTGAGCCCGCCCTCGTCGAAAAGATGCGCGAGAAATCGCTGTCCATGGGCATCGACGAGGATCAGATTGACAAAGATGACTCCCCCGAGGCCGGCGGTAAAGATCGCGTTGCAGACGCCGGCGTACGCCGCTCCATCATCATGCTGCTCGCTGCAACGTTTTTCTACTACATGAGCTATAACGCCATGACCACCAATATCAGCCGTTATGCCGATATGTTCTACGGCATGGAGGGCGGTTCCTACGCCATCATCAATATCGTGACGATTGCAGGCGCGCTGCTAAGCTACGTACCCTTGGCAAATCTTTCACTCAAAATCGGCCGCAAAAAGGTCGCTCTGGGCACCGCCGTCATCATGGTTTTGTGCCCCGCGCTTCTTTGGCTGGCACCCGGCTTCTCGCCCGTGTTGTACGGCGTCTTTTTGTTGATGGGCGTTGCGTTGGGCGGCGTGGACTTGTGCGTGTACACGATGATTCTGGAGTGCTGCAGCTCCCAAAGCGTGGGCCGTTACTCCGGTTACTACTACACCGTGAGCATGGCGGCTCAGGTGGCGACACCGATTCTCTCCGGCATCGTTATGGACGTGGCGCCGTCGATGCTCTTCGCCTACATCACGGCAATGGGCATGATTATGGCCGCGAGCATTGCCGCTGCCAAGCACGGCGATGCTATCTTGATCGACGAGGTCGCTCGCCGCGAGGCAGCCGAGTAGAAGTGCACGCCAATATTGAGCAATGGAGCCGGATGGGGGAATTTCCCATCCGGCTCCATTTTTTCATCCTCAAGAGGCCCGTCGAAGCCTACCCCACCGTGACGGATTCCCCGGTAAAGGCACTGATCATCAACAGCACAAAGAACACCAGGTAGCTGACACTCAGCAGGTACGCAATGATCAGAAAGACGACCCACCCGACATTGGTCTTGCCATCGGCACGACGTTGCTCGCGAGAACGGCACAGCCAAATCGTCACGCCAATTGCCACAATCAACAGCACAAGTGCCGCTGCGGCCAGTCCAGCAAGCGCAAACATCACGCCAATGCTCACAGCAATAACCGGGAGCAGCAGCAAGCCGCACCCGCACCCACCAGGACTATACACGGCAGTCTGTCGGCGCTTCATCATCACTCCAAGTCAAGCAATCGTTTGTAGACATCGAGGCCTTTGAGCAGGATTTCCTCGTCAAAGAGCATGGTATCGGTGTGAAGGGCGCTCATCGCATAGGCTGGGCAGCCATCAGCGTCAATCGGGTTTTCTTGTCCCTCTGGCATGCCCGTGCCCAGCAAGAAGAACACACCCGGCAGATGACGCTGATAGAAAGCGAAGTCCTCGGCAATCAGCAAAGGCTCATCCACGAGCTGCAGCTCGGGCAAGGCAGGCGCTACATTGGCAAATAGCTCGGGATCGTTATCGACCGGCGGATAGCCCTCGGCAAAATCGAGGTCATATGTGCAGCCCGTTGCGGCGCATGCCTCATCAAGCACGCGGCGCACGCCCTCACGCGCACGTTCGAACATGTCGTCCGTAAACACACGTAGACTGCCGGCAACATGGGCCTCCCCCGCTACCGCGTTGCAGACCGTACCGGCCTGCAGCAGGCCGAACTTACCGATACAGGGCCCGTCGGTGCCCAGCTCGTCCATCAGCTCGCGCTCGGCAACCAAAAACTTCGCTGCCGCCAACGCAGCATCGTGCGACTCCTCAACCGGCACACCATAGGTCTTAGCAATATGGATGCTCGTTCCGTGAATATGGATATGCGTCTCGCTCGAACGCGCCAGCAGCGGACCGGAACAACTCGCCAACGTGCCGGCGGGCAGATCGGGCCACACGTGAAAGCCAAAAATGTGGTCGACCCCGTAGCGCTCGAACACGCCGCTCTCGCATACCGTCTTGGCACCACCGGTCGTTTCCTCGGCCGGCTGGAACACAAAAAGCACATTGTGCCTCATGGCGCCCGGCTGCTCGCGAATCGTACGGTCGACATACGTCGCGGCGGCAAGTGCCATAGCCATGTGTCCGTCATGTCCGCAAGCGTGCATCTTGCCAGGATGTGTCGAGGCGAACGCTGCCCCTGTTGCCTCGGCAATGGGCAGCGCATCCATATCGGCGCGAATCGCCGTGGCATGCGCGGCACCAACGCCAGCATCGAAGAAAGCACAGACGCAGCTGGGGCACGGATGGGTCACCTCGCAAGCGAGCGGTGCCAGCACGCCCTCGATATAGGCAATGGTTTGTGGAAGATCGAAATCGAGCTCCGGAATGCGATGGAGATCGCGGCGATAGCGACGGAGTTCTTGGAGCTCGGTCATAGAAGATCCCTTCGTGAGGCATATCTGTTGCAACTTATTGTGATACAGGATTGTGGCACACATGTTTCCAGCATATTGCTGCATTTTTTAAACGTTATATACGAATACTCTTGTTTGCTAAAGTGCAACGTGGTAGGGTCGTTACCACTTGATAGAGGCGCGGGCACGAAGAACCGCGGGCGAGCCGGCAGGCTTTGACCCCGTGGGGAGGCGAAACCCGCCGAACTGGGCTTTTCGGGCACGAACAACCTGGTGGGCCTGCGGGAAACACCCACAGGACTGTCTGCAGCAATGCGGGAGCGCTATCCGGACATTGGGTCCACGCTATGCGGATTCGATGCGCAGATGGCGCCGTCTGGATAGCGAGGTTTACGGGACATGGCATTGACCCCCAACGAGGCATATGCGGCCAAGCAGCCGTTTGTGGACAAGGAGACGCTCGAGCATATCGTCGAGCAGTTCCCCACGCCATTTCATCTATATGACGAGGCGGGCATCCGCCGCAACATGCAAGAGGTGCGCGACGCCTTCGCATGGAACCCGGGCTTTAAGGAATACTTTGCCGTCAAGGCCAATCCCAACCCGGCGCTCATCTCCATTCTCAACGAATACGGCTGCGGCTGCGATTGCTCGAGCTATACCGAGCTCATGATCGCCCGTTCGCTGGGCATCACGGGACACGACATCATGTTCTCGTCCAACGACACGCCGGCTGCCGACTTTGAGCTGGCCGACAAATTGGGTGCCATCGTCAACTTTGACGACATCAGCCACATCGAGTTCTTTGAGCGCGTTGCGGGGCCCATCCCCAAGACGGTCAGCTGCCGCTTTAATCCGGGCGGCCTGTTCCAGCTCTCCAACGGCATCATGGACAACCCGGGCGACTCCAAGTACGGCATGACCACCGAGCAGCTCTTCGAGGCCTTCCGCATGCTCAAGACCAAGGGCGCCGAAAACTTTGGCATCCACGCATTCCTTGCCAGCAATACCGTCACCAACGACTACTACCCCAAGCTCGCGCGCATCCTCTTTGAGCTCGCCGTGCGCCTGGAGCGCGAGACCGGCGCACATGTCGCCTTTATCAATCTGTCCGGCGGCGTCGGCATCCCCTATCTGCCCGAGCAGCAGGCCAACGACATTCACGCCATCGGCGAGGGAGTGCACGCGGCCTACGACGAGATTCTGGTCCCCGCCGGTATGGGCGATGTGGCCATCTGCACCGAGATGGGCCGCTTTATGATGGGCCCCTATGGCTGCTTGGTCACCAAGGCCATCCACGAGAAGCAGATCTACAAGGACTATATCGGTGTCGATGCAAGCGCCGTCGATCTGATCCGTCCTGCCATGTATGGCGCTTACCACCACATTACGGTAATGGGCCAGCCGGGTGGAGCCGGCAAGACCACAGCACCCGTCACGGACACCTACGACATCACGGGCAACCTATGCGAGAACAACGACAAGTTCGCCATCGATCGCGAACTGCCGCATATCGACATGGGCGACCTGCTTGTGATTCACGATACCGGCGCGCATGGCTACTCCATGGGCTACAACTACAACGGCCGGCTGCGCTCCGCCGAGGTCCTGCTGCGTCCCGATGGCTCGGCCGACCTCATCCGCCGTGCCGAGCGCCCGGGCGATTATTTTGCCACACTCGACGTGTTGCCAAGCGGCCGAGAGCTGCTGGCCAAGTCGCGCGCCGAAAGTGCCCGCCGTCGTGCCCAAGACGAGCGCCTGGCAGTCGCCGCCCAATGGAACAAACGCATCCAGATCGCGGACGCGAAGGAGAAGAACATGGACATCCGCAATCTTGAGGGCTCAATCGTCGCCCTTGTTACGCCGTTTAAAAAGGACGGCAGTGTCGACTTTGACGCGCTCGAGCACCTTATCGATTTCCACCTGCAAAACGGCACCGACGCCATCCTCACCCTGGGCACCACCGGCGAGAGCGCCACGATGACCGACGACGAGGACAACTCCGTTGTCGCCGCAGTGGTCAAGCAAGTTGCAGGACGCGTCCCCGTCATCGCCGGCTCGGGCTCCAACTCCACGCAAACCATGCTCACCAAGTCGCTCACCTACCAAGGCCTGGGCGCCGACGGTCTGCTGCTCATTACCCCCTACTACAACAAGTCCAATGAAGAGGGTATCTATCAGCACTTTAAGACCGTCGCCGATGCCGTGGACATCCCCTGCATCCTGTACAACATTCCCGGCCGCTGCGGCTGCGGCATCAGCGAGCGCAACGTAGAGCGCTTGGCCGCGCACCCCAACATCATGGGTATTAAGGAGGCCTCGGGCAACGTCGCCTACGCGGCCAAGATCGCCCACCTGCTGTCCGACGACTTCCGCATGTACTCGGGCGAGGACGCGCTTACCGTGCCGCTCATGAGCCTGGGCGCTTCGGGCACCATCAGTGTATGGGCTGACGTTCAGCCGCAGCTCGTGCATGACATGTGCCGCGCCTATTTGGACGGTGACGTGGCGCGCGCCCGCGATATCCAGATTGCCGGCCAGCCGCTCATCAATGCCCTCTTTAGCGAGGTCAACCCCATCCCCGTCAAGGAAGCGCTCGCTCAGATGGGTATGATCGAGGCAAACTACCGCATGCCGCTATGCCCCATGGCAGACGACACGCGCGCTGCACTTACCGATGCTCTGAAGGGAGCTGGTCTGCTTGATTAAGACCGTCATTATGGGAACGGGCCGCATGGGCTCGCTCATTCGCACTACCGCCGAGGGCATTGTCGACGCCGCCGGAGAGCCCGTTTTCGACATCGTCGCCCAGATTGGCTTCGACTTGTCCGAGCTCGAGAACGCCCCGGCAGCCGACGTCATCATCGACTTCTCAAACGTCGTGACCTTCGATACCGTCGTCGCCTATGTCGAGCGCACGGGTGCGGCGTTGGTCTCGGGCACCACAGGCTATACGCCCGAGCAGATGGACCGCCTGCGCGAGCTGGGTCAGAACGCCCGCGTCATGCACTCCGGCAATTACTCCATCGGCATCGCAGCCCTGCGCCATCTGGTAGCGCAGGCCACACGCGAGCTGCCCGGCTTTGACTGCGAAATCGTCGAGACGCACCACAACCAAAAGGTTGACGCCCCCAGCGGCACTGCCAAGCTACTGCTCGACGCCGTCGTCGAAGCTGAGCCCGAGGCAGGCTACCACCCCGTCTATGGCCGCGAGGGCATGTGCGGAGCGCGCGACCCCAAGGAGATCGGCATGCACTCGCTGCGCGGTGGCACTGTCGCCGGCGTCCACGAAGTGAGTTTCTTTGGCCAGGATGAGGAGGTCACGCTCACGCACCGCGCCACGAGCCGTCAGATCTTCGTCAACGGCGCCCTGGCAGCCGCGCAGAAGCTCGTCACCCGCGAGCCTGGCTTCTATACGTTCGACCAGGTCATGTTTGCCTAACCAGGTATCAACCGGATCCACCCAAAGGAGAGACAGCAAATGAGCAACGCAGCCGAGATGGATGCACAAGAGATTATCAACTACATCGCCACCGCGCCCAAAAAGACGCCCGTCAAGCTGTACGTGCGCGAGAAGCCGGGCATGAAGGTCCAGTGGGTCAATGCACACGTCTACGGTGGTCGTCGCGGCAAGACCGTCTTTGGCGACTGGGATGAGCTCAAGGCCATCCTCGATGCCAATGCCGACTCCATCGACTACTACGACGTCGAGAATGACTGCCGCAACTCCGCCGTCCCTATGCTCGACCTTAAGGGCATCAACGCCCGCATTGAGCCGGGCGCGATCATCCGCGACCGCGTCGAGATCGGCGACCGCGCCGTCATCATGATGGGCGCCATCATCAACATCGGTTCCATCATTGGCGAAGGCTCCATGATCGACATGGGCGCCGTGCTGGGCGGCCGCGCCACCGTGGGCAAGAACTGCCACATCGGCGCCGGCACCGTACTGGCAGGCGTCGTTGAGCCCGCGAGCGCCACGCCCGTCATCATCGAGGATGACGTCATGATTGGCGCCAACGCCGTGGTCCTGGAGGGCGTGCACGTAGGCAAGGGCGCTGTCGTTGCCGCCGGCGCCGTGTGCGTCGAGGACGTCCCCGCCGGTGCCGTCGTGGCCGGTGTCCCCGCCCGCGTCATCAAGATGCGCGACGAGAAGACCGACAGCAAGACCGGTCTCGAGGAAGGCCTGCGCCAGCTTTAATAGTTACGCGGTTTTGACAAACCGCGTTTTCGCTGACTCATGCTCAACCTGCGGGGCAATTCATCCCCAAACAAGAAGGCCGAAGCCCCAAGAAGCTTCGGCCTTTACTTTCTCGCTGTAGGCGCAACGCAACTTATCGATTCTCGATGCTGCCGATATTTTTGAGCTCGATGGAGATGAGGCCGTTGGGCTCGTTGACAAACTCGATGTACTCGGAGTTCGAACCCATCTCGGCCGGGAAGCTGATCTCGATACCCGTGTCGGTACGGATCTTGTGATTGCGCACCGCCGCGCGTTCGACCTGCTTGCGCTCCACGGGCACACGCTCAGGCACCTTCTCCTCGGTCAGTGCCGCGCGCACGTTCTCCTTGATAACCGGTTCGTCCTCAAAGACCTCATCGACGATATCCCAAGGCGGCAGCTCCTCGTCATCCTCAACCTTCTCGGCAACGGCAGTCTTAACCTTAGCGAGCGCTACGGCCGTGTTGGCACCGTGCTCCTCGGCAACTTCCTCGACCACACGCGTCACCGTGTCGATGACCTCCTTGCCCGATACGCCCGTGTCGCACTGCAGCAGGCCATCGGGGATAAGCATACGGTCCTCGCCGGCAATCTTGCGCTTCTTGTCCACGTAGCCGATCTCCATGGTACTCGCGCGCACGATGGCATAGCTCGGCACCTTTTGCGAGGGGTTCGGCAGAATGGCGTAGTGACGTGCGATGTCGTTGCGCACCTCCCCTTCCTCGCGGCCCACTTCGTGCATAAAAGCCTGCTTGGAGCCCAGCAGCATTACGGCAAACCAGCGGGCATCCTCATCGTCGTCAAAGTCCGCCACAAGCACGTCAGTGGACTCGGCTTTCTCGGCTTTGGTGAGCTCGGAGGAAATAAACTCCGCAATCTGCTGCGACAGGTCAACGAACTCGCGCTCGCCAAAGAAATAGCCCTTGAGCTCGCCGCCAAACGCAGAGTTCTCGGCAAACGTGGCGCGTTTATTGTCGGCCGAGGTACGTGCGCGGCGCAGATGCGTGGTCACGAAGTTGCGCACGGTACGGCTCTCGATATCGAGCTCGCGCTGGCTCATGACATTGACGGCAGAGTCAAAGTCCAGGATATGCAGAATCGCATGATTGATTTTCATATACGGCATTCCGTTCTAGATCGATTTCGGCACGAACCAGTATAGCGGTCGAGCCAGCCCCAGGTGCATCGAAGGTTGACGCATCGGGGACAGGTTGCTTTGCACCAATGGCTAGCGCAGGAGCTCGGACTGCCAAGCCTCGAGCTGTTCTGCCAAACTCTTGCCGGCAGCGGGCATGTCGATCTGAGGTCGTTTGGGCAGCAGTGCGCATTTAAGGATTGCCACGATGGTCTGCGAGACAAAACGGCGCGTATCCTTGTCAAAGCCTTGCGCAGCCTGGAGCATCACGGGCAGGCTCTCGCGCAGATTCCCAGCGATATCCGCAAACCGCTCAGCACCCGTAGCCTCAAACACGGAGAACAACGCATCTACAAAACGCTCGCGCTCGCCAGGTGACACTGCAAGCAGCATCTCGCGAATAGAGCCGTCAACATATCGCGCGCCAGCAGACAGGCGTTCGCAATACACAAAATCGCAGCCGTCGACCACCCAGCTAAAGGGATTGTGCTGCAGCAGGCTGAACTCGGTGCTCTCAACGATGGCATAGTCCTCCTGTGTCTCGAACATCATGCCGAAGATCGAAGACTGGGGCAGGGTTTTATCGATACGACCAGAAAGGCTCGCAAAGGCGTTGCCGTTCAGAAACTCCTCGACGAAGCCCGGACCATCATGGGAATACGCCCGTTCGATTCGCTCACGGGCGGCATCGGAACACATCGCCGCACCGTACACCGCAAGGTTTCCACCCTTGGAATGACCTCCGCACAAAAGCGGCCCGTCAATCGCATCCGCCGCCTCGTCCACATAACGCGCCGCGGATTCCTGGGCCGGCACAGGATACCGAAACGCCATGTTAAAGTCCTCTTTCCAGCCCACAATCGTGCTGTCGGTCCCCCGGAAGGAAAGATAGCTAAACCCCGCCGGAAACCGGAACGTCATGGCTGCAAACTGCTCCGTCGCCACCACATCGCTCACGGCACGATAGCCGCAAACGTTCACGCCACGGTAGCGAGGACTTGCTGCCACGGCCTCCAACAAGGCCCTGCTGCCCTCCGGGTCCCACAAGTCGCCAATCATGTCCCGGTAGCACTCGGCACGCAGCAGCTCGCGTACGTCTAGGCCCTGCCAGTTCGTCAGCTCCGCCATATCACCCGGCAAACGCAAATAGGACAACCACGCAAAGACCAGGCTATCCACCGCGCAGAACGGCCGCTCCTCAAACGGATCAAACGCCGTCTGGGCATAGGTCAAAAAATTAGGCGAATCCGACATGGCCCTCCCATCAACCATGGTGTATAGGGATGGTGCATTGGGGTCAGGTTACTTTGCACCAAAAAGGCGCCCGGGCCGTGTGGGCCCGGACGCCTTCATTGTAGCTTTTCGCTCTAGAGAGCTTGGTTTAGCAGGAGAAGTCGACGCTGTCGATGATGTCCTTGAGGGCCTTGGCGGAGGCGGTGAGCTCATGCTGCTCGTCATCGTTCAACGGCACGGGAACGCGGCAGACGACGCCGTCACGGCCAACGACCGTCGGCATGGAGATAGCCAGATCGGACAGGCCATACTCGCCCACCATGAGCGAGGAAACGGGCAGAACGGTCTGCTCATCGCGCATGACAGCGGTGCAGATGCGCTTGACGGCCATGGCGACGCCGTAGTAGGTGGCGTGCTTCTTCTCGATGATGGTGTAGGCGGAGTTCTTGACGTCCTCGGCGATGCGCTTCTCGGCAGCCTCATGCTCCAGGTGGCCGTGAAGCTCGCAGAAGGTGTTCAGCGGAACGCCAGCAACCTGAGCGCTGGACCAAGCGACAAACTCGGAGTCACCGTGCTCGCCCATGACATAGGCCTGGACATCGCGCGGGTCAACCTCGACGTGGGCACCAAGCATCTGCTGCAGACGGCCAGTGTCGAGCACGGTGCCGGAGCCGATGACATGGCCCTCGGACAGGCCGGACATCTTGATGGCAGCATAGGTCAGAACATCAACCGGGTTGGAGACGATTAGCAGAATGCCGTCGAAGCCGGACTTCTTAATCTCGGGGATAATGGACTTAAAGATGTTTACGTTCTTGTTGACCAGGTCCAGGCGGGTCTCACCGGGCTTCTGGGCAGCGCCAGCGGTGACGACGATCATGGCGGCGTCGGCGACATCGGAATAATCGCCGGCGTAGATCTTCATCGGCTCGGCAAACGTCATGCCGTGCGCGATATCCAGGGCCTCACCCTCGGCGCGGTTCTTGTCCACGTCGATGAGGACCATCTCGGAGAACAGACCACTCTGCATCAGTGCGAACGCCGAAGACGAACCGACGAAACCGCAGCCGACAATAGCGACCTTCTTCTCGTTAACCATTAGAAACTCCCATCTCTCTCCACAAACAAGCCGCCCGGGAACGACCCGAGCGGCTTGTCGTAATCCCAATACATCCAATCGGGACTTTGATTATGCTCCTATTCGCAGCCAAAAATCGACCGTTTACCGAAATTGTTTGCAGAATTCGTAAAATAACTGCACGAAATCGGTTTCGAGCTATTGACGAGTCGAAATAGGTTTCTAATACAGGCCCGCCTCGCGAATGGCCTCGACAGCCAAAGCGATCTGATCGGGCGGCAGGACCAGCGCCATGCGCACGTGCCCCTCGCCCGAAGGGCCAAAGCTCGCGCCCGGCGTCACCACAACGCCGGCCTTCTCCATGAGCTCCTCGCAAAACGCCATGGAATCGGTGCGACCACCGGGAAGCTTGGCCCACACAAACATAGAGCCATGCGCGTTGGGACGCTCCCAGCCCAGGCCCTCAAGACCGTCGCACAGGGCATCGCGGCGTTCCTGGTACTTCAGACGCTGCGCCTCGACCTCATCGCGCGGACCGTTCAGGCACGCGATGGCGGCCTTCTGAATCGGGAAGAACATACCAAAGTCGATCTGGCCGCGCAGCTTGGCAAAGGCAGAGACCACATCCTCGCGACCGACCAAAAAGCCGATGCGGGCACCGGTGACGTTAAACGACTTGGAGAGCGAGAAGAACTCAACGCCCACCTCGAGCGCGCCGGGATACTGCAAGAAGCTGCCGCCGGGCTCGCCGTCAAACACGATGTCGGAGTACGCGTTATCATGGACGATCAACAGATCATGCTCGCGGGCAAAGGCGATAATCTCCTCGTAGACCTCGGGCGTGCCCACCGAGCCGACCGGGTTCGCGGGCAGCGACACGATCATGTACTTGGCACGATCGGCAACCTCGGGATCGATACCCGTCACATAGGGCAGGTAATTGTGCTCGGCAACCAGCGGATAGTATTCGAGCTTGGCATCGGCGATCTTGGCACCCGCCTCAAAGACCGGGTAGCACGGATCGGGAACCAAAATGGTGTCACCCGGATCGAGCAGAGCCAGGCCCAAATGGCCCACGCCCTCCTGCGTGCCGTTGCACGACTGCACCATAGACGGCGTAATGCCCGAAACGCCAAAGCGACGCTCATAGTAATCGCACACGGCTTGCTTGAGTTCGGGCAGATCGCGCAGGGCATACTTCCACATCTCGGGATCTTGGGCGGCTTGTGTGAGCGCCTCGACCACGTGGTCGTACGGCTTAAAGTCGGGCGTGCCCACGCTCATGTTGTAAATGGTCTTGCCCTGAGCCTTCAGCGCGAGAAGCTTGTTGTTGAGCGAGGCGAAGACCTCCGCGCCAAAGCGGTCGAGACGCTGCGATGCCTGCATGGTGCCACCTTTCGATATAAAAAACGCGGCGCTTCGACAAGAGCGCCGCGCGATACGGGCCATCAGATTGCAAAAGTGTAACGCTTGCAACCCCCGTATTGGTTCAATTTAGCCAACCTTAGTCGACTGGATTGAGCGCGTCGATCTGCGCAAGCCACAGACGCGAGCTAGCGTCACTCGGCATACGCCAATCGCCGCGCGGGCTGAGCGTCACCGATCCCACCTTGGGACCATCGGGCAGGCAGCTGCGCTTAAACTGTTGGGCGAAGAAACGACGGTAGAACGTACGCAGCCACGTGTGGACGGTCTTGGCGTCGTAGACGCCCTCGAAGCTTTTGAGCGCCATGCGGTAGATCTTGGCCGGCTCAAAGCCAAAACGCAGCAGGTAGTAGAGGAAGTAGTCGTGTAGCTCGTACGGGCCCACCAAATCCTCGGTCTTCTGCGCAATCTCGCCGTCGCCCGTGGGCGGCAGAAGCTCGGGGGACACCGGCGTATCGAGGATATCGAGCAGGACCTCGGCAATGCGCCCGCCAAAGACATCGGCGGCATAGCGCACCAGATGGCGCACGAGCGTCTTGGGCACGCTCGCGTTGACGGCGTACATGCTCATGTGGTCGCCGTTATAGGTAGCCCAGCCGAGCGCCAGCTCCGACAGGTCGCCCGTGCCGATGACAAAACCGCCAGCCTGGTTGGCCAGATCCATCAGGATCTGCGTACGCTCGCGGGCTTGGCTGTTCTCGTAGGTCACGTCTTGGACGGCCGGATCGTGCTCAATGTCCTTGAAGTGCTGCTCCACAGCCGCATGGATCGAAACCTCGCGGAAGCTCACACCCAGGTCGCGAGCGAGCGACTCGGCGTTCGACTTGGTGCGATGCGTCGTGCCAAAGCCGGGCATGGACACGGCCGTGATACCGGTGCGCGGCAGCCCCAGCGCATCGAAGGCACGCACGGTCACAAGCAGTGCCAGCGTGGAGTCCAAGCCGCCCGAAAGGCCGATGACGGCCGCCTTGGTGCCCGTATGGGCAAGGCGGGTCTTGAGGCCCGCAGTCTGCAGATCGAGGATCGTCTCGCAGCGCTCGGCCAAGTCGCCGTGGTCGGCCGGCACAAAGGGCGCGCGCGGGAAAACGCGGTCGATATCGCAGGCATCGCGCAGGACAGGTTCTTCGGCCAGCACGCCCTCAAACGAAAACTCAACGGCCGTGGCCTCCGGCGCATCGTCGGTGCGCGTCCACGTCGTCGAGCGACGGCGCTCGGCAACCAGGCGGTCAAGGTCAACGTCGGCGATGGCCATATCGCAGGTAAGCAGCTTGGTCGCGGCGAGCTTGGAGCCGTTTTCGTAGACGAGGTTCTCGCCCGCAAAGACCATGTCGGTCGTGGACTCGCCCTCGCTCGCGTCCGCATAGGCATAGGCGCAGTACAGGCGTGCGCTCTGGTTAGAGATGAGGCTGCGGCGATAGTCTGCCTTACCGATAATCTCGTCCGAGGCCGACGGGTTGAGAAACACCGTCGCACCGGCAAGCGCCATCTCGGTCGAAGGGGGCGCCGGCACCCACAGGTCCTCACAGACCTCAACGCCCAGCACCAGGTCCTCGGCGCCCTCATCACAGCAGCGGTAGACAAGCCCCGAACCCAGCGGAACCGGACCCTGACCGGCAAACTCGACCCACACAGGATCCGCAGGCGCCGGAGCAAACCAACGGCGCTCATAGAACTCGCCATAGTTGGGCAGATACTTCTTGACCGTAAGACCCAAAAGCTCACCCGCACAGCACACGGCGGCGCAGTTGTAGATATTATCGGCAACTGCGACGGGAAGACCGATGGTAAAGACAATCGGCAGCTCGCGGGTTTCATCGAGGATATGCACCAGAGCAGCCTCGCAGGCATGCAGCAGCGTGCGGTTATGGAACAGGTCGGCCGCGGTATAGCCGGTCAGGTTAAGCTCGGGCAGCACCAGCGCGCGAACGCCGCGCTCGGCAGCATCGCGAACAGCCGCCAGCGCAACCTCGGCATTGCCCTCGACATCGGCAACGCGAATCCGCGGAGACGCCGCCGCCACACGCAAAAAGCCATCAGACTGAGAAAGGTGAAGATTCATAAGAATGCTCCCGTGCGTAGACGCCATTCAACACAATTAGCAAGCCCTATTGTAGTTCAACCGCCGGGTGTAACCGCATCCCACCAACTTGGTGAGCTATTGATGAGTTGATGGTATCTGTTAAATGTCACGTACGATTCACATCTGGTGGGTACCCTGATGGCTACACGAAACGAAGCAGATTTACACCGGGAGGACCCCGTATGACAACCAAGTACACCGACGCACCGCGCACGCGCGTCATGACACCGGCCGCACTCAACAACGGCGTTCACGAAAACCATTCCATCGGACAGACTATGGCCATCGCGCCCAAAAAGGGTCTGTTCGACGACATTTCCATTCCCCAGATCATCGCCGGCGCCGCAGCTGCCGCCACGAGCGTCGCGCTTGCTTCCAAGATTGGTATCGCTGGTTCAGTAATTGGCGCCGCCGTGAGCTCGGTTATCACCGTTGTGTCCTCGCAGGTCTACCGCCACTTTATCTCTGCCAGCGCCGAAGCAATCAAGGGCACGCATGCCGCTGTCGACTACCCTGCCGGCGCCTACGAGCCCGTTGAGCCCGATGTCGAGGAGCACCTAGGTGGCGCCGCGACCACGCAGGAGATGCGCCAGGTTGCGGGACGCGCGACCACGGCGCGTGTCGCCCCCAACAGCCTGCGCGCCAAGGCCGCGGCAGAGCGCAGCCAGACGCAAAAGAAGGTCATCGTCTTCTCGATCGCCATCGCCATCGTCGCAGTCATCGCCTGCGCTGGCGCCATCCTTATCACCACTGCCGGTGAGGGTCTGGGCGAGCGTCCCGAGCCAATCCTTTCGTCGCGCACGATCGAGAGCGACGCGGATAGCTCCGGTCAATCGCAAAGCCAGCAGGACGACTCGCAGGGCACCTCCGCATCCACCGACTCGTCCTCGAACACCCCTGATCAGTCGCAGAGTGCCGATTCCTCTACGAACAGCAGCGGCACGCAATCCGGCACGACCGACTCAAGCCAAACGACTGATGGCTCTCAGTCGAGCACGGGCGACCAGGCGAGCGGCAATACATCGGGCACGGGATCTACCGACAGCAGCAACACCAACAGCTCGAACAGCTCGAGCGGCACCGCGTCCGGCACGGCATCTGACAGCTCGAGCCAAGGCACGGCATCGGGCAACTAAGCACGTTTGCCTCTCATAGATAACCGACCTGCATAACGGGCGCGAACCGGCAAACGGTCGCGCCCGTTTGCCTTGGGCGCCGAGGTAGCAAGCCCCGCACGATGGTAAGATGCTTTGGTGTGTAAAGAGGAGATTTGCCATGAGCAAGACAATAGTTAGGCCCACGCTTTCGCTGGGCAACCGCATCTATCTGTATCGCCTGCTGCGCGATGCAATCGGATGCGGCAAGCAAACGTTTATGACGCAGGTCGAGGAGGCACTCGCCGCTGGTGACATGGCCGCTTATGACCTGGGCTTCGAGTCCACGCGCGAGCTGCTCGAGGAGCTCGACGACTGCATTAAGCTGACCGTCTTTAAGGGCGGTCGCCTGTATGCCACCGTCATCGCCAACGAGGCCTGGGATGCCGCCCTTGCCAAGGGCGAGGACAAGCCCAAGGCAGCCAAGGGCGCCAAGCAGTCCTACAAAAAGAAAAAGCGCGGCGAGAAGGACCTCAAGGCAGTGCGTCCCAAGCACGTTAAGCGCCCCGAGCCCGAAGCTATGGTTGAAGCCGCACCGGAACCCGAGCCCGAGACAGAGATCGAAGTCGCTATTGAGGTAACAGCAAAAGCCGAAACCGAAATCGCCGCCACGACCGATCCCGAAGTCATATCCGAGCAGGATGCCACCGCTGAGCTCAACGAGGCTCCCAAGTCGACAACCGAAGAAGCCGCTGACCAACCCGAGACGCCTGCGTTCCAAAACAGCGATGTCTTTGGCAACGAGGGCGAGGACGATCAGTCCGACGAGCCCGCAGATCAAGACGCTACCGAGTCGGCGCCGGAGCCCGAGACGCCGCAGCCCGCCATCTCGCTCACGGTCGTCTATGACCCCGAGAACGCCAACGCCGGCATCACCACCATGGCATCCACGCCGGTCGAGACAAAGCCGAGCATCGAGAACGAGAACGCAACGCAGGTTGAGATTGAAACTGCAGCTGCAGACGCGCCCGTCACCGTGAAGCCCGCAGATTCCACAATCAAGCCGGAAACGACGCCGGAGCCCGCACCCGTCATCGAATCCGTGCCCACCTCTGCTTGCGACCAAATTCCCGCACCGGCACCGGCTCCGGCACCCGCAGCGGCCCCAACCCCCGCACCTGCAGCGCCCGCCATCCCCGAGGACTTCCCCGTCGATTTCGCAACCGAGGTCTTCTGCCCCGGCCCGCTTCTGCACCAGTTGTCGACCTATCTCCCCTACGGCGCCGACACGCTCGGCATCATCGGCGAGTACTACTGGATCGCCCGCGAGCGCGGTACCATCGAGGCCGCGCGAAACCGCGCAAGCTTCCCCCTGCACTGCACGCAGGCCGGCGAGCGCCACGAAGTCACCGTGCGCATCCGCCGCAACACCACCGGCGGTCTCGGAGCCGCCTGGACTATCGATAAAGTCGAAGAACCCGAGCAGTAACGACAAACGGCTCAAATCCAAATCAGGATTTGAGCCGTTTTTATTTGTTGATGTTGCGTAACCAACAGCGAGCGGGCCGCAAGTGCCCCAGGTTGCCGTGAAAGAGGAGCGACGCGTACTTCGGTACGCGAGCGACGGCTTGAACGGCAAGATGGGGTGCTTGCGACCCGCGCAGCGTCGAGCAGTTACGCGGTTTGGAAAACCGCGTAACGATCTAGTCGCGCGTCAGCTTACGGTGGATACGATGCGGCTGGGCCGCGTCCTCGCCCAGGCGCTCGATGCGATTGGCCTGATAGGCCTCGAAGTTGCCCTCGAACCAATACCAGTTGCCCGGATTCTCGTCGGTGCCCTCCCACGCCAGAATGTGTGTGGCGACGCGGTCCAGGAACATACGGTCGTGGCTAATGACCACCGAGCAGCCCGGGAACTCGAGCAGCGCCGCTTCGAGTGAGGACAGCGTCTCGACGTCGAGATCGTTCGTGGGCTCGTCGAGGAGCAGCAGGTTGCCGCCCTGCTTGAGCGTGAGCGCCAGGTTCAGACGATTGCGCTCACCACCAGAGAGTACGCCAGCGCGCTTCTGCTGGTCCTGGCCCTTAAAGCCAAAGCTCGCCACGTACGCGCGGCTGGGGACCTCGGTCTCGCCGACCATCATGTGGTCCAGGCCATCCGAGACGACCTCCCACAGGTTCTTATCGGGATCGATGCCAGAGCGGTTCTGGTCGACATAGGAGATCTTGACGGTCTCGCCCACCTCGAGCTCGCCCGAAGTCAGCGGCTCCAGGCCCACGATGGTCTTGAACAGCGTGGTCTTGCCCACACCGTTGGGGCCAATGACGCCCACAATGCCGTTGCGCGGCAGGGTGAACGATAGGTCGTCGATGAGCACGCGACCGTCGAATTCCTTGTGCAGGTGATGGGCCTCGAGCACCTTGTTACCCAGACGCGGTCCAACGGGAATGCGGATGTCGGTCCAGTCGAGCTTCTGGCTTGCGCGGGCCTCGGCCTCCATCTCCTCGTAGCGAGCCAGACGGGCCTTGTTCTTGGCCTGACGGGCCTTGGGCGAGCTGCGCACCCACTCGAGCTCGGCCTCCATGCGCTTGGCGAGCTTGGCGTCGCGGTTGCCCTGTGCCTCGATACGGGCGGCCTTGGTCTCCAGATACGTGGAGTAGTTGCCCTTGTAGGGATAAAGGTGACCGCGGTCGACCTCGCAGATCCACTCGGCAACGTTATCCAGGAAGTAGCGATCGTGTGTGACGGCAAGCACCGCGCCCTGGTAGTTGTGCAGGAAGTGCTCGAGCCACAGGATCGACTCGGCGTCCAGGTGGTTCGTGGGCTCGTCGAGCAGCAGCAGGTCGGGAGCCTCGAGCAGCAGCTTGCACAGGGCCACGCGACGGCGCTCGCCGCCGGAAAGCACGTTGACCGGCATGTCGGAATCGGGCAGCTGCAGGGCGTCCATGGCCTGGCCGAGCTTGGAATCGATATCCCAGCCATCGGCGGCATCGATCTCGTCCTGGAGCTTGCCCATCTCGGCCATGAGGGCATCCATGTCGCAATCCGGGTCGCACATCTCCTCGCCGATCTTGTTGAAGCGATCGACCTTGGCGATCATATCGCCAAACGCCATGCGCACGTTCTCGATGACGGTCTTGTCATCGTCGAGCGGCGGCTCCTGCTGCAGGATGCCCACGGTGTAGCCGGGGGTGAGCCTGGCATCGCCGTTGGAGACCTCCTCGATGCCGGCCATGATCTTGAGCAGGGTCGACTTGCCCATGCCGTTGGGACCCACGACGCCGATCTTGGCACCGGGGTAGAAGCTCAGGGTCACGTCGTCAAGGATCACCTTGTCGCCATGGGCCTTGCGAGCCTGATACATCTGATAAATGAACTCCGCCACAGTCATTTCTCCTTATCTAGCTGCGGAAATCTTCTCCCCCTCTCCGTTTTGGAAAAAGCGGAGAGGCAGTTCGCGCGTTCTAATAAAAAGGGGCATGGTTGCCCACACCCCCTAATACTACCTGGGAAAAGTCCCCCGGAACATACTATGAACTGCGTACGCTAGTTTTCCGCAACCTTAACGAGCGGCTCGCTGCGATTTGCGCCACAGCAGATACGAGTAGACGTAGATGGCTCCGACCGAACCAAACGCCAGAACCGCAATCACCGCGGCGACGACTTCACTCGAAAGTACGCTGCCTGCCACGCCCATCACAATCAGGCCAATACCCAGCACCATAAAGCAGGCGCCGCCAAAACGCTGCGTACGGCGCCAGTTCTCGGGATCGGCAAGCGCCCAAGGTGTCTTGATACCGAGCGTATAGTTCTGCTTCACACGCGGCAAGTAGTTGCCTACGCCGATGAACAGCAAACCGACAACACCGGAAATCAGCACGTTAACCGAACCGACCGCCGGCACCACGCCCCAGACCGTAAGCTCTCCCAGCCAGCTTATGGCGCACATGAACAAGGTGAAGGCGATTACGAAGCCCTGGTAGAACTTGCCCGAGGTTCGATATGCCTCACCTTTGGGGTCGATGCGCGGCACCACGCAGAACATTGCGAGAAGCGCCAGAGGCAGCACGCCGAGCGCGGAGGCCATCCAGCTAGGACCCCAACCGTCGACGGCGCCGTTCGCGCCCCAGTGCGTGGGAATCTGCGCAGGCAAGCTCGGCATCACCATGAGGTGCACTACGACATTGGCGACGCACAGAGCGACCAGCGCAATCCACACGCGCGACGATACCCCCGTGGGGTGAATGCCCTTGTTTTCGTTATTCATCCTTATCACCTTCCGTGTTTGTAAAGCCCATAAACCAGCCAATCAAATCCTGCATGACGGTGGTGTTTAAGCTGTATACGATGTTTTGGCCATGGCGCTCGTCGGTCACCAACCCGGCGTTTTTGAGCGTCGCCAAGTGATGGCTCAGCGACGGCTTACTGATATCGAAATGCTCGGCAAGCTCCCCCGCCGTGCAATTGCCCTCGCGCAGCAACTCCAAAATGCGCCGTCGCGTTGGATCGGCAAGCGCCTTAAAACCCTCTCCCGGCATAAGACCTCCTCTCATCATCTCTCATGACGCGCACACTATACTCGATATTTAGATGTTTGTCTAATTATCTAATCTTACACTCAAAAAGTAGCCGCCCCCGCGTAATGCGAAGACGGCCACTTCTCACGCTACAAACGTGTTTTGGAGTTGGCCAACCCGCTGCAACGGGTGCCATCTGCTTCAATCTTATGCGAACCCCGATCCCATTTCAACAAGCCCAAGGGCTCAAATAGAATCGCGATAACACCTATAATGGCAATAGCTAAAACACGATTCGCTTCCCCATCGGAGGATGTCTATGACCGAAACCGCTGCCGCTCTCGTCGAGACACGCGACACCAAGCTCGAGATCATCATGGGCCGCGAGGCACTCGATAAGCTCGCCGATGCTACGGTGCTGGTGCTCGGCTGCGGAGGCGTGGGCTCCAACTGCTGCGAGGCACTCGCCCGCGGCGGCATCGGTCATTTCGTCATTCTGGACAAGGACATCATCGCGCCCAGCAATATCAATCGCCAGGCCATCGCCTTTCACAGCACCATCGGCAAGCGCAAAGTGGACGTGATGGATGCCATGATTCGCGATATCAATCCCGCCGCCACCGTTATCAAGCGCACCGAATACCTGCTGAGCGACAACATCGACGAGTTCTTCGCGAGCGTTTTGGAGCAGACGGGTGGCAAGCTCGACTACGTCGTCGACGCCATCGACACCATCTCGGCCAAGCTTACCATTGCCAAATATGCTCAGGACCACGACATTCGTTTGGTTAGCTCCATGGGCGGGGCCAACAAGCTCCATCCCGAGTGCCTCCGCTTTGCCGACATTTTCGATACGGTACGTGACCCCATGAGCCGCATCATGCGCAAAGAATGTAAGAAGCGCGGAATCAAGAGTCTGCACGTGCTGTTTAGCTGCGAGGAATCGGTTAAGACCCAACCCCGCGACCCGTCCAACATCCACGAGCGTACCGAGTTGGGTACCGCCAGCTTTATGCCGCCCATCATGGGTCAGATGATTGCCGGCGAGGTTATCCGCCGGATCAGCGGGCGCGGCACCGAGCGCGTACGCGCCGACGGCCAACGCCTGGACTAGCAGGATGTCCTGCGATGGAACCGCAATTCTTTGACACGCATTGTCATCTTGATTTGATGCTCGGCCCCGATGCTGCAGCCAGTGAGTCGGCGGCGTCGGGTCTGGGGCTCTTTGACTGCGGGGTCGACCCACGCGACTTTTCGGCCGCAAACGGGCGCGCCCGTCGCCTACCAGGCATCATCGCTGGCGTTGGGCTCCACCCCTGGTGGCTCGCCGACGGCCGCTGCGGTCCT